>CADDZO010000038.1 GCA_902812395.1 bacterium | reverse complement strand
ACCGGGATCTGGGCATCGCCCTTCTGGGCGACTTCCAGCCGGCCACCGCCAGCGCGGCGTTGGCCGGCTGGAAGTCGCCCAGAAGGGCGATGCCCAGATCCCGGTAGGAGAAGCCGGGGCCGCGGAGCTCGAGGCAAGCACCCTCCCAGCCCAGCGAGTTGACCTGCAGCTCGATCTCCTTCCCCAGCCGCCAGAGCTCGGCCGCGCCGACGGCCGCCGCGGCCTGCTCGATGACGGCCAGGGCCGGTCCCTCGGCGCCGGTCACGACCACGTTCCCGGCCTTGATGATCCCGGCCTTTTCGGCCGCGATCTGCTCCACCGTATCGCCCAGGTAGCGCTGGTGATCGAGGGCAACCCCGGTGATCACCGCCACCCCCAGATCGAGCACGTTGGTCGAGTCCAGCCGCCCGCCCATGCCCACCTCGATGACCAGGCGGTCGGCGCGCGGCCCCAGCCAGGCCAGTGCCAGCGCGATCAGGGCCTCGAACTCGGTCGGCGCCCCCAGCCGCTCGATCACGGGCCCCAGCCGGGGCCGCAGCTCGGACAGCGCGGCCGCGAAGTCGGCCTCGGAGATGGGCCGGGCATCGAGCTGGATCCGTTCCGTGTACGAGCGCAGGTGGGGGCTGGGCGTCATCCCGGTATGGAGCCCCGCCTCCCGCAGGATCGACTCGAGGAAGGCCGCGGTCGAGCCCTTGCCGTTGGTGCCGGCGATCAGGGCCCCACGCACTCCCTGCTCGGGATGGCCGAGCTGGTCCAGGATCGCCTGCATCCGCTCCAGCCCGAGCTTGATCCCGAAACGGCCAAGGGAGGTGATGGCGGCCACCGCCTCGGGATAGGTGAGCGCGGAGCCGGTGGTCACGGCCGGCGCTCCTCCTCCGCCTGCAGAGTGTTGGCCATCAGCATGGCCCGGGTCACCGGCCCCACGCCGCCCGGTACCGGGCTCAGCCAGCCCGCCACCCGCGCCGCCTCCGGGTCGACGTCGCCGCTCAACCGGCCGTCCGGCCCACGGTTCACGCCCACGTCGATGACCGCCGCCCCGGGCCGGATCCAATCCGGCCGAACCAGGTGCCGGCGACCGGCCGCGGCCACCAGGATCTCGGCCTCACGACACACCTCGGCCAGGCCGCGGGTCCGGGTGTGGCAGACGGTGACGGTGGCGTGGCGGCGCAGCAGCAGCACCGCCGTGGGCTTGCCGACGATGTTGCTGCGGCCCAGCACCACCGCCCGTCGGCCCTCCAGCACCACTCCGTAGTGATCGAGCATGCGCAGGATGCCGGCAGGGGTGCAGGGCAGGATCCCCGGCTGGCCGAGCAGGAGCCTGCCCGCGTTCAAGGGGTGAAAGCCGTCCACGTCCTTGGCCGGGTCGACCGCCTCCACCACCGCCGCCACCTCCACCTGGAGCGGCAACGGCTGTTGGACCAGGACGCCCGAGACCTCGGGGTCGTGGTTGAGCCGCGCCACCAGCTCGACCACCTCGGCGGTGGTGGCGGTCTCGGGCAGGCGGTGGTCCGAGGACGCGATCCCGACCCGCTCGGCGTCGCGGCGCTTGCCTCGGACGTAGGTCTCGGACGCCTGATCGTGACCCACCAGCACCACCGCCAGATGGGGCGGCGGGAGACCTCGCCGCCGACGGGAGTCGACGCGGGAGGCCACGTTGGCCAGGATCTGCTCGGCCACCTCCCGGCCATCGATGCGGATTGCCATTCGCTCTTCGGCCTCAGTGCTCATCGCAGCCCGAGCTCCCGCCGGGCGGCCTCGGCCGCCAGCTTCACCACCTCTGCCAGGTCGCCCCCCAGGCGGCGGCAGTCCTCGTACTCGGGGGCCACCGCGACCGGCCTCCCCTCCAGCTCCTTCACCTTCACCCGGACCTTCCCCATGGGTAGCTCCACCTCCAGGACTCGCCGGCCGGCGACCAGGCGGGAGGCGCGGATCATGCGCACGCCCAGGGTGGTGCTCCGCCGCAGCACCAGCTCACCCAGTCGGTCGGCGTCGGCAGGCTCTGCCAGGACCGACAGTACCTGGCCCGGACGGCCCTTCTTCATCAACACCGGCGCCAGGGTCACGTCCAGGGCCCCGGCGGCCAGCAGGTCCTCGGCCAGCGGCGCCAGGAGATTGGGGGCCATGTCGTCCAGGTTGGCCTCGACCACCACCACCTCGGCCGCCTCGGGGGCGGAGTGGCCGACCCACAGCGCCAGGGCATTGCCGGGGTCGGGGCGGGCGCCCAGTCCGAAGCCGACCCGTTCCAACGCCATCGCCGGCCGCTGGAACCGGGCCACGGTGGCCAGGATGGCCGCCCCGGTTGGCGTCACCAGCTCCACGGACCTGGGGTCCGGCTCGAGGACGGCGCCGGTCCCGGCCAGCACCCGGAGCGTGCCCGGGGCGATGCCACGCGAGGCTGGCAGCGGCGAGGCGAAGATCGCATCCAGCTCCAGCGCCTCCAGTAGCCAGAAGGTGCCGACCAGATCGACCAGGGTGTCGGCCCCGCCCAGCTCGTGCAGGGGGACCTCGGCTGGGTGCAGGCCGTGGACGGCTGCCTCCGCCCGTCCCAGCCGGTCCAGGGCGCGCAGGCTCCGTTCCCGTACCCGCTCTGGCAGGTCGGCCTCGGACACTGCCCGCTCCAGATCGGGAAGTCTGCGAGGTGGCCCCTGGCCGCAGTGGAGGACCACTCGGATGCCGCCCAGGTGGCCCCGCTGCTCGCGGCGCCGCTCGATCCGGACCTCGGCCCCGAGTCCCAACGCGTCGGGGCAGCGATCGAGCAGCTCGGGGTCGGCGCCGGCGTCGAGCAAGGCGCCCAGGGTCATGTCGCCGGAGATGCCGGAAGGACAGTCGAAGAACGCGATCCGGCTCATCGTCCCCGACTCACCTCCACGCCGAAGGCCTGGAACGAGCCAGGCAGGGGAGGGCGCTTGCGGACCCTCACCCTCACCCCCTCCACCCGAGGGAACTCGAGCAGCCGATCCGCGATCCGCTGCGCAACCGCCTCGAGCAGATGGCAGGAGTCCTGCTCCACCACCTCGCGCACGGCCTCGTAGGCGCGGGCGTAGTTCACGGTGTCCTCCAGCCGGTCGCTCCGACCGGCACGGGCGAGATCGGCCTCCAGCTCCACGTCCACTGTGATGTGGGTGCCGACCTGGCGTTCGGCGGGGAAGACGCCGTGACGGCCGAAGAAGACCATGCCCTCCATGAGGATCCGGTCCACGGTCCTCCGATTCTCCGTCCGGACGGCGGCCGCCCGCGCCGATCCCCTCACCCGAATGAGCGAGGTTCCACCGGCACCTTCACCACACCATGCTGAACTCGGCCAGATTCCCGCCGGCCGGGCCCCACTCCACCTCCAGCCGGGTCACCCGGGCCCCCTGAGGCCCTCGCTCGAGATCTCGCAGCAGCTCCTGCAGCGCTCTCGCCTCACCTTCGGCCAGGCACTCGACGGTCCCCTCGGGCCGGTTCCGCACCCAGCCCCTGAGCCCCATGGCTCGGGCGCGGCGGAGCACGAAGTAGCGGAAGCCGACGTTCTGGACCAGCCCGTGGACGACCACGTGGAGGCGCCGGTCGCCCCCGGCGGGCGAGGGGCACATCGACCTCAGCCTATCGCCGACGCCTCAGCGGGCGGACCAGCAGGTCGTGGACGAGGCTTCCTGCCAGGCCGCAGCTGATGCCGGCCCCGACGCCGACGGCGAGGTCGGGGCCGACACCCAGGAGCCCGCGGCTGCGGACATCGAGCCCGCCCAGGATGAGGAGGGCAGCCAGGAGCACCCAGATCAGGCGAGCCACCCTCACTCAACCGGTGGTGGAGCCGGTGCTGCTCCCACCGCCGAAGCCGCCAAAACCGCCCACGGCAGTGCCGGCAGGCGTGATCTCGATGGTCGTGGCCTGGATGCTCCCGTCCGACTCACGGCTGCCGATCACGATCACGTTGTCGTTGTTGGCCAGATCGGAGGTCGATCCGGTCACCGTCTTCACCACCGTCACCGAGGGAGCGAACGTGACCTTGGTCTGCGTCCCGCAGCGGCTGTTGTCAACCGTGAATCCGCTGGGAGTGAGCAGGCTGATGGTGCCGGTGACCGCGCCCCGATTGCGGTTGCTCACGCTGCGGCCGCTCGGTCGCGGCGAGGGGCAGCTCCGTAGGCCGGCCAGGGTCCCGCCACCACCGACCGCGTTCCCCCCTCCCGCTCCGGCCAGGGCGGCACCGCTCCCGCTCCGGGTCGAAGCGTGGGCCTGGCCGAAGCTGTAGCCGCCGTAGAAGCCCGCTGCCAGACCGACCAGCACCGCCAGGCAGGCGATCACGACGCGAGTGTTCACCGGTTATCTCCTCCTTGCTACTCGTAGCGAAGGGCCTCGATGGGATTGAGCCGGGCGGCTCGATTGGCGGGGTAGATGCCAAAGAAGAGGCCGATCCCCACCGAGACACCGAAGGCCAGCAACACCGAGGGGCCGGAGACGAGCGTGGTCAGGCCGGTAACCAGGTTGGGCAACTCCAGAGCCGCAAGCCCGCCGACCACGATGCCCAGGACCCCGCCCACTGCGGACAGAAACATGGACTCGATCAGGAACTGCAGCAGCACGTCCCGCCGGCGGGCACCGATCGCCTTGCGGATCCCGATCTCCCGGGTCCGCTCGGTGACGGTGACCAGCATGATGTTCATGATCCCGATGCCCCCGACCACCAGCGAGATGGCAGCGATGGCACCGAGCAGGACGGTGAGGGTCTGGGTGGTCTGCGATGCGGTGCTGAGGATCTGGGCCTGGTTCAGGACCTGGAAGTCGGCCTGGGCCGGGTCGCTGATGTGGTGGGTCTCGAGCAGCGTCTCCGTGATCTCGGCCTGGGCCGCCTGGATGGCGGCGGCGCTGCTGGCCTCGACGAAGATCTCCTGGACGTTGGTCTGGCCACCGCCCAGGAGGTAGGCCCAGGCGGTGGTGATGGGGACGGCGACGAAGTCGTCCTGGTTGCCCAGGCCGGAGGTGCCCTTGGCAGCAAAGACCCCGATCACCTGGAAGGCCTGTCGGTTGATGTAGACGGTCTGCCCGATCGGGTCCTGGCCGGTGGGGAAGAGCTCCTGGGCCACGGTCGCCCCCAGGACCGCCACCTTGGCGTCGCCCTGGACCTGGGCTTGGGTGAAGAACTGGCCCTCGGCGAGCTGGTAGTCGCGGACCTGGGGGAAGTCCTGAGTGGTGCCGGTGAGACTCGATGCCCAGTTCAGGTCGCCGTAGGTGAGCTGGGCCCGGCCCCCCGTGGTGGGAACGGCGGCGACCACGTTGGGCGCGTTCTGCCGGTTCTGAAGCGCCTGGACGTCGGCCATGGTCAGGGTGGACCCCGAGGCGAAACCCTGGGAAACCCCGTTCGAGGTGGTCGCCGCCGGATAGACGACCAGCAGGTTGGAGCCCAGGGACTCGATCTGCTGCTGGACCCGCTCCGAGGTGCCATTCCCGACCGCGACCAGCAGGATCACGGCCCCCACCCCGATCAGGATCCCGAGCATGGTCAGGCCGGAGCGGAGCCGGTTGGCGGTGAGCCCGCCCCAGGCCACCCGAAGGGCCTCGAGCACGCTCATCGCCACCGCTCCTCGGAGCCGGGCGTCACCGCCAGACGTTCGTCACCCACGATCAGCCCGTCGCGCATCCGTACCACCCGCCGGGCGTAGGCGGCGATGTCCGCCTCGTGGGTGATCAGAATCACCGTCCTCCCCTCCCGGTTCAGCTCGGTGAAGACCTGCATGATCTCGGCGCTGGATTCGCTGTCCAGGTTGCCGGTGGGCTCGTCGGCGAGCACGATGGCGGGGTCGTTGATCAGGGCCCGGGCGATCGCGACCCGCTGCTGCTGACCGCCGGACAGCTCGGAGGGGAGGTGCTGGGCGCGATCGGCCAGCCCCACCACCTCCAGCGCGGCCAGGGCCCGATCCCGGCGTTCCCGGCGCTGGCCACCGTAGATCAGCGGCATCTCCACGTTGTGCAGAGCGGTCGCCCGGGGGATCAGGTTGAAGGACTGGAACACGAACCCGATCAGGCGGTTGCGGACGACCGCCAGCTGGTCGTCGTCCAGATCGGCGACGTCGATCCCCTGGAGCAGGTAGCGGCCGGTGGTGGGGACGTCCAGGCACCCCAGGATGTTCATCAGCGTGCTCTTGCCCGAGCCCGAGGCCCCGACCACCGCCACGAACTCACCTTCCTCGACCTCCAGGTCGATCCCGCGGAGGGCGTGCACCTCGACCTCGCCCATCCGGTAGACCTTGGTCACCCGCTGGAGCGAGATGATCACCCCCGGCCCAGGCCTCCAAGGATCCCGAGGCCCCCACCACCGAACCTGCCTCCGCCCCCGCCGAGGCCCGCTCCCGTGCTCAGTGTGGCGATCGGCTCCACCACTTCCTCACCCGGTCGCAGGTCGCCGTTGACCTGGGTCATGGTGTCGCCGACCAGGCCGGTGGTGACCGGGACTGTCACCATCCGGCCCCGGCTGTAGACGTCGACCACGGTAGTGCCGCCCACGGTTCGGACCGCCAGGTTGGGCACCGCCAGCACGTTACTGGCCTGCGCCACGGTGACCGCGGCGTTGGCGGTCATGCCCGCGCGCAGGCGTGGGTCGCTCTGGAGCAACTTGAAGGTGGCGTCGTAGTTGACGACGCTGGAGACCACCTGGGCGACCTGGCTGACGCTGAGCAGGGTGCCGGTGATGGTCAGGTTGGGGATGGCGGCAAAGGTGATGGACGCCTGCTGGCCGGGCTGCAGCTTGGCAGCGTCCGCCTCGGCGAAGGGCACCACCGCCTCCCAGCTGGAGAAATCCTCGATCAGGATGAAGGGGCTTGAGCTGGAGCCTGAGCTGCTCCCGGAGGAGGCGCCGCTCGAGGCCCCCGACGAGGCGGCTCCGGTCCCCGACGAGGAGCTGGCGCCGGTGACGCCGGTGGATGAGGCGACGCCCGAGCCGGCAGAGACGACGTCTCCCACCGCGCCGTTGATCTCGACCACCTCACCGGAGACCGGGGCGGTCAGGGTGGCGTCGGCCAGGTTCTGCTGAGCCGTCTGCACCGCCGCCTGGGCGCTGATGACCGAGGCCTGGGCCGACTGCACCGCTCCCGGCTTGGGCTGCTCGTCCACCGCCAAGGTGTCCTTGGCGTTGGTCACCGCCTGGGCCGCCTGGTCCAGCTTCTGCTTGTCGCCGACGCCGTCCAGCTGTTGCTGCTCCTGGGCCTTTTGCAGGGTCGAGAGCTGGCCGGCACAGGCGGTGCCTGCGTTGCTGCCGTTCTGGCTGACGCAGGCGTTGTAGCTCTGCTGGGCCTGGGTGACCGCTTGCTGGTCTTGCTGCTGGGTGACGTCGACCTGGGCCACGGTGTCCTGGTAGGACTGCTCCGCGTCCGAGATCTGCTGCTCCAGCTGGGCGAGCTGGGCCGCTGACACCGGGTCCTGGGCGTTCTGGAGGTTGGCTTCGGCGCTCTGCAGGTTGGCCTGCGCCTCCATCAGCGCATCCTGTAGTGCGGTGGGGTCGAGCGTGGCCAGGACCTGGCCGGCCTGCACCTGCTGGCCCACCGAGACGTCGATCTGGCTCACGGTCCCCCCGACCTTGAAGTTGACGCTGGCCTGGTTGGCGGGCTCCAGCGACCCCGTCCCGGTGACGGTCGAGCTCACCGTGGTCAGGGCGACCGGTACCAGGCGTCCGGGCACCTGCTCCCCGGAGGCGGCGAAGAAGATGTCGTGCACGGTGAGCGCCACCAGCAGCGCCAGCACCAGCAGCAGGGCGCCCACTGCGGCCCGGGCTCCGGTCAGCCGTCGCTGGCGCCGGGCAGGCCCGGGAAGGGCTTGGATGTTTCGAACCACGAATCGGCCTCCCACATTGCGCTGTGGGCGGTCAGGCGAGCCGGCGCCCCCCGCCCCTCACAGATCCAGCTCCTCGATGCTCCAGCCCGCTGGCGATCCCAGCCGGGTCAGCACCGCCAGTCCGAGCGCGATCACCGTTACCCCCCCGAAGGCCAGCCAGCCGGCCAGCGGCACCAAACCGACATCGACGAAGATCAGCATCGCCGTCCCCGCCGCCACCAGCGGCGGCACCGGCCCCAGACGCGCGCGCAGCCAGCGGCCCAGGGCCAGGCTGATCCCGGCCAGGCCGAAGATGGCCGCCACCGCCCCCACCGCCCAGGCGATGGGGGCCACCTCCAGGAGCACGAAGGTGAACCGGAAGAGGACGGTCAGCGCCAGCACCAGGAGCAAGCTGGCCACGCCGGCGGCGAGTGGCACCGACAGTCCGACCCGGCCCAGATGTCGGGCCGCTCGGGCGGCGCGCCCCGGCACCAGCACCATGACCGCGAGCGGGGCCAGGACCGCGCCCGCGCCCACCAGCAGGAACCACCAGAAGGTGAAGGGTCCCCCCACCGGACCCAGGGCCCGGTACAGCACCATCCGGCTGCCGAGGAACGCCAACACCCGCCGGCGGGGCGGAGCCGCGAACAGATGATGGATCGGTGGCGGCTGTGGGAACAGCGATCGGGCCGCCGTGGCGTCGACCCAGCTCAGCGCCACCCCCACCGCCACCAGCCCCCCGAACAGCAACGCCCAGCGCCAGCGCATGCTCATGAGGTCCTGAAACCGGCCCGGGCGAGCAGGGTCAGGTGATAGACGGTCACCACCACCAGCAGCCCGAACAACAGGAGCAGGAAGACGTCGCCGGCGGTGGCTGCAGGCAGATGGGCCACCCCGGCTCCCCAGCCGAGCAGGCTGGCGGCATCCGCGGCCGTGCGCTGCATGAGCGTGACCAGGCCCTGGGGGCCGGAGAGGTACCAGAGCACCACGCCGAACAGGAGCAGCTCGGCCGCGGGCAAGCCCCAGAGGCGAGCCCGGCCGACCCGCTCCCGGCGGATCCGATGGAGGACACCGGGAAGCAAGCCGGCAGGCGGCTCGGGAGCGGGCAGCGCAGCCAGGCGGGCGGGCAGGGAGGCCGCTTCGGCGTAATGGGCGCGACACGCCGGGCAGCGCTCCAGATGCCCGCGCAGCCTGGCCGCGCACGGCTCCTCGAGCTCGCCGTCGCAGAGCGACTCCAGACGGGCGCGGACCTCGGTGCAGTCCATCTCCCTCCTCATCCGTCCTCCACCAGCGCACGACGCAGGGTCGCACGGGCCCGGTGCATCCGGGACTTGACCGCGCTCACGCTGAGACCCATAGCGGCCGCGATCTCCTCGACCGGGAGGTCCAGGTAGTAGTGCATGAGGATGGGAAGCCGGAGTCCCTCGCCGAGCCCGGCCAGCGCCCGTTCCAGAGGTAGCCCGTCAGCCGCGTCCGCGGCCGGCAGTACCGCCGTCAGTCGGTCCGGGGCCACCGGCCGCCGGCGCCGATAGCTGGCGGCGACGTTGGCGGCCAGCCGCCAGAACCAGGGCTCGAAGGGGCGCTCCGGGTCGAAGCGACCGAGATTGCGGAAGAGTCGGACGAAGATCTCCTGAGCCAGGTCCTGGGCCTCGACGGGATCGCGCAGGTACTGGTAGGCGAGGCCGTAGGTCCGGCGCTGGTAGCGGCGGACCAGCGCCTCGAAGGCGTCCCGATCGCCGCCCCGGGCGGCCCGGGCCAGCGCGGTCACGTCGGGATCACCTGGCCACGCAGGGCGGAACCTGGCGAGCGCATGGGAGGTCTCGACCGCTGTCATCCACTACGCACTACGCCCCCAGGGGCGGCCCGGTTGCGCGGCCGAGCGTCGCCGGAGCCGGTAGGCTCGGAGCATGGCCTCACTCGACCCCGGCGGTCCCGGCCTCGCCGCCGCCGAGCCCTTTCCCTGGTATCGACGCATGCGCGAGGAGCAGCCGATCTCCGCCGATCCCCGTCGGGGCTGGATGGTCTTCCGCTACCGGGACGTGCAGCCCGTGCTCTCCGACCACCAGTCCTTCTCCTCCGAGTTCGGCGATCTGGGCCTGCTCAACACCGACCCACCTCGGCACCGCCAGCTCCGCTCGCTCGTCTCCCAGACCTTCACCCCCCGCACCGTGGAGCAGCTGGCAGGCCAGATCGAGCAGATCACGGCTGGCCTGCTGGAACGGCTACCCCCGGAGCCAGACCTGATCCGCGACCTGGCCGTGCCCCTGCCGATCACCGTGATCGCCGGCCTGCTCGGCATCCCGGCTCAGGACCGCGAGCGCTTCAAGCGCTGGTCGGATGCGGTCGTGACCGGAGGCGGGGCGGGGATGCCGGTCCGGCAGGCCCGGGAGGAGATGCAGGCCTATTTCGGCCAGCTACTCGACCGGCGCCGGAGCCGACCCGGCTCGGACCTGATCAGCGCCCTGGTCCAGGCCCGGGTGGACGGGGAGTCGCTCACCCGCTCGGAGCTGATCAGCTTCTGCGTCCTCCTCCTGATCGCCGGCAACGAGACCACCACCAACCTGATCGGGAACGCGGTGCTGTGCCTGGACGAACACCCCCAGGCAGCCGCCGAGCTTCGCCAGCGGCCGGATCTGCTGGAAGGGGCGATCGAGGAGGTGCTGCGCTACCGGTCCCCCATCCAGGCCATGTTTCGAATCGCCCGGCCGGGGGCCACCCTGGACGGCCAAGAGCTGCCGGCGGGGGCACCGGTCCTGGCCTGGATCGGCTCCGCCAACCGGGATCCCGAGCAGTTCCCAGATCCCGACCGCTTCGACATCCACCGCCAGCCCAACCACCACCTCGCCTTCGGGCAGGGGATCCACTTCTGCCTGGGAGCCCCGCTTGCCCGGCTCGAGGCCAGGATCGCGCTGCGGGCGCTGCTCCAGCGGCCGCTGGTGGTGGATCGGGAGCGTCTGGAGCGGTTCCAGAGCCACATCGTCTACGGGGTACGGACGCTGCCCCTGCGGGCGGCCTGAGTTGCTTGCCGAGCGGAGGAGGTTCGACCGGTCAGATCGGCGGCCACTTGAGTTGGGCATAGAGGGCGAGGGCCGGGGAGAGCAGCTGGGTGAACCGGTCCGTGAAGACCAGCACGCCCATCGCGATCAGCAGCAGCCCGCCCACCGAGTTGACGGCCACCGTGTGGCGCCGCAGCCAGGCGCTGACGACCCGGAACCGCTCCAGGAAGAGCGCGGCGGCCAAGAACGGTAGGCCCAGGCCGAGCGCGTAGACCAGCAGCAGCACGAGCCCCCGCCACACCGTGGCCTGGGTGCCGGCCAGGAGCAGGATCGAGGCCAGGACGGGGCCCACGCACGGGGTCCAGCCGACCGCGAAGGCGAGCCCCAGCAGCAGCGCCCCGCCCGGCCCGGGACGTACCCGCTCCATCAGGGGCCGACCCTCACGCATCAGGACCGAGGGCCGGACCAGGCCCAGGACGAACAGGCCGAGCAGCACGATCAACGCCCCGGCCACCCGCTCCAGGACCAGTCGGTGCTCCAGGAGCAGGGCGCCCACGCTGGATGCACCCGCCCCCAGAGCGGCGAAGACGACCGAGAAGCCGACCACGAACAGCCCGGCCGCGCCCACCATCCGACCCCGGCTGGAGGTGACCCCGGACAGATAGCCGAGGTAGCCAGGAACCAGGGGCAGGGTGCAAGGAGAGCTGAACGAGAGCATCCCGGCGAGCAGGGCCAGCCCGGCCAGCAGCGGCATCGGCAGGTGCGCCATCCGCCCAACCCTACCAGCCCGCTGGCGCTTGCCCGTGGGGCCTGTGGGGTCGGGAGCGGGCGCCACCGCCACGTCTCCTCACCTCCACCGCCCGCCGGCCGGCGGAGCCCGGCCGATCACCGGGGACCGTACCGCGGCCTCCGCTCCGGGAGCACTGCCCGGTTATTCCAATTGGATCATTCCAATTGAAATATCCCCAACGGAGTAAGTGTTCTACCCGTCCGATGGAACGGCTCGGACCGCTGGCCCTGGCGGTCATGGGGCTCCTCGCCGAACGGCCGCGGCATCCCTACGACGTTGCCACGACCATGCGGGGGCGCTGTATGGACCGCCACATCCGGCTCAGCATGGGTACCCTCTACCACACTTTCGCCCAGCTCAGCCGCCTGGGCTGGGTGCGTCCGCTCGGGGCGGCCCGGCAGGGCAACCGACCCGAGCACACTCTTTATGCCCTGACCCCCGACGGGCGGAGCCAGCTCCAGGACCGCCTGCGCGAGCTGATCGCGGTCCCCACCCCTGAGTACAGCGCCTTCGAGGCCGGGCTGGCGTTCCTCTACCACCTGCCTCGCCAAGAGGCAGCGGCGCTGTTGCGCCGCCGGGCGGAGGCGCTGGAGGCGGAGCACCGGCGCTGGCAAGATCTGCACGACCACCACCGCCGGGGAGGCCTGACCCGCCTCTCCCTGATCGAGGTGGAGCTGGCCCAGGACCAGCGGCGATTCCAGGCCGAGTGGGCTCGCCGAATCGCGGACGAGATCGAGTCTGGACGGCTGGAGTGGGCTGTCGGCTGGTCCGGCGGCGGGCCTGGCCCGGGCCTCGGCGTGGCGTCGCCCGAGATGGAGGCGAAGCGATGAGAGAGCGACCGGCCAACCCCTGGCTCGTACTGATGGTGCTATGCGGCGGCTTCTTCATGGTCCTGCTCGACCTCACCATCGTCAACATCGCCATCCCCAGCATCATCAACGGCCTCCAGGCCGGGCTGGACCAGGTGCTCTGGGTTCTCAACGCCTACACGCTGACCTATGCCGTCCTGCTGATCACCGCCGGACGGCTCGGAGACCGCTTCGGCCAGCGCAACCTGTTCGCGATCGGGATCGTCGTCTTCACCGCCGCCTCCGCGCTGTGCGGCCTGGCCCGCGATCCCGACCAGCTGATTGCCGCTCGTGCCCTCCAGGCGGCGGGCGGTGCCCTGCTGACACCTCAGACGCTGGCCATCCTGACCTCGATCTTCCCACCCGCTCGCCGCGGCGCCGCCTTCGGCATCTGGGGCGCCATCGGCGGGATTGCCAGCATCGCCGGGCCCACCCTGGGCGGCGCCCTCACCACCTACGTCAGCTGGCGCTGGATCTTCTACGTCAACGTCCCCATCGGCTTGGGAGTGCTGTTGGCGACGTTCCTGATCGTGCCCGACCTCCGTCCGGGACGGGCCTCCCGGCTGGAGCCGGTGGGCGTTGCCCTGGCCACCGCAGGACTGTTCGCCCTCAACTTCGGTCTGATCGAGGGCGAGCGCTACCACTGGGGCACGATCACCCACCTCGGCCCGTTGCCGCTGACGATTCCGGCAGTGTTGGTGGTCTCGTGCCTCTTGCTGGCCCTCTTCGTCCTCTGGGACCGCCGCCGGCTCACCCCGCTGGTTCCGCTCGGCCTGTTCCGGGACCGCAACTATGCGGTCATGAGCGGGATCTCGGCCGCCGTCTCCTTCGCCATGGTCGGGCTCTTTCTCCCGCTCACCATCTACCTGCAGGCCGCCCTCGGCATGACCGCGATCGCCGCCGGCCTGACCCTGCTGCCGATGTCGGTGGCCTCGATGCCGATGGCGCCCCTGGCCGGCCGCCTGGCCGATCGTCTGGGGGGCAAGTACGTCCTCATGTTCGGCCTGGCCTGCTTCGGGCTGGGCATGGCCTTCGTCGACTGGCGCGCCGGCACCGACACCGACTGGCTGACCCTCCTGCCCGGGCTGCTGCTGGCCGGCATCGGAGTGGGCTGCACCTTCGCGCCCATGGCCACCGAGGCCATGCGCAACGTGCAGCCGCGGCTGGCGGGGGCGGCCTCGGGCGCCTACAACACGATCCGGCAGGTAGGGAGCACGCTGGGGGCAGCGGTGGTGGGCGCCGTGCTCGAGACCGAGCTTGCCACCACCCTGCGGCAGGAGGCCCTGAACCACGCCGGGCAGGTTCCGCCAGCCGCTCGGCAGCGGTTCGTGGCCGGCTTCAGCCAGGCCGCTCAGGGGGGGCAGCTCGAGGTCGGCTCGGTGTCGCTGCCACACCTCCCCGGGCTGCCCCCGCAGGTGCTGGCCGCCATGGCCCGCGCCGCCCACCAGGTGTTCGAGGCGGGGTTCATCGACGCCATGCGACCGACGCTGCTGGTCCCGGTGGCGGCCCTGCTGGTGGCGGCCCTGTCCTGCCTGCTGGTGACCCGCTACCGCCGCACCCCGACCCAGGCGGCCCAGCCCGGGCGCCAGCCGGAGCCGATCGAGACGGTCGAGACGGTCGGATAGGGACTTGGCCCGGCCGCGCCCGCGTGGTAGCGTGCCCCGCCGAAAGTGCTGTCATTCAGCTTCCATCCGGAGGCGGACCGGCCGGACCTGGTCGAGGCGGCAGCAGGGTACCAGGCAATCTGGGACGCAGACGGAAGCCGAATCGTAGAAGCGCTGACCGACCTCTCCAAGCTCGCCTTCAAGGGCAGGTTCTTCCATGCACTCGTGCACGCGGGACCCACCACCGCCTTCCCGCTCCACTTCGACGCCAAGGCGACCGAATCTGTGCGCAAGGCGGCGATCGTCCATGAGCTGACCCACCGCCTGTTCGCCGACAACAAGCTGGACGGGCCGATCAAGAACGATCAGCAGGCCCTGTCCAGCCACGCCCGCATCAATCTGGTGCTCTTCGACACCTGGGTCAGGGTGTGGGGCGAGGAGTTCGCCCGCCAGGCAGTGGCGACGGAGTCGAAAGCACGCCCGGTCTACCGGCGGGCCTGGCAGCTCACTTTCACGATGGATGCCAAGCGTCGCAGCCGCCAGCTTCAGCAGCTGACCAAGCCGAGGCGGGAGTGGACGGTGCCAGTCCCCCACATCGAGGTCAGATTCGGGCGCTGAGCCGGTCGGGTCCGACGTGGAGCTGCCGGGCGGCGGGGCCCGGATCGGGGCAGATCGAGCGCCGGGCTTGCCCAAGGCCGCTCGTGCCTGGATACGCGGAACTCCACCACCACCTGCCCAGCGGACGATGCGGACGCCCGGTCGTGAGGAGGTGAAACCCAACGCCGTGCCAGGGTCATCGGGTGCGTGCCTGGGCTGGGCTCCGCCGATTCGAGTCCACTCCAACGATTCATCGCAGCCTTGTTGGGCGGCACCCGATCGGGCCTCAGAGCACGGCCGGGACGATCTCCAGTCGGCCCACGTCCACCAGTCCGCGATCGGTGATCTTGAGCTCCGGGATCACCGAGAGGGCGAGGAAGCTGAGCGCCATGAAGGGGGCGGGCACCGCCACTCCCAGATCGCGGAGCCGGCCCTCGAGCCGGCGCAGTTGGACCACCACTTCCTCCAGCGGCCGGTCGCTCATCAGCCCGGCAACGGGTAGGGGCAGTGCCTCGGCCCTGCCTTCGGCAGCAACCGCGATGCCGCCGCCGCAGGCGGCCAGGCATTCGGCGCAGGCCACCAGGTCGGGACGAGAGATCCCGACCAGCACCAGGTTGTGGGCGTCATGGGCGACGGTCGAGGCGAAGGCTCCACGCCGCAACCCGAACCCCCGGACGAAGCCGAGGCCGATGCGGCCGCTGGCATGGTGCCGCTCGACCACCGCGATCTGGGCCAGGTCCCGGTCCGGGTCGGCCACCGGCCGCCCCTCCTGGCAGGTCGCCTCCACCACCTCGCCTTCGGTCAGCAACTGGCCGGGGACCAGGCGGATGGCCCGGACCCGGGAGCCCGGCGGGCACCGGAACGAGTCTGCTTCCAGGGCGGGGAGGTGGACGGTGTTCCGCACCCACTCTGGGATGGGAACGGCTCGGTGGACCGGCTCCGCGCCCCGTTTCAACACCAGGCGCGGCCGGAAGCTCTCCAGGTCCTCCAGCACGACCAGGTCGGCCCAGTAGCCGGGGGCAATCGCACCCAGCCCGGGAAGGCGATGGAAGCGGGCCGCATTCCAGCTGGCCATGACCAGCGCATCCTCGGCTGGTATCCCTTCGGCCACCGCCGTCCGCAGCATCTGGTCGAGATGGCCCTCTTCGGCCAGGAAGCCGGGGTCCCGGTCGTCGGTGCAGAACATCAGCCCCTCGGGCCCGCCCCGGCTGACCAGCGGCAGCAGATCGCGAAGGTTGCGGGCGCCCGAGGCCTCCCGCAGCATCACGGCCATCCCCAGGCGTCGCTTCTCCAACGCCTCCTCCCAGCGGGTCGACTCGTGGTCGCTTCGGATCCCGGCGGCGAGGTAGGCGTTGAGCCGGCGGCCGCAGAGCCCAGGGGCGTGGCCGTCGACGTGATCGGTGAGCCCGGTGGCCAGCTTGGCCAGCTCCCCACGATCGCCGCCAACGACGGCCGGGACGTTCATCATCTCGGCGACCCCGATCACACGCCGGCGGCGGAGGAGTCCGGCCAGGGCGCCGACGCCGAGCTCCTGGCGGGGCGACTCGAAGGGGGAGGCAGGGACGCAGGACGGGGCCATCACGAAGACGTCCAGGGGCAGGCCCTCCAGGGCGTCGAGGAACCAGTGCACGCCGTCCGGTCCGAGCACGTTGGCCAGCTCGTGGGGGTCGGCAACGACCGCTGTGGTCCCGTGCGGGACCACGGCCCGGGCGAATTGATCGGGCGTGAGCATGGAGGACTCGAGGTGGACGTGGGCGTCGATCAGGCCGGGAACAACGGGGGCGCCGGCCAGATCGAGCTCGCGCCGCCCGCGGTACTGGCCCAGCCCCACCACCTGCCCCTCGCAGATGGCCACGTCGTGGCAAAGCCACTCCCGGGTGAACACCGAGAACACCCGGCCACCGCGGAGCACCAGGTCTGCCGGCTCGTCGCCGCGGGCCACCGCCAGCCGACGTGAGATCGCGATGTCGCCGGGACGGCCGTCGGGGCCGGGCATGGCGGAAAGCATACGGACGCCCCTCCAGCCTGGACCCATGGCCCTACACCCGTACAATCCACTCGCGTGGCCGAGGGCTGGCTCGTACGCGCCGGTGTCCGCCTCCACTACTTCGAGTGGGGAGGGGAGGGAGAGGAGCCGGCGCTCCTGCTCCTGCACGGCCTCAGCTCCAACGCCCGGATCTGGGAGCGGGTAGCGGCGCACCTGCGCGGGCGGGCGGTGGCCCTGGACCAGCGTGGCCACGGCCGCTCCGACCGGCCTTCCGACGGCTACGGCTCGGACGAGCTGGCCGAGGACGCCGCCCAGCTCATCCGTCATCTGGGCCTGGAGCGGCCGCTGGTGGTGGGGCACTCCTGGGGGGCTGCGATCGCGCTTCAGCTGGCTGGCACCAGGCCCGACCTGGCCTCGGGCGTGGCCTTAGTGGACGGCCCGCTGGCTGCCGTGAGCAGCGAGATGACGTGGGAGGAGATGGCGCGGCGCATGCAACCGCCGCTCCCCACCTACCGCGACCTGGACGAGGCCGTTTCGACGGTTCGCGATGCCCTGGGCGAGGCCTGGGGCGAGGACCTCGTCCCCTTCGTCGAGGCCGGCCTGGTCCGCTCCCCCACGGGCTGGGCGCCCACCCTGACCGCTGCCGTCCGAGAGCAGATCTTGCGCCAGCTCTACCGCTTCCGCCCCGAGGAGCTACTGCCAAAGGTGGCGGGACCCATCCTGGTGGCTGCCGCCGGCCGGCTCTGGCCGGGGGCACCGCCGGCGATGGTGGACTGGCGGCGGCGCTCGGTCGATGCGATGCGGGAGCTCCGGGCTGACGCCAGGGTGCGCTACTACGACTCCAGCCACGACATCCCCCTGATCCGGCCGCAGGAGCTGGCTGCGGACCTGGACCGGACCGCGCTCGCTGCCGGCCTCTGGTCGGTGGCCCGGGAGGCGCGGGCGCTGACCAGGGGCCTGGACTGGGATCGACACATCCACGGTGGCGAGGGTGGTTGGAACGCCAGGGAACTGCTCGCCCACCTGTCCAGCACCCAGGCGGCGCTGCCGGCGGTGGTGTCGGCCCCCGCCGGTGAGGGTGGGGGCCGGTCTTTCGACCCCGACCGCTGGAACGCGGGGCAGGTGCGTCGACGCCGCGACCGCAGCCCCGAGGACCTGGTCGAGGAGATGCTGGAGGGATCGAGGCAGCTCCAGGCCGCACTGATGGACGCCGACCTCGATTGTCCCGCCGCCATCGGCCCCTATGCCGGCCAGCCGCTTCGCACCGCCCTCGAGCGGATGCTCCAGCACCAGCGAGGCCACCTGGCCGAGCTCAAGGCGGCGGCGTCAGCTCGACCATGACCGAGATCGAGCGGCTCGACCGGTACGCCCGGCTGGCAGTCGAGGTGGGGGCCAACGTGGCGTCCGGCCAGGACGTGCTGATCGACGCTTACCTGGACGCTGCCCCGTTTGCCCAGCGCATCGCCCGGGCGGCCTACGCAGCCGGGGCCAGGCACGTGGACGTCCATTACACGGACCGGCAGCTGCTCCGGACCCAGGTGGAAATGGCCCCGGAGGAGAGCCTGGGCTGGGCACCGCCCTGGGCCCTGACCCGCCTCCGACACGCCATGGACCACCGCGGCGCCCTGATCCAGGTGCTGGCCGTGCCCGATCCTGAGGAAATGGAGGGACTCGACCAGAGGCGGCTGGCCCGGGCGGTGCAGCCCGAGCTCCGCCAGCTCTCGCTTCAGGCGCTCAACCAGGGCCTGGTCAACTGGTCGATCGTGGCTGCTCCGACCGCGACCTGGGCCCGGAACCTGTTCGGCGAGCCCGACCTCGAGCGCCTATGGCAGGCGCTCGAGGCGGCAATCCGACTGGACGAGCCGGACCCGGTCGGAGCCTGGCGTGCCCAGGTGGAGAGGCTGGGCGAGCGCGCACGCCTGCTCGATGCCTGCCACTTCGACGCCATCCGCTTCCTAGGTCCCGGCACCGACCTGACCGTCGGTCTGCTCCCCAGCTCGCACTGGGTCGGCGGCAGCCAGGAGACCGCATGGGGCCGCCGCCACGTCCCCAACCTGCCCACCGAGGAGGTCTTCACCACCCCCGACCCCGGCCGGACTGAGGGGGTGGTGCGGGCGACGCGGCCGCTGGAGTGGATGGGGGTGAGGGTGTGCGACCTCGAGGTGCAGTTCAGCCGGGGTCGAGCCTGCGAGATCCGGGCCAGCCACGGCCAGGACCTGATTCGGGGCGCCGCGGCCATCGACGAGGGTGCCTGCCGCCTCGGCGAGGTGGCACTGGTGGACAGCACCTCTCGGGTGGGCCAGCAGGGGCTCATCTTTGGGACCACGCTCTTCGACGAGAACGCGACCTGCCACATCGCGCTCGGTCAGGGCCTCGCCTTCGCGACCCTGGACGGGGGTAACGGCATCAATCGCTCCAGCATCCACCTCGACTTCATGGTCGGGGGACCGGAGGTGGAGGTCGACGGTCTTACCGCCGACGGCACCGCGGTGCCGCTGCTCCGAGATGGCGACTGGCTGCTGCCCACCCGCTGAAGCGGTCTCGCCCGTCGTCGTGTAGCCGCCCATACCGGCTGAACCGCTCCCTCCAACGCGGGAGCGCTGCCATCCGGACCCTCTGTTGCGCTCACGGGTGGGCCGCACGGAGACCGGCAACTCTGGCACCATGGGCCCGGTGCGTGCGACGATCGCCTGCCTGATCGTGATCGCCTGCCTGCTGGTGGCCGCCGACCGCCTCGGCGCTTGGGAAGCCGGCAACCTGATCTCCAGCCACCTCGCCCGCACCTATGCGTTGTCTCCGCCACCGACTGCGAGTGTCGACGGCACCCCCTTCCTCACCCAGTGGGCCCAAGGCCGGTACCAGGAGATCGACGTCCAGGTGCCGAATGCCAGCCTGCAGGGAGTGGCGATCACCGACGTGCGGATCCGGGCTCGTGACGTCTCGACCCCCGCCTTCGTCACCTCCGCCAGCCAGCTGACCGAGGCCACCGCAGGATCGGTAACGGCGAGCGGAGTGGTGCCGTTCGGCGGCCTGGGCCTCCCCCGGAGTGTGACCGCCAGCGCCGACGGCGACCGGCTGCGACTGGCCGGCACCACCGACCTGGACGGGGCGAGGGTCCCCCTCGTCATCGTAGTGGCGGTCGGCACCCGGGACGGCCAGCTGGTGTTGACCCCCCAGACCATCGTCGTCGACGGCCACCCGCTGCCGGCATCCCTGGAGGCGCAGGTAGCAAGGGAGCTGACGACCAGCGTCTCGCTCAGCTCCATGCTCCACGGGCTTCAGCTGAAGACGGCAGCAGTGCAACCGTCGGGGATCGTGGTCACCGCCACCGGCCGGGATTTCCGGGTTTCGGCCTGATCCGGTTGCCGCCGGAAGCGCACCGAGTGGCCCTGAGCCGATCGTGCCGATCGAGGTCCGGCGCCGGCTGAGCGCCGTTGCAGGGCGATGGAGGAGGACGCTCGCCGGCGGATCCTTGGATTGGCCGACAGGGACCGGCCGCTCGACCCTCGGGCCCGCCGGCGTCGGCCGTCCAGAACATCGGCGGGATCGCGGTGGGCAGCTCGCATCGGGCAGCACCTGGGCGCCCCGGGGAAGGGTGGAAGCTCTCCCATGGGCTCGGGAACGGAGGGCGGCCAAACGGGGCGGAGGCGCAGACCCGAACAGCGCGGTGGACACGTGGGTGGTCCGGATCCCCGGGCCGCCCTGATGGCCCCCTGCGGTGCTTGCGCCGAGCCCTGCGCGCCCACTCCCGCAAGCAGAAGAGCTCCGCCAACCGCACGGGCACGAGTGCGGACCTGGTCGGATCCCGGGGTTGGCGACCACGCAGGCCAGGGGTGAGCACATCGACTCCGGCCGGGAGTACGGTTGGTGCGTCTGCGCTCGATCACTCCTTGACCGAGCTCGACCGAGTCGGGGGCTCGGCCCGGCACCCACCCGGCGCAGCGCGGGTACCATCGCCAGTGCGGGAACAAGCCAGCGTTGCGCTACGGCCAATGCCCCGGCTGGCAACCGAAGAGGATCAAGATGCCAACGTCGATCGATCGCCAGCAGCTGCGTGCCCTCCGTGATCGAGGCGCTCAGCTGGTGGAGGTGCTGCCGGCCTCGGAGTACGAGGAGGACCACCTTCCGGGCGCGATCAGCCTCCCGCTCCGCCACATCGACCGCGAGGCGACCCGGCTCCTGGACCGCAACCGCGCGGTCATCGTGTACTGCTGGGACAGCGCTTGAGACATGTCTCCGCGAGCCGCGTGGCGGCTCGAGAGCCTGGGCTTCCGGGACGTCTACGACTACACCGCTGGCAAGCTGGACTGGATGGCAGCCGGCCTGCCCACCGAGGGAATCAATGCGGCGGTTCCGCGCGCCGGCGACCTGGCCCGGAAGGACGTGCCCACCTGCAGCCTGGACGAGCGGCTGGAGGAGGTCCGTGAGCGCGTCCGGGCGCGGGGATGGGACACGGTGGTGGTGGTGAACGAGAAGCGGATCGTCCTGGGTTTGCTGCGGGCCCGTGAGCTGGAGGCCCTGGGTGAGCGCAGCATCGAGGAAGCGATGAGGCCTGGACCGAGCACCTTCCGACCCTTCGTGACCGCCGAGGAGATGGCACGGTTCATGGTCGAGCACCGGCTGGAGAGCTCGCCCATCACCACCTCGGAGGGCGGGCTGCTCGGCCTGCTCTTCCAGAAGGACGTGGTCGAGCACATGTCGGGCAACAAGCACGGCAGCCGGTGATCGCCCACCAACCCGGGGGCACAACCTGCAGCCAGTGTGGGGTCGTCCGGTCGAGACCTGCGCCGGCTGCGACGAGCCGGACTGCCAGGTCGTGATTTGCAGCCGATGCCTGCGCCTCCGCATGGGGCACGCGATCCCTCAGCCGCACGCGCACGGGGGTCGATAACTGTTAGCGTTTGAACATATGATAGTATGTAGGGATGACCTTGAAGGACTGGGCGCGGCAACAAGGCGTTCATCCCATGACTGCCTACCGCTGGTTCCGGGAAGGCAAACTCCCAGTTCCCGCGCGCCGTGTCGGCCGGCTGATCCTGGTGGACCAGGCACCGGTCGGTGCCGTTCCGGGGATCACGGCCGTGT
>CADDZO010000037.1 GCA_902812395.1 bacterium | reverse complement strand
CACGGCCGTAATCCCCGGAACGGCACTGACCGGTGGCTGGTCCACCAGGATCAGCCGGCCGGCGCGGCGCGCGGGAACTGGGAGTTTGCCTTCCCGGAACCTGGGATGAACACCTTGTTGCCGCGCCCAGTCCTTTAAGTTCACCCCTGCATACTACCATACGCCAACAGTTACCAACCCTTCGGAGCCGCATACGTCTCACATGGCCAAAGTCGGCAAAACTACCCAGCTGCACCGGGACACTTACCGTGCCCTGGCATCACCCAAGGGTCGGCGCGCCGCTTCCCGTTCCAAGATCCAGCGGTGGGCAGCGAGCTCCAGCCGGTCGTCCAACCGCGGTAGCCGACACCTCTTGGCCCGCTCGATCATCAGATCGGCCAGGTGCGGGTTCTTGGGCAGCAGGCTGCCGTGCAGGTAGGAGCCGAAGATGTTGTTCGCCACTGCCCCCTCGGTGCCGTCCTCCTCGTTGTTGCCACGTCCCCGCCGCACCCGGCCCAGGGGACGTGCGCCCGAACCCAGGAACGTCCGTCCGCTGTGGTTCTCGAACCCCACCAGGGTGGGCGGGGTCAGCCCGAGCTCCGGGTCCACGTCCACGACCACGTCCCCGATGCAGCGCCTGGGACCGGCCTCGGTGCGGACGTCAAGCAGGCCCAGGCCCGGGAACCGCTGGCCCTCGGCGGTCTGGTAGTAGTGGCCCAGGAGCTGGTAGCCGCCGCAGATCGCGAGTATCACCGCCCCCTCCTCCAAGGCTCGCGCCAGCGGCACGGCTTTGGTCTCGATCAGGTCGTCGTAGACGAGCGCCTGCTCCCGATCCTGGCCGCCGCCGAAGAAGAAGATGTCCACCCGGTCCATGGCACGGGTGGCGCCCTTGTCGAGGTCCACGACCTCGGCCTGCAACCCCCGCCACCGAGCCCGCTGGTAGAGCGTGAGCACGTTGCCCCGGTCACCATAGATGTTCATCAGCTCCGGGTACAGCCAGCCGATGGTCAGGCTCTCGGGATCGCCGCGGCTCACGTCGCCCAGTATGGCCGCAGCCACCCCCGCTGCACGAGCAACGCTCGCAGGTCGAGCATGGCGGTGTAGGTGCAGAGCAGATAGGCGTCGCCGCCCTCCGGCGTAGCCTCGGTCAACCGGTCCAGCGCCAGCCCCAGGTCGGGCTCGGGCTCGGTGGCGGCGGTGACCTCAGCGTACTTGAGCCGCAACGCCATGTCATGGGCGCGGACGCCACTGGGCACCACCACCTCGGCCCGGCCCGCCAGCAGCTCGAAGTCGACGTCCCAGATCCAGGAGACGTCACGGCCGTCAGCGATGCGGTCGTTGAGGCCGATCAAGAAGTGGCGGCCGTCGGCTCGCTCCGACTCGCGCAGGATCTCGTTGAACCCGGTCGGGTTCTTGGCCAGCATGATCGTGAAGCGACGGCCGCGGCGCTCGAAGCGCTCCTGGCGGCCGAAGGCCGCCACCGCCTTCTTCAGCGACTCGGCCATGAAGTGCTGATTGAGCCCGAGGACGGTGCCGACACTGAATGCGGCGAGCACGTTGTACACGTTGTAGAGGCCGCCCAGCGGTGCCTCGACCCGGACGCCTCCCACCTCAATACAGATGCGATCCAGACCATCGAGCGTGACCGAGGTGGCCACCACCTCGGGCGCCGGGCGGGCGAAGTCCCGGTTCGGACACGCGTACACGCCGTCGTGGCCCACGTATACGGCCGAGAACTCCAGCCTGGCACCGCAGTGCGGGCAGGTGCGGGCATCAGCGGCATGCGGGAGCTCGGACAGCGAGACCGAGCGGTCCTCGACCCCGTACCAGAGCGGCGGCCTGGGCAGTCCCAGACCGATCTCTCCCACCCGGGGGTCGTCGGCGTTGAGCACCGCCCGGCCGCCCTCGGGCAGCCGCTCCAGGGCGCCCTGGATGGTGCGAGCCAGCAGCTCGAGCTCGCCGTAGCGGTCAAGCTGGTCGCGGAAGAGGTTGCCCACCACCACCGCCACGGGTCGGGTCTCCTCGACCGCCGCCGGCAGGGTGGCCTCGTCGATCTCGAAGACGCCCCAGTCGGCCCGGAGGCGGCCGTCCAGCCCGGCGCCGGCCACGGCCGCCGCAGTGGCTCCATAGATCAGGTTGGAGCCTGCGCGGTTGGTCACCACCCGGGCGCCCATGCCCTGGAGCAACCCGGCCACCAGCCGGGCAGTGGTGGTCTTGCCGTTGGTGCCGGTGATCAGGATGGCCCCCCCGCGCAGGTCTCCGATGAGGCGTCGCAGCACCTGGGGATCGATGGCCCGGGCCACGTCCCCCGGGAAGGTCGTGCCTCCACCCCGCCTGGTGGCCCGGGAGAGGGCACCGGTTGCCTTCCCGGCCAGGACCGCCAGCCGGCGCCGCGGTGTCACCATGGCTCCCAAGCTTGCACCGGCCGCACGACCGCCGCCCAGGGCACCTCCAGGCCGGTCAGCGCCCGCTCCGCCTCCTCGCGGCTTGAGCAGGGACGGAAGAAGGCGGAGCCGGACCCCGTCATGCGCCAGCCGGCCCCGAGCTGGACAGCGAAGCGCTCGATCCGGGGCTCAACCGCGGCGGCCGCCCGTAGCAGCTGGTTGGGTCCCTCCCCACCAACTCGGTCCCAGGCGGCATAGACGGAGCCGGTCGACACCTCGAACCCTGGCCAGACCACGGCATAGCATTGCCGCTGGACTGGCAGCGGACGCAGACGCTCGCCCCGGCCCTGGGCCAGGGCAGCTCCACCTCGGAGGAAGAACGGAACGTCGGCCCCCAGCCCGACCGCGACCGAGGTCAGGTCGCTGTGGAGCTGGTGGAGGCGGGCCAAGCCACGCAGGGCGGCGGCCGCGTCGGAACTCCCACCCCCCAGGCCGGCCCCGGCCGGGACCCGTTTCCAGAGCTTGAAGCGAGCCGGCAGGGGCCGACCCACTGCCTCCTCCAGGGCCCGCTGGGCGCGGAGCACCAGGTCGCCCGGCCGGCCTCCCTCCAGGCTGGTCGTGGCCGCCGGCTCCACCAGCAGCAGGTCGTGGACCGAGATCGCCTGCAGGGTGGTGCGGATCCGGTGGTACCCGTCGGCCTCGCGGCCCAGGACGGCCAGCTCGAGGTTGAGCTTGGCGTGGGCGGGGATGACGAGCCGCGTGGTCTCTCTCCCGTCACTCAGTCCGGGGACCGAAGCGCCTGCCGATAATGGCGGCCAGCCTCCCGGTAGTGGGCGCCGGTGCGGGCCACCCAGGCGGCCGAGGAGCCGGAGAGCGGCTTCTTGATGCGGGCCGGCACCCCTGCGGCCAGGTGTCCGGCGGGCACTTCCTGGCCCTCGGTCAGCACCGACCCGGCGGCAAGCATGGCGCCGGCGCCCAACCTGGTCCGCTGCAGCATGACGGCTCTGGTGCCGACCACCGCTCCTTCCTCGATCACGCACCCCTCTACGCAGGCGCCGTGCCCGACCGTGGCCCCGGGGCCGATCACGGTCGGAAGATCTCGGGAGCAGTGGACGGTGACGTTGTCCTGAAGGTTCGCCCCCGCCCCGACCGTGATGCTGGACTCATCTCCCCGAACCACCGTCCCGAACCAGATGCTGGCCTGGGGGCCGACGGTGACGTCACCGACCAGGACCGCGGTCGGCGCCACGAACGCCTCTGGATGGACTCGGGGCCGCCTGCCGTCGAGTTCGAACTCCGGCATCGGGCCTATAATCCTAGGCTCCACGCCGGAACGTGTCCGGCGCATTCCACTCCGGAGGTTCATCGCTGGCAAACATCGCCTCGTCAAAGAAGGACGCCCGGCGCAGCGCCCGCCGTGCGATGCGCAACCGTTCCATCCGCTCCGCCGTCAAGACCAAGGTCAACAAGTTCCGGCGCGCGGTCGCCGCGGGCCAGGGTGACGTGGAGGCCATGGCAGTGGCCGCGATCTCGGCACTGGACCGCGGGGTGTCGAAGGGAGTCCTGCACCGGAACAACGCAGCCCGGCGCAAGTCTCGCCTGATGAAGCGGCTCAACGCGACTGTTGGTGCGCGCACCGCTGACCGCTGAGCCGAACCCGATCATCACCCGACGATGGGCTCCCGCTCCTAGTAGCGGTCTGAGGTGCGAGACGTCACTTGCATGCCCGCTGCTCGGACCCATGGGTCATAGCCTGGCCAGCACTGCTTCCAGGCCCAGGGTGGCGTCGATCTGTCCGGACTTGACCTTCCACTCGTAGTCGAGCAACGCTCTCAATCCGGCCTCCAGGCGTTGTTCGGACACGGTCGCAGCCGCCTGGTAGGCCTTCTGGACGACGAACGGATGCTCGCGCAGGCTGGCCTGGACGTCGACGAGTCGCTCCCCGCGAGCGAGTCGCGCCCGAACCTCCAGCACCAGGGCCAGATGGCGGGCGAGCCGGTAGGCGATCGACGTCGGGTTCTCGCCTCGCTCGAGGAACTCCCTCACCAGCCGCCAGGCCTCGGCGTCGGGCCGGGGCACGATATGATCGGTCAGCTGGTAGATCTCATCCTGCCGCCCGGCCACGATCAGCTCCTCCAGGGCCTTGCGGTCGAGCCGGTTGCCGCCCGCCTGGTAGGCGGCCAGTTTGGCGAGCTCGGAGTCGATCACGGCCAGATCGGGACGGGCCAGCCGGAGAAGGGCAGCGCCGACTGCGGGAGGCAGCCCGTACTCCTTCGTCCGGCTAGCAATCCAGGTCTGTAGCTCGCGGCCTTTGAGCTGTCGTCGCTCCTCGGCCTTACCCCCGGCCGCTCGCACTGCCTGCACCAGTCGGCTGGCGGCGGGCAGCTTGCCGTGCACGGTCAGCAAGAGACGGGTGGTCTCGGGGACCTGGCCCAGCGCCGGGGCCACGAGATCGGATCGTCGGGGCGGCAGGTCCCGAACGGCGACCACGCGGTAGGGGTCGAGGAAGGGCACCTGGAGGATCGCCTCGCGGAGCCTGGCCACGGTCACGGTAGCCGGATCCAGGGCCTCGTACCCGAATTCGGAGACGAGATCCCGCCGCCACCGGGCCAGCGTCGCGCGGGCACCCTCGTCAACGAGGAACGGCTCCTCGCCGTAGAAGAGCACGATCTCTCCGGTGGCCACGGAGAGAAGATACCGGCGATGGTGATCGCCGCCTCGCGGCCCTCCCTCGAAATGGGAGAGATCGGCGGTAACCTATGCCACGGTCGTCACGCACGGGTTCACAACGCGCGCCGACGCCGGTGGACGCAGAGTGTGTCGCAGCCCTATGGGGCGTGGCCAAGTGGTAAGGCAGCAGACTTTGGATCTGCGACCGAAGGTTCGAATCCTTCCGCCCCAGCCACCTGCGCGGCCTCGTGCTGGCCCGAATGAGCTTGGAAGGCATCTTCGCGACTGCGATCCAGTCGCCTGAGCACAGGCTAGAACTACCCAGCTCTCGCACCCGCCCAGTGCCGACTATTCGACATCGGGCTCCGATCCACTCATCGGCTACCGCCACGGTACAGTACCCGCGGGCGCTGGTACCGACAGCAGCGAACACTCCACATCCAACCCGTAAGCGCTCAGCCCCAGTCTCCTGCTCGCAAGTCGGCCCTCAAGGCCCGCAATAAATCGTCCTGCCGGGGCCACAAGACCAGCCCGTCTTCCCAAAAGTCAGGACGCCCATATCTTGCTCGGAACCTGGATAACAACGTCATCATCTGTCGCTTTACCCACGGGTTCGATCTACCCTCCCGCACGGACCAGATCCACTCCCTTGTCACACCGACCGCCACATCGACAATCTGCAGAACATCGTGATACGTTGCGTCCGCCACGAAAATAGAAGGATGAAATCCCACACTCTTGAGGGCGCCTCGGTGGTGTTGCCGCCCCGGCCCTACCCCCACGCCCTGCTCGTACCATTGTGCATACTCCTTCTCAACCGCCTTGCGACCTCGCCTGATGGAGCCTCCTGCAAACTCCCTCGTACCCAACTCTGGTGTGTCACAGATGACAACGCAGCCGCTCGCACCAGTTTCGGTGACTTCCTCGGCGGCGCGCTGCACCGTGTATTTGAGAGCCTCGCAGTAGAAATCGCGGGCAGAGGCCTTGGGCCAGATGATCTTCCACCAATCCATGCGCCTCTTGTCGAACATTGCAATGACTATGAACGACATGGACAGCGTAAGAGATGCAAGACATTGCACTGCCTTCGCCAGCAGATCCCGAGTAAGCAGCCCGGCTCGGGCGAGATCTTCTCGCACCTGGTGATGCCGTGGTAGGTTCCACTTTACCTCGCTGTCCGGCCTCAACCCAACGCTGACCTTCATAGCGCGCCATTGTTGAACGAGCCCTACCACTGCACTCCACTCAACGATGACGCCGCCGAGAGCGAGCAATGGCTCCCTCTCCGATTCATCGATCCACAGACTCAAATACGACATACTTCCAACCTACAATCCCCTCGCAGAGCTTCATATCGCAGGGCCAGATTGATGGGGGCGCAACACTTGCAGGGGAGTGCGAGAGGCTCGGGGTCGTACCCCGAGATCGGCAAGCACATACCTCCATGTCACCGCCGCCCGAGGCCTGGTCCAACGGCAACTGGCCGTGGGTCGGTTGATCCGCACGTAGGCCGCCGCCCATACCCGCACTCCGTGAGCCGTCGGCGGGTCCTGGCCGACCCACGCTTCGGTCGCCAGGCGAGGACCTGGTGCGATCGACGACTGGGGAGCTCGCAGCCGGCCTCGGGGGTTTGGTGCACTGCACACGGTTCACCGGTCACGAGTACGCTACGAGGGACCGCGACGGATGTCGAGCGTGGTCGTGTTCCCACGCATGGTGCAGGAGACCGTTGCCGCCGCCCCGGTGACTGCCGCCCTCGGCTATTTGGGGCTGCGTCGGGTGCCAGGCCGAGCAATTGCGAAGCGCAACCATGAAACCCACGACCTCCCACTGATGGAGGTGAAGGCAGCACCGCATGAGCGTCCGCATCACAAGGGCCCTGCCTTGGATCTGACCTGACATCCAGGCCGTGTGCAGCTTCGGCCGGCACACGGAACGTCCGCCGTTCACCTCCGCACAGCCGTGAGTCGCGCTAGCGACGGGTCACGTCGGGACGGCCGGTCCACCGACGACACCCCTGGGTGGACGACGTCCGCCGACTCTCCTCCGAGAGGTCACCGTCGAGGATGGAATCGTCGACCTGCCCGGGCAGGACACGTCGGGCACGCGAACCTCTCACCGGCCGGTGCTGGGCAGCGCCCGTTGGTTCCGAAGCGCGGCCTCGAACTTGGCCACGTCGTCTTCGGTGAGGGGCACCGGGGCGCTCAGCAAGCGCATCCCCCAGGCGGGGGGTCGACCAGCAAAGCTCATCGTCTTGAGCAGCTCGATCACGGGCAATGCGAATCGGCGCTCGACCTGGATCGGCCGGGCGATCATGAACCGCTGATCGCCGCGGGGCTTCCATGGGCTGCGGTCGAGGCGGCAGACGGGTCCCGCCACCCGAACCAGGGCACGCAACTCCTGGACCCGCGGCACCTGGTGATCGACGTGCTTCCGGTTCACGTACACCCAGACCAGGTCCCCTTCCGCCATGCGGCCGAGCCGGCGCTCTGCATCCCGACCCAGGCCGAGCAGGCCCTCGCGATCGCAGACGGCCCAGTTGTCCTCGCTGAGCACGACCAGCCAGTGGTTCATTCCCGCTCCAGCAGGGTAGCGCCTGCAGACTCTCTTCGGGGTCACAGGTGCTGGTGTCCAGGTCCATGACCTGCGCCACCGGACCGTGGCACGTGAGTGCCGAGACCGGAGCGCGCATCGAAGGGTGGTGCTGCCCCACCGGGGGGGGGAGCATTGCCTCACCACTCGAGACGGGCCTGCCAGCACGGAGAACTGCCGAGGCCGCGCGGGGCTCGGATCGGAGCATGACGGCCGCGGTCGGACCGGACGGCCGACGAGGCAGGAGGGGTGCTCAAACGTCGGTCGCCGCGGGTTTGCCCGACTCGTCAATGCCGCATCCAGCGCTTAAGCGGCGCTGGTGCCCTGGAGGCGTTGACCAGATCTCAATGGCGAGTAGAGTAGGAGATATGAATCATCTCTCATATACGCTCCGCCTGGGCCGGCTCGGAGGCGCTGGTGGGCGACCCACCTCGGGCGTGGCTGCGGAGTGGCATCGGCGAGCGGCTCACCGCCAGTGGGCTCTTCTCCGGCACGGACGCGCCCATCCGGAGTGCGCTGCCGGCTCCCAGCCGGACACCGGCGGTCCTGCCCTCACCGAGGGGGTGACGTGAAGGACGAGGACGATCCCGTGTTTCGGCAGGCAGGGTGGCGAGCGGAGCCCCCGGCGAAAGCTGAACGCATGACCAGTACGAGCTTCGCGCGGAGGTGATGAGTGATGAGCCTTTCTCCGTATTCAGCCCTGGGGAGAGCCGCCGCCAGGAGGCACGGCGTTCGCCTGGCGGCGCTGCTGGGTGCCGTCGTGGTTGCGGCTGCCGCTTGCGGCGGCCAGTCATCAGGCTCGGGCAGGCAATCGTCGGGGGCACCCGTCAAGGTGGGCATGGTCTACTCCCAGACGGGGATCCTTGCCAGCTACGGGGCAGAGTTTCGTCAGGGGTTCGACATCGGGCTGGCCTACGCCACTCATGGGACAGATTCGGTGGACGGCCATCGCCTGGAGGTGAGCTGGGCGGACGACGCCGGCGATCCCGCCAAGGGGACCCTGGCGGCCAAGACCTTCATCGGCGAGGGGTACAAGATCCTGGCTGGGACCACAGATTCGGCAGTTGCCGACGCTCTCGCCACCCTGGCGGCCCAGAATCACGTGCTCTACATCGCCGGCGATGCGGCCGACGACTCCCTCACCGGTGCCAACCGGTGGACGTTCCGAGCCGGTCGGCAGACTGCGCAGGACGTCCTCACCGCCCGCTCCTTCTTGCCCGCGGGCAGTGGAAGGACAATGCTTGTGTTCGCCCAGGACTACGCCTTCGGCACCAGCTACGTTCAGGATGCTGACCACCTACTGGCGCCCTTGGGTTACCAGGTGAGCGACATCCTGGTTCCGCTCTCGGCCACCGACTTCACTCCCTTCGCCCTCCGCGCCAAGCAGGCCCATCCCGACGTTCTGTTCGTAGCCTGGGCGGGAACGACGACCGGGGCGATGTGGACCGCAATGGCCCAGCAAGGAGTGCTCTCCACGACCAGGGTCGTCACCGGGCTTGCTCAGCGCTCGACCTATGACGCGTTCGGTGCCGCCGCCCCCGACATCGACCTGCTCTCGCTCTACTTCTACCAGTGCTGTCACAACGCGGCCAACGACTATCTGATCAACGCGCTGAAGAGGCGGGGAATGGTCCCCGACCTCTTCGACCCCGACGGCTTCGTGACCGCCCAGATGATCGTCCACGCGGTCGCCAGCGCCAACGGTGACAACGTCGACGCCATGCTCAAGGGGCTTGAGGGTTGGACTTTCCTGGCACCGAAGGGCATGCAGACCATCCGGGCATCCGACCACGCCATGCTCCAACCCATGTTCCAGGCCCGGCTGGTGAAGTCCGGGACGGGGTACGAGCCGGTGCTCATCAAGGCGCTCAGCGCTCAGCAGACGGCACCCCCGCCGGTACCCATGGGCGAGAACGGCTGAGGGATTCTCTCGGTGTTCGCAGCGATCCAGGCCGAACAGCCAGCCCCCGGCCTGTCACTGCAGACCGAGAACCTTGGGCTGCAGATGGGTGGGGTCCGCATCTTGGACGACGTCTCGTTGTCGGTGGGACGGGGCGAGCTAGTAGCACTGATCGGTCCCAACGGGGCCGGCAAGACCTCCTTGCTGAACGTGGTCACCGGTCTCGTCCGACCCTCGCGGGGCCGTGTCCTTCTCGACGGCCTGGATGCCACTGGGTGGAGTCCCCATCGGCGAGTCCGCGCAGGGTTGGCACGGACGTTTCAGACCTCGAGTCTTTTCGCGACCCTCACGGTCCGGGAAAACGTGCGCTTGGCCGTCGAGGCAAGGCTCGGGGGCACGTTCCGTATGTGGCGTCCCGCGGGCTCCGTCGGCGAGGCTTCCGAGGGGGCGGACCGACTCTTGCAGCTGGTCGGGTTGAGCGACCGGGCCAAGGCTCCGGCCGGCCATCTCTCGCACGGTGAAAAGCGCCAGCTGGAGCTGGCCTTGGTGCTGGCCGGGCGGCCCGGTCTGCTCCTCCTGGACGAGCCCATGGCCGGGCTGAACGCGGGGGAGGTGCCACGTCTCGCCGAGGTCATCCGCTCTCTACCGAAGGATTGGGGTGCGACCGTGCTCATGGTCGAGCACCACCTCCCGGTGGTCATGGACCTCGCCCACCGGGTCGCCGTCATGCATCACGGCACCCTGCTGGCCATCGGACAGCCCGAGCAGGTGATAGCAGAAGAGCGGGTTCAGGTTGCCTATCTGGGGGAGCCGTTGTGAGGGGCGAAGCCGCCCCCCCTCGCCTCCAGGTGCGAGACCTTCGGGTGTGGCTGGGCGAGTCAGAGATCCTCCACGGGGTGGGTTTCTCCGTGGCCGCCGGAAGCATCACCGCCCTGATCGGCCGCAACGGAGCGGGCAAGACCACTACCTTGCGCGGGATCATCGGCCTGGCCCGGCGCCGGGGACAGGTTGTCCTGGACGGGGAGGACGTGAGCACCCAGCCCACCCATCTGGTCGTCCGCCGCGGCGTCGGCTACGTCCCTGAGGACCGGGGGATCTTCTCCCGCCTCACCGTGGAGGAGAACCTGCGTCTCGCCGTGCGGGGCCGGGAGCCTCAGTTGCGATTGGTGGACGAGCTCTTCCCCGACCTGAGGCGACTTCGCCATCTACGTGCGGGCACCCTCTCCGGCGGTCAGCAGCAGATGCTTGCCCTGGCCCGCGCCCTCGTCATCCGCAACCGCCTGCTGCTCGTGGACGAGCCCACCAAGGGTCTGGCCCCCCGGGTCGTCGCCGAGGTGGTGGAGGTGCTCGAGAAGACAGCCACAGCCACCACTCTCCTCTTGGTGGAACAGAACCTACCCGTGGTGAGCCGGTTGGCCCGGGAGGTGGTAGTGCTGGCCGAGGGGCGAGTTAGCTACACGGGACCAGCCGCCGACCTGTTGAGTGACCCGGTGCGGACACGTGCGCTGCTCGGGGTGGCCGGGGGTCGGGAGACCGCGCCATGAACGCTGTGTTGGTGCTCACAATTACCGGGCTGGGCCTGTCGGCCCTGTATTTCCTGGTCGCCGCCGGCCTCTCCTTGATCTTCGGCCTCGAGGACGTGCTCAACTTCGCTCACGGAGCCTTCCTCTCAGTCGGTGCATACGCGGCGTGGTGGGCCTCGCAGCACCTGTTCAGGTTCGCCGACCCGGCCCGCTTCACCCTGGCCCTGGTCTTCGCCCTGGTGGTGGGGGCGGTGGTGGCCGGCTTGGTCGAGCTCCTGGTCGTGAGACCTCTCTACGGCCATGCTCTCCAGCAAGTTCTGGTCACGGTCGGCCTGGCCCTGGCCCTCAGCGCCCTCATCCAGGGTGGCTGGGGGGCGGATGCCCGCGCCTTTTGGGTCCCCCGGGCGTTGGCTGGGACGGGCACCGTCCTCGGTGCCCGCGTCGCGCTCTCCAGCCTGCTGACGGTGGCCGTCGCCCTGGCCGTCCTCGCCGCTCTGGAGCTGTTCCTGCACCGCACCCGCTACGGCGCCGTGATCCGCGCCGGGGTCGAAAACCGGGAGATGGTTGCCGCCCTGGGCATTGACGTCCGCCGCGCCTTCACGGTCGTCTTCTGTCTCGGCGGCATGGCCGCTGCCTTGGGGGGCGCTCTCACCGGCGTCTACTACGGCTCGATCGACCCCAGTCAGGGTCCCTCGCTCCTGATCTTCGCCTTCATCGTGGTCGTAATCGGCGGGCTGGGATCGATTGCCGGCTCAGCGCTGGCCTCCCTGGTGGTGGGGCTGCTCCAACAGTTCGTCAACTACTACGCCGCTCCCGGCGTCGGTGACCTGGCCGTGATGCTGCTCTTGGCCCTGGTCCTGCTGGTGAGACCATGGGGGCTGGGAAGGGGGACCTAAAGGTGCCAAGCGCGCGGGCTGTGCAGGTGGTTCGGTGGGCTGGGCTGGCGGTTGGCGTCGCCGCGGTGGCGCTGATCCCCTTTGCCCCAATCGGCGTCCCTGGGTTGTTCCAAGCACCGCTTTCATCACCGGGAACTCTGCAACTTCTGGCCACGTTGCTCGTGTTCGGTGCCACGGCACTGACCTATGACCTCCAGTTCGGTTTCACCGGCCTACTTTCCTTCGGGCACGCGCTGTACTTCGCACTCGGTTGCTATGTGACTACGGTCAGCGTCACCCGCTTCCACCTCGGTCTGGGCCCGGCCATGGCCTTGGCTGCTATGGCGGGGCTGGTGGTACCGGCCGCCCTGGGCGCAGTCTGCCTGCGGACAAGGGGAATCGCGTTCGCCATGGTGACCCTCGCCTTCGCCCAGGCGCTCTCGATCGCGGTTTTGGACGATCCGTTGCACCTGACCGGAGGATCGGTCGGCCTCCCCCTGGACAGCACACGTCTTCCCAGGGCCTTCGTCGGCGTGTTCAACACCGCCAACCTCTACTGGCTGGCGGCCGCCTACGCCGGACTGGTCTGCCTGACCTCCTGGTGGGTGTTGCGATCCTCGCCCGGCAGGTTCTGGCGAGCGGTTCGCGACAATGAGTTGCGGGTCGATCTGATGGGGCTCAGAGCCTTCTGGTTCAAGCTCATGGCCTTCGTGGTCAGCTCCTTCCTCTGCACGCTGGGCGGCGCTGTCTACGCAGTGGTACTGGGACAGGCGACGCCGGACGTTACTACCGTCGACTTCACGCTGGCGCTTCTGGTGATGGTCGTCATCGGTGGCACCGGAACCGGTTGGGGGGCCTTCCTGGGGGGTGTCCTTTACACCTATTTGGACGATCGGCTGAACCAAGTTGCGGCCGCGCCGGCAATCTCGCACCTGCCTCCAGTCCTCGAGCTACCACTCTCCCAGCCTCTCTTTATCCTCGGCGCCATCTTCGTGCTCATGGTACTCTTCTTCCCCCACGGCCTGGCTGGCCTAATGCCGCGTTCGCTTGCTCAGAATGCCCGCCGCCGGCTAGGAGAGCTGGTGGTGGGCGCGTCGAGGGGACAGTGAAACAGCAGGCCTGGGAGCTCCGACCCTGGACCGCTTGCTGGGCGACCGCGCCCAGCCGGCGCGGGGCGGCGCCCACCACGCCGACTATGGGGTCATGCCCTTCTCCTGTGCGAAGGCCGGCTAGGATCGTGGTCCTGCATCTCCAGGGCGGCGAGAATCGGGCAGTGCTGCTGGGCCTGTACCAGCTCGATCACGTTCGCTCGGATCGGTATGGTGCCGACTACCGAGCGGGCGGCGTCAGCGAGGGCCCGGCCTTCACGCGTCGACGTGGGACTCATCGGCCGGGTCATCGCCGGGCCCGGTCGGGGCGACCTGGTGATACGGAATCCCACGTCTTCCCCAGCCACGCGGAGGACCCAGACACCACGGTGGAGCTCGTGCGTGGGGACTGGCCGTACCCTACCGGCGGAAGGGTCCATCCTGCCGGGGTGGAGGTGGCGTCGGCCAAGCGCTCGGCGTTGCCGACACGACTGCCGCACTCGAGGCTCCAACTCTGTTGCCATCTCCCTGGAGCGCTTGCCCGCAAACCCAGGAGCACCGTGGTCCAGCCAGCCCTGGCCGTGCTTACCAATCTTGGGGCAACGTTGTGAACCGGGTGGAGACGCAATCCGGCCGGGATCGGGAGCCAGAGCAGGGGCCGGTGGTACCCCTGCGTCGTGTCGACGGCCGGGTGGTACGGGGCAAGGGAGCCAGGACCCGGCGTCGGCTGCTGGAGGCGGCCGAGAGGGTATTCGGCGATCTCGGCTACCACGACGCCTCCGTGGTGAAGATCACCGAGGCGGCGGGAGTCTCGCTCGGGACTTTCTACCAGTACTTCCAGAGCAAGCAGGCGATCTTCGACGAGCTCGTCGCCGACCTCAACCGGCGGGTTCGCCACGCCATGTCGGACGCCTCCCGTCGGGGGCGAACCCGTATCGAGGCGGAGCGGCTCGGATTCGCAGCCTTCTTCCGGTTCACCGCCGAGCATCCGGCCCTCTACCGCGTGATCCGCCAGGCCGAGTTCGTGTCCCCGAAGGCGATGGAGCAACACTACGAGCGGATCGCCGAGGGCTACGTGGAGGGGTTGAAGGCGGCTATGGAGGCGGGCGAGATCGCGCCAGCCGACCCGCTGGTGGTTGCCTGGGCTCTCATGGCGGTGGGAGAGATGATCGGAATGCGCTGGATCCTCTGGTCGAAGGCCAGTCGCATCCCGCCGGCGGTGTTCGAAGAGACCATGGGCTTCGTCAGCCGATCCCTGGGCATAGCGCCCAGCCGGGCCAGGCGCCGCGACAGCCGGTGACCAAAATCAGGTCGGCATCCACCGGCCGCGGCCCGGATGTTGGCGACTGAGATACCCAAGGCGGGATCCGAGGGCGCTGATCTGCACCGCCTGCAGGCTCACGGGCAAGCATGTTTCCGCCGAACGTGCCCAGCGATGTCGAGCAACAGGACGGTCTCCCAGCCCACGGCATCCCACCAACGGCGCGTTGCGATGCCGCATGGTGACCGAAGGACGCATCCACCGGGGTAAATGCCCACCTGCACATCACGCCGAATGGTGCGGCCGGTCAACCCCGATCAAGGGGTGAGGACCTCCACCCCACGCGCGAAACCCCGAGCCCAGATCCCTCGCTCCGTAGCTACACCCCAATCGCGCGCCGAGCCATTTCTACGCCGGCCACCATATTCCGCAATTTTTGGTAGGCGACCTCCCAGGATCGGGTGCGGAGACCGCAGTCTGGCGTGACGTGGATGCGGGCTGGATCGTCGAACACGTCCACCGCATACAAGACTCGATCTCTCACTAGCTCAGGGGGCTCAATGAAATCGCTATGGATATCGAGCACACCCACACCCAGGATCGGGCGGTAGGGCAGATCCCGGAACTTTGCGATCACTGCGTAGCCGGGGCGCTGCTCGGCATGAGTACCGAGCTCACGACTATCGTAGTTAGCGAACCCGACGCAGAACTGTCGGCACCCGTTCATCTTCTCGATGGCTGGGAAAAAGAGGTGGTAATCAGAGAAGCACAGATGGGTCGAGAACGTTGCCTGTAGCCCTTCCACACTGGCGTTGAAGCTCTCGCAAACCAGGTCGAGCTCATCGGGCTCGGTCGAAGCCCCCGGCTCATCGATCTGGATCCACCTCGCCCCGAGCCCGATCAAGGACTCCAGGTTGGGCCGGATCACCTGTCGGGCGACTCCCAGGACCAGGTCCCGCCGGGCCCGCCGCCGGTCTGCCCGCCGCTCCCAGAGGGGACGGCTCAGGTCCGTGGTTCGGTCATACCACTCGTCGAAGGACCAGTCGGCGATCGTGTAGGCACCCGTGATCGGCACCTTGAGGTCCGTCTTCGCCACAGACCGCACGTAGGCGAATTCGTCATCGTGGAATGGCCGGCGAAGCGAGACCGGTCCGACCACCGCCGCCTTGCTGTAGTACTTGTTGTCGAAGGAGCGCACGCTTCCCCGACGCTCGAAGCCCTCTGTGTGGGAGACCGCCCAGTCGTACATCTCGCTGCGTTGCTGCTCGCCGTCGTAGACCACGTCCAACCCGGCCGACTCCAGCAGCCGCACCGCGTACAGGCTGGACCAGCGGCGTATCTCGTCCCGTCGCTCGCGAGGAACCGGCCCTCGCTGCAACAGCTCGACCAGCTCCTCATGGCCGGGGACGTCGAGACGCCGGCCCCATCGCCGAGCCTCGTCCACGTCAGCCTCGGTCGCCGCCACCTCCTGGTAGGCGCGGACCCGCCAGCCGGGCTTGGCCAGCGAGCCGACCTCGTGGGTGAGCAGGGCCCTCACGCCACTTCCTCCCGCAGCCGGCCCGCAGCCTCGGCCACCACCGTCACCTTGCGGGCGGCGATGGGAGCGGGCAGGAAGGCCAGCTCCGAGTTGGGAACGGCGAAGAGCGCTGGAGGCCGGGCAACCTCAGCCACCTGGCGCAGCAGCTCAGCCGTCTCGTCCACGCTCTCGACCAAGGAGCGGCGGGCGTCGACGCAACCGGCGACCAGACCCAGCGTCCACTCACCACCGAGGCTGCGATAGTCGGTTTCGACCAGGTCCACGCCGATGGCGTCCACGGGCAGGCGTCGGAGCCGGTCCAGATAGGGAGCGGCATCGCCATATGCGACGTGAAGGACCAGTCGGGCCTCCAATCCGTTCGCGAGCGTCCTGAGGGCGGCCTCGAAGGAAGGCCAGTCCTCGGGCTCGATGCCATGGAACCCGATCCAGGGCTCCTGGAGGTGGACCACCGCCGCCCCCGCAGCCGCTGCCGACCGCGCGGCCGGAGCCAGCAACAGCTCGGTCACCTCCTCCATCAGTTGATTGGGATCACCGTCGGTCTCGATCGCCCTCGAGAACAGATAGGGGGAAGGCAATGTCGCCACCCAGGGCCGGGGCAGCTCCTGACCTGGCAGGGGTAGGCCATCGCTGGGCTCCAGCCGACCGACGAGCTGGGGTGTGCGATAGAAGGCGTTGTTGTCGAACCAGCGGGCCAACCCGCCCGCCTGGAGCGAGGGGTTGGCATCCACCAGGGGCCGGAACAGATCCTGCCAACGGAGCAAGCCGTCCCAGTAGTAGTCGAGGCGAGCCCGCCGCTGAAGCTCGACCAGATCCGAGAGATCCTGCGCGAAGGCGCGATCCACCTCCTCGGGCGAGACACGCCCGCGGTCCAGCCCACGGGTGGCGGCGACGACCGCCTCCGAGCGGGGATAGATGCCGAAGCAGTATGCCTGGATGTCGATCGCTCCAGTCTATGGGAAGCGGCCCTTCAGTCCCAGCGCAGGGCCAGGGCCCCCTGGTACTCGTTGACCCGGGTCTCGAAGAAGTTCTTCTCCTTTACCAGGTCGGTCGCCTGCGACATCCAAGGGAAGGGGTTGGCGGTGCCGTAGCGTTTGGGCATCCCCAGCCGCTCCAGACGGCGATCGGCCACGTACTCGACGTAGGCGCCGAAGAGCCCGGCGTTGAGCCCGAGCAGCCCCCGGGGACACGCGTCCTCAGCGTAGCGCTGCTCGTGGACCACCGCCTGCTCGACCAGTCCGGCCACCTCCGCCTCCAGCTGGTCGTTCCAGGCACCGGGGTTCTCCGCCCGGATGGTGCTGATCAGCTCGCAGCCGAATGCCAGGTGCAGGCTCTCGTCGCGCATGATGTACTCGAACTGCTCCCCGATGCCGACCATCTTGTTCTGGCGTCTCAGCGCCAGCATCATGGCGAAGCCAGCGTAGAAGAAAATCCCCTCCATCAGCACGTAGTACCCGATCAGATCACGCAGGAAACGCCGCACTCCCTCCAGCCCCTCGGTGCTGAAGCCAGGGTCGAGCACCGAGCGGGTGAGTCCGACCACGAAGTCATCCTTGTCTCGGATCGAGGGGATGCGGAGGTACATGTTGTAGACCTCGTCCGGGTCCAGCCCAAGTGTGTCGCAGCTGTAGATGAAGGCGTCGGTGTGGATGGCCTCCTCATAGGCCTGGCGGAGCAGGTACTGCCGTGCCTCCGGGTTGGTGATGTGGCGGTAAACCGCAAGCACGATGTTGTTGGCGGTCAGGGACTCGGCGGTGGAGAAGAATCCCAGGTTCCAGAGCACCAGCCGGCGCTCGTCGGGGCTGAGCCCGCTGGCCGACCGCCACTGCTCGACGTCCCGCTGCATGGACACCTCCTCCGGCGTCCAGTTGTTGGCCACCCCGGCCCGGTAGTACTCCCGAGCCCAGGGGTAGCGGATGGGCAGGATCTTGTTGGGATCGGTCTGGGAGGCGTTGATGATCGGCATCGCGAGCTCTCCTACTGGCAGGCTTCGCAGCCGGGATCGTCGAGGCGGCAGGCCGGGACCGCCTCCGGGTCTCGCCGCTGCGTGAAGCCGTAGCCAGCGTCCAGGGTCGACTTCTCGATCTGGGAAGCAGCCAGCGTGCGCAGGTAGTAGGTGGTCTTGAGCCCCATCCGCCAGGCGGACCGGTAGATCTCGTCCAGCTCTCGGCCCGAGGTACCACGCCAGAACACGGTGTGGGCTTGGCTCTGGTCGATCCAGCGTCCCCGGGCGGCGGCCAGCCGCAGCGCCGCGATCGGGTCGATCTCAAACGCCTCCTTGTAGATCGCGCGGAGCCGGGCCGGCACCTCGGCGATGGCCTGCACGCTGCCGCCGTGGAACTTGAGGCGATCCAGCAGCTCCCGGTTCCACAGCCCAAGCCGCTTCAGGTCGCGGACCAGGTAGGAGTTGACGACCGTGAACTCGCCACTCAGGTTGGCCTTGACGTAGAGGTTCTTGTAGATCGGCTCGGTGCAGGGCAGGCAGCCGGCGATGTTCGAGATGGTCGCGGTCGGTGCGATCGCCATCGTGTTCGAATTGCGCATGCCGTGCCGGCGAACGTGCTCGCGCACCGGCGTCCAGTCCAACCGAACGCCGCGCGGTACCTCCACCATCCGTTCACGCTCCCGTTCCAGCAGGGCAATCGTGTCCGCAGGCAGGATGCCCCGATCCCATTTGGAACCTGGGTAGGTCTCGTAGGTCCCACGCTCCGCGGCCAGCTCGGAGGAGGCGAGGATGGCGTGGTAGGAGACCAGCTCCGTCAGCCGGTCGTTGAGATCGGCCGCGGCCTCGGAGTCGTACGCCAGGCCCAGCTCAAAGAAGACGTCCTGCAGCCCCATCAGGCCCAGGCCCACCGGACGGTGGCGGAGGTTGGACCGTCGCGCATCTTCGGTCGGGTAGAAGTTGATGTCGATGACGTTGTCGAGCATCCGCATCGCGGTCCGAACCGTTCGTGCCAGCTTCTCCTCATCCACCCCAGCCGGACCGACGTGCCGGGCCAGGTTGACCGAGCCCAGGTTGCAGACCGCGGTTTCGTCCGTCGAGGTGTTGAGCGTGATCTCCGTGCACAGGTTGGAGCTGTGCACCACCCCGACGTGGTCCTGGGGGGAGCGGAGGTTGCACGGGTCCTTGAAGGTGATCCAGGGATGGCCGGTCTCGAAGAGCATGGTCAGCACTCTTCGCCAGAGCCGGCCCGCCGGCAGCCGGCGCCACAGCCGGAGGTCACCTCGCTCGGCCGCAGCCTCATACTCCAGGTAGCGGCGCTCAAATGCCCTTCCGTAGAGATCGTGGAGATCGGGGACATCGTCGGGAGAGAACAGCGTCCAGTCCTGGTCCGCCTCCAGCCGCTTCATGAACAGGTCGGGAACCCAGACCGCGGTGTCGAGGTCGTGGGTCCGGCGCCGCTCGTCGCCGGTGTTGCGACGGAGATCGCAGAAGTCCTCGATGTCGTAGTGCCAGAGCTCCAGGTAGGCGCAGGTCGCCCCGCGCCGGCGGCCGCTGCGATTGATCGCCATGGTGACGTCGTTGGCGACCTTGAGGAAAGGGATCACCCCCTGGCTCTCTACCCCGGTGCTGCGGATCGGGGCACCCGTGGCTCGGACGGGGGTCCAGTCGTTGCCCAGCCCACCTGACCACTTGGAGAGCTGGGCGTTGTCGGCCAAGCCCTTGAAGATCGCTCCCAGATCGTCGCCGATGGTGGTGACATAGCAAGAGGAGAGCTGGGGATGGCGGGTGCCGGCATGAAAGAGCGTCGGCGTGGAGGGCACGTAGAGCAGCTGCGACATCAGGTGGTAGAACTCGACTGCACGCGCCTCGCGCTCCGGCTCCTCAAGGGCCAGGCCCATCGCCACCCTCATCCAGAACGCCTGCGGCAGCTCCAGCAGGCGGCTACCGAGACGGGCCAGGTAGCGGTCTGCCAGCGTCTGCACCCCCAGGTACTGGAAAAGGAGGTCCCGCGACGGCTCCAAGGCGCCAGCCAGGCGGTCCAGATCGAACGTTCCGAGCCGAGGGTCGAACAGCCCCTCTGCAAGTCCCGATCGTATTCCCGCCACGAACACCTCCCGGTATCGCTGGTCGCGCCCGGTCTCGGGAAGCTCCCCGGTCACCTGCTCGAAGAGAAGGTCCAGCTCCAGCCGTGCGGCCAGCTGGCTGTAGGCAGGCTCGCGCTCGATCATCGAGGCAGCCGCCAGGATGGCCGCCCGCATGGCCTGGACCTGAGTCATCCCCTCGTAGGCGCCCCGTCGGACCTCGGCCAGCACCTGGTCCGGCGACACACCCTCCAGGCCGCATGCGGCGCCACCGACCCGGCGTTCGAGCCAGCCAGCATCGAAGTCCAGGCGTGGAGGCGCTGTGGCGATCGCAGGTGTGGACATGCTCTTGCTCCGGTGGATTCGAGCTCTTCTAGATCTTGTGGATCAGGCTACGTAGACCCTCTACGGATTGCGGTCAGGCCCAAAATACTAGCACTTCCCGAGCCCTTGAGTACGCCCTCCGGGACAGGCCTTCAGAATACCACGGCCGTCGAACTGATGTTCCTTCGGCTCCCTCCACCCTGGAGCGACCGTGGAGCCCGAGCCCGGCCGCCGTGGCTTGCGACGGACTTCTCCTCTGGGCCGAAGCCGCAACCGCTCCGGGACGGGTACCTTCGGCGTCCGGTAGCTTCACCTAGAGGAGGCGAGGTGGGCGATGGTTCCCAACCTGATCGGTGGCGAGCGGAGTCTTCCCGACGCACCTACCCTGCCCGTGTACGACCCGGCCACGGGAGAGGTCCTGGACGAAGTGCCGCTCTCAGGCCCAGCGGAAGTGGAGCGAGCAGTGGCCGCCGCGGTTGCGGCCTTTTCGGAGTGGTCCCGGACCTCGGTGATGGAACGGGTCCGCCTGATGTTCCGCTTCAAGGCCCTGCTCGAGGCGCACGCCGAGGAGCTGGCCGCGCTGGTCACCCGGCACCACGGCAAGACCCTGGACGAGGCGCGTGGCGAGGTTCGCAGAGGCATCGACGTGGTGGACTTCGCCTGTGGCGCTCCCACCCTCCTTCAGGGACGGACGCTTCGTCAGGTCTCGGTAGACGTGGACCAGGACCTCCACCGCTTCCCGGTCGGTGTGGCTGCCGGCATTCCCCCCTTCAACTTCCCGGTCATGATCCCACTCTGGATGTTCCCACTGGCCGTGGTCTGCGGGAACACGTTCGTGCTCAAGCCATCGGAGCGCACGCCGCTGGGCGCAGTGCGGTTGGCCGAGCTGTTCGCCGAGGCCGGCTTCCCACCCGGTGTTCTGAACCTGGTCCACGGGGCCCGCGAGGCGGTCGACGCCCTGCTCCGCCATCCCCAGGTGGCTGCCATCTCCTTCGTCGGCTCAGAGCCGGTGGCCCGCGCCGTCTACCGCGAGGCGGCCGCCTACGGGAAGCGAGTGCAAGCCCTGGGCGGGGCCAAGAACCACATCGTGGTCATGCCTGACGCCGAGCTGGACGCAGTCGTGCCTGCGATTCTCGGTTCGGCCTTCGGCAACGCCGGCGAGCGCTGCCTGGCCGGCAGCGTAGCGATAGCGGTCGATTCGCGGGATCTCGTCCCGGCGCTGGAAGCGGCAGCGCGGCGGCTCCGGGTCGGGCCGGGGACCGAGCCCGAGGTCGACGTCGGCCCTCTGATCCGCCGGGAGCACCGCGACCGCGTGGCCGAGCTGGTCGCCCAGGGAGTGCGGGAGGGCGCACGGCTGGTGCTGGACGGCCGCGACCAGATGTCTCGGCCGGGCTTCTTTCTGGGCCCCACCATCCTGGATCAGGTACCGCCTGATTCCACTGCCCATCGGGTAGAGATCTTCGGGCCGGTTCTCTCGGTGAGCCACGTGGGCAAGCTGGAAGAGGCCATTGCCCGGGCGAACCGCTCCGCCCTGGGCAACATGGCGGTCATCTTCACCCACGACGGAGGGGCGGCCCGCCAATTTCGGGAGCGGGTGGAGGCGGGGATGATCGGGGTGAACGTCCCCGTGGCCCAGCCCTTCGCCTTCTTCCCGTTCTCGGGCTGGAAGTCGTCCTTCTACGGCGATCTCCATGTCCACGGCACGGACGGAGTCGACTTCTACACCCGCAAGAAGATGTTCATAAGCCGCTGGTGAACGGGCCGGGCACCAGCTTCACCGTCAGCGTCGGTTCGAGGCCGAGGCACGACCGCCTCGCCTCCACCCGGCGACGGCCGAGGCGCTGGGTGTGGTGTGTGTGGCGGACCGTCAGGAACCGTTGCGGGTCAGTGAGCAT
>CADDZO010000036.1 GCA_902812395.1 bacterium | reverse complement strand
CCCGGATCGCCAACTGCCGTCTCGATGCCGTGCACCAGGCCACGACCTGGCTGGCTGCTCGATATGAGGCGGTGGTGGTGGAGGACCTGAACGTGGTCGGGATGCTCCGCAACCGGAGGCTGGCCCGGAGCGGACCAGTCCTTCGGGACCGTGCGGCACCAGCTCGGCTCCAAGACCGTCTGGCGTGGCGGACGGCTGTTGGTTGCCGAGCGGTTCTTCCCCAGCTCTAAGACGGACCCGCAACGGTATCGCCGTCCTGGACGCCCAGAGCCTCTGGCAAGTGCGGGCGAGCCGGGCCGGGCGGGGTGCAGGCCGTTGAGCCCTTCCAGCTGCCTCAACCCGGGCCGAGGACGAGGTGGTCCAGCGCTGTCGCCACAGGCTCGGCCCCTGGCGCTCGGAGGGCCGAGGAGTTCAGGCGGGCGATGCGGATGGTGTCGGCGGGATGCCTCCTACGAGCCTGAGCTGGGGTTCCACTGCCGGAGCGGGCTCCCCCCTGTTGAGTTGGTACCTCCCAGGAAGGCTTGCCTACAGCAGTCCCATGGGATATAGTGTCAGTACAGCACTCATGAAAGCCTGTTGAATAGGCGGCGATAAGGGTCGCCTCGCCGGCAGACGAGGGCGCTAAAGACGGTGTGATGTCCGGTCGGGAGCAGGATTATCACGCCCGGCTCCTGTCGTCGCCGGTGACATCTCAGCGGCGGTGCCGACGTCTTTAGGAAGGGATGTGGCCCCCAGCGGCTGTGGCATTGCCGACAGAGGTGAAAGGAGGGCAAGGTGTTGAGGACTACTCCAGCACTCGGCGTGGTCTTGCCGGGCGACGGAAACCCTTCCCCGGAACCTCTGGACCCCGGCATCGCTCGGCTCAGCCGGCTCCTGGATGCGGCCCGGGATGTGCTCCTGGTCGGGCATCCAGATCCCGATGTCGACTGTCTCGGCTCGTGCCTGGCCCTGGCCGAGGCCCTGGAGGGCTGCGCTGAGAGGGTGCAGGTGGTGGTGCCGCCTCCTGCTCCCGTCCTGTACTCCTGGCTACCCGGGTTCGAGCGCTTGCAGGCGGCCCCGTTCCCCTGCGATTTCCCCCTGGTGATCTGCCTGGACGTGGTGGGCCGCGAACGCGCGGCAGGACTTGAGGGGGTGCAGCCGGGGGCGGTAGTCAACATCGACCACCATGCCTCCAACACCGGGTTCGGCGACCTCAATCTGGTCGATCCCGAGGCATCGGCTGCGGCCCAGGTTTGCCTCCGCATCCTGGACGGGCTGGGGCTGCCCATCAGTCCGACCATCGCAACCGATCTCTACGCTGGCCTGGTCGGCGACACCGGCGGTTTCCGCCACTCCACCTCTGCCCGGACCCTGGCCGACGGTGCGCGCCTGGCCGCGCTGGGCGCGGACCCCGTGGCCGTGGCCGCCCGCTCCTACGCCTCGATCCCAGAGACGACGCTGCGGTTAGTCGGCCTTTGCCTGGCCGGCCTGCGCTCGGAGCTGGAAGGGCGCCTCGTCTGGGCGGTCGTGACCGCGGGCATGCTCCGCCGATCGGGGGCGGAGATGCCGGAGGCGGACCGCGTTCCCGACCTCCTCAAGTCGATCGCTGGGTCGGAGCTGGCAGTGCTCTTCCGACAGGTGGGACCGCGCCGGACCCGGATCAGCGTCCGCAGCGACCTGGTCGACGCCGGCCGTTTCTGTGCCGGGTTCGGTGGTGGCGGCCACCGCCGGGCGGCCGGGGCCGAGATCTCGCTCCCGCTCACGCTGGCGGTCCGACTGGTCCGTGAGGCAGCCGAGCGGGCGCTGGCCCGGCCATTGTTGCTCCGGACAGGGCCACCCGGGTGAGCGACGAACGGCTGGCCCGGGCGTTGGCTTCCCTGGATGGCCTCTCGGTCGGTGATGCCCTGGGCGAGCGGTTCTTCGGTCCGGGTGGACGGGGCCGGGTGGTTCGCCGACAGCTACCCTTGGCGCCCTGGCCGTGGACGGACGACACCGCCATGGCAGCCGCCCTGATCCGTGTCCTGGCCCGGGGTGGCGTGGACCAGGACCTGTTGGCTCAAGAGTTCGGCCGTTGTTATCGAAGCGCCCCACAGCGCGGCTACGGGCCGGGCATGCGCCGTCTTCTGCCCCGGCTGGGCCGTGGCGAGGACTGGCGAGAGCTGGCGTCCGGCCTCTGGGGCGGACGGGGCTCTCTGGGCAACGGGGCGGCGATGCGGGTAGCCCCGCTGGGCGCTTACTTTGCCGACGATGTCGCCACGGCGGCGACCGAGGCGGTGCGATCGGCCGAGGTCACGCACGCCCACCCGGAGGGGATCGCCGGGGCGGTGGCCGTGGCGGTGGCGGCGGCCCTGGCCTGGCAGGGGCAGGCCGGAGACGGCCTGATCGAGGAGGTCGTCGCGGCCGCGCCCCCCGGCCCAGTCGGCCAGGGCCTGCGCCGGGCGCTCGAATTGGGAGCCGGGACCGATCCGGAGCGAGCCGCCGCCGTGCTGGGGAGCGGGGCCCTGGCCAGGGCCGACGACACCGTGCCCTTCGCGATCTGGTGCGCTGCCCACCACCTGGACAACTTCGAGCTCGCGATCTGGACCACCCTCCGCGGGCTGGGGGACCGCGACACGACCTGTGCCATAGTGGGCGGGATCGTGGCTGCGGCTCGAGGGCGGGAGGGGATCCCGGGCGAGTGGCTGGCAGCCAGGGAGCCGCTCCCCGACGTGTTCTCCGGGACGGGCGCACACTGAGGTGCATGGACCGTGAGCAGTGCATCGCCATGGACGTCGCCGACCCCCTTCGCCACCTCAGGGACTGGTTCGAGCTGCCGGAGGGTGTCGTCTACCTGGACGGGAACTCGCTGGGCCCGCTCTCGGTTGGCGCCCGTCGGCGCGTGCAGGCACTGCTGGACCACGAGTGGGGGGAACGTCTGGTGGCCGGCTGGGAGGAATGCGGCTGGTTCGAGGCGGCCAGCCGTGTGGGCGAGCGGATCGCCGGCCTGGTGGGGGCCGGTCCCGGCCAGGTGGTGGCGGCCGACACCACCAGCGTCAACCTGTTCAAGCTGGCAACGGCGGGGCTGCGGCTCTCGGGTCGCCCTCTCGTTCTGACCGAGGAGGGCAACTTCCCCACCGACCTCTACGTCCTGGACGCGGTGGCTCGTGGTGCCGGTCCTGGCCACGCCGTCCGGCGGGTGCCGGTCGGTGGGGCGCTGGAGGCGTTGGACGGTCGGGTCGGCTTGCTGGCACTCTCCCACGTCGACTACCGAACCGGCAGCCTCCACGACATGGCGGCTGTCACCGCTGCTGCGCACGATGCTGGGGCGCTGGTGCTCTGGGACCTCTGCCACAGCGTGGGGGCGGTACCCATCGACCTCGACGGCTGCCGTGTCGACCTGGCGGTCGGCTGCACCTACAAGTACCTGAACGGGGGACCGGGCTCGCCCGCCTTCCTGTACGTCGCCCGCGGGCTGCAACCCCACCTCGAATCGCCGATTCCGGGCTGGTTCAGCCACGCCAATCCGCTGTCCTTCGCCTCCACCTATGCCCCCGCCGCCGACGCCCGTCGCTTCCTGACCGGGACCAGCGGCATCGTCGGGCTGGCAGCGCTGGAGGGGGCGCTGGAGATGTGGGACGAGGTCTCGATCCAGCAGGTCCGGGAGAAGTCGCTGGCACTGAGCCGGCTGATGATGGAGCTGGTGGACGAGCGCTGCGCCGGATCGGGGCTGGAGGTCGCCTCTCCCCGCGAGGACTCAAGGAGGGGGTCGCAGGTCAGTCTCCGCCATCCGAGGGCGGGTCAGCTGGTGAAGCCCCTGGCGGAGCGCGGGGTGGTGGCCGACTTCAGGCCCCCGGACCTGGTCCGGTGCGGGCTGGCCGCGCCCTACATCGGCTACGCGGACATCTGGGACGCCGTCGAGGTACTCCAGGCTGCCCTCGGCGCGGTGGCCGGTGTCCTGGACACCACGACCGAGTAGGCTCGTGGCGTGGGCGGCATCCTGATCCAGGGTGTCAGGGTCGGGCACTGGTCCGACCCTGACGCCAGAACCGGCTGCACGGTGGTCCTGTTCTCGCCCCAGGGTGCGACGGCGGGGGTGGACGTGCGCGGATCGGCGCCCGGGACCCGCGAGACCGACCTGCTCCGGCCGGGGATGACGGTGGAGCGCGTCCACGCCATCTGCCTCACCGGCGGCTCCGCCTTCGGGCTGGCGGCCGCCGACGGCGTGATGCGGTACCTCCACGAGGCCGGGGTGGGGTTCGCGGTGGGCGAGGTCCGCGTCCCCATCGTGTCCGCCGCGGTCATCTTCGACCTCGCCACCGGATCGCCGGCCCACCCGGGGCCGGATGAGGGCTATGCTGCCTGCCTGGACGCCGCCGGCGCCGGTGGCGAACTGGAGCGAGGCGCCGTCGGGGCCGGGACCGGTGCCACGGTGGGGAAGCTGCTGGGGCCGGAGCGCTCCTCGCCCGGCGGGTTGGCCACGGCCACCGTCCAGGTGGGTGGAGCCACGGTCGCCGCCCTGGCGGTGGTCAACGCACTCGGGGACGTCGTCGGTCGCGACGGCCGTATCCTGGCCGGTGCCCGTGGGGACGACGGGCCGGCCGATGCTTGGCGGTTGATCCTGGGGGGGCGCATCCCACTCCGGCCGGTGCCCACCAACACCACCCTGGGGGTGGTGGTCACCGACGTCGGGCTCGACCGTGCCGCCTGCCACAGGCTGGCCCAGGTCTCCCAGGACGCGCTCGCCCTGGCCATCCGTCCGGTCCACACTCGCTACGACGGCGATACCGTCTTCGCCGCCAGCATCGGCGACCGGGAATGCGACCCTATGGCCGTCCAGGTGGCGGCCGTGGAGGCCCTTCGCACCGCCATCGAGCGGGCGGTGAGCGATGGCTGACGAGGGGACGGCGGATCGGACGGCGGCCTTCGTGGGCCTGCTCGGCCGCATCAACGACCGCTTCCTGATCGACGTTCCCGGCGTGAGCGAGGTGTGGCTGATCCGTCACGCGGATGCCTACACAGGTCTCCGGACGCTGGGGATGGGACCGCTCGATCCCCCGCTGTCGCCGGAAGGGCGACGTCAGGCGCAGTTGCTGGCTGCGCGGTTGCAGCACGTGCCCGTTCACCGGCTCTGGTCCAGCGACCTCCGCCGGGCTCGGGAAACGGCCGAGGTGGTGGGGCAACGCAAGGCGCTGGCCGTCCGGCCGGACCCGAGGTTGCGCGAAGTGCGGACGTACTGGGATGAAGAGGCCGTGGTGCTCGCTCCCCGGCCAGGCCGGTACCCCTTCCTTGAGCCCGAGGCCGAGGTCCTGGCGCGGATGCGAGCGGCGGTGGCGGACGTGCTCGTCGACCTCGCAGCGACCGGCGCCGAGTTGCCTCGGGCGGCAGTGGTCACCCACAACGCCGCCATCGTGGTGTACGTCTCCAGCCTGCTGGGCCTGAGCTGGGAGCAGCTGGCGGTGATGCCACAGTTCACTAGCGTCACCGTCCTCGCCTTCAAGGACGATCGGGCGGTCGTCCGCTCGATCGCGGACGCGACCCACCTGGCTGCCGTCGCCGATTGAGCTGCGGCCGAGCAAGGTTCCTGAACTTCGGCCGGCGGTGTCGGCCTTCGGCGGCTTCCGTCGGGGTCAGGGGTGGCCCGGGCGCTGCCAACCATCGGGCGGTGCGACTGGCTCCGTGGCTCCGCCTGGCCTTCCCGTGGTCTTTGGTACTGGGCGGCCTCCAGTGGGATCGGAGTCGCGGTACGCTGCCGTACGGCCGGTGTACGGCCGTGATTGTGCCTAGCGGAGGAGGACTCCGTGAAGTTCGGGATCTTCTACGAGCACCAGCTACCGCGGCCGTGGGGGCCGGATTCGGAGTACCGGCTGCTGAAGGACGCCCTGGAGCAGATCGAGCTGGCGGATCGGCTCGGTTACGACTACGTCTGGGAGGTCGAGCACCACTTCCTGGAGGAGTACAGCCATTCCTCGGCCCCGGAGGTCTTCCTGGGAGCGGTAAGCCAGCGAACGCGACAGATCCGCATCGGCCATGGCATTGTGCTGTTGCCACCCAACTTCAACCACCCAGCCCGGGTGGCGGAGCGGATCGCGATGCTGGACCTGGTGTCGGACGGCCGGGTAGAGTTCGGTACGGGCGAGTCCTCCTCGGAGATGGAGCTGGGCGGGTTCGGGGTTCCTCGGGCGGAGAAGCGCGATCAGTGGGCTGAGGCGCTGGACGCCATCACCCGTATGTTCGTGGAAAGCCCCTTCGCTGGCTATGAGGGTCGGTACCTGCGCATGCCGCCCCGCAACGTCGTGCCCAAGCCGCTTCAGCGCCCGCACCCGCCCCTTTGGGTGGCGTGCAGCCGGAGGGAGACGATTCATCTGGCCGCGACCAAGGGCATGGGCGCGCTGTCGTTCTCGTTCGTCGAGCCGGCGCAGGCCAAACAGTGGGTGGACGACTACTACGCCACCCTCGCCTCCGAGGAGTGCGTCCCGGCCGGGTTCGCAGTCAACCCCCGGGTGGCGGTGGTCACTCCCTTCATGTGCCACCCGGACGAGGCCACCGCAATCGATCGGGGTTTGGACGGTGGCCACTTCTTCGGCTATTCCTTGGGTCACTACTACGTCTACGGCTGGCACGAGCCAGCCCGGACCAACGTGTGGGAGGAGTTCCTGGCCCGCCGGTCGCAGTTCGGCTTCGACCGGCGCATCGCCGCTCGTCAAGGCGAGCCGTTGGCCGCGCGGCTGATGGAGGAGGCGATGGGCTCGCTGCGGGGTGCGATCGGTACCCCGGACCAGCTGCGTCAGTTCTTGCGCGGCTACGAGGCGGCCGGGGTGGACCAAGTGATCTTCGTCAGCCAGGCCGGCCACAACCGCCATGAGCACATCTGTGCAGCGCTCGAGCTCTTCGCCCAGGAGGTGATGCCGGAGTTCAAGGAGCGGGACCAGGCCCTCGAGGCCGCCCGTCAGGAGCGTCTGGCAGCTGCGATCGCCACCGCCTTGGCCCGGCGCTCACCACCCCGCGTCTCTCCTCCTGATTACGGCGTCGCTGCGGCTGGCACCGCCTGAAACCACACACCTTGAGTGCGAGTGAGTGGGCGCTCATTCGGTTGTCAAGGCCCGTCGGGACCGCTCACCACGGACCTGCGTGTCGTTGCCAAGGCGCAAGGCACCTTGGGCGAGATCGCCCTGGAGGACCTCCTCGGCATCCGCAAGCGGGGAACGGTTGGTCGCCGGCAGTGGGCGCGACACGCGAACTGGAGCTTTGGCCAGCTTCGCGCCTTCATCGCGGACAAGGCCCGGGGTGCGGGGCCCCGGTCGTCCCGGTGGATCCTCGCACGACCTCTCGCACCGGCTGGAGTGCGGAGCGGTTGACAAGGCCAATCCCCGCTCCCAGGCCGAGTTCCGATGTGTCTCGTGTGTCTCGTGTCGGTTGGCTGCGCCTGCCGACCACACCGCGGCGCCGGTCATCCGTGCCAGGGCTGTCGTCATGCGGCCGAAGGACTCCGGGAACGCCCCGGAGGTGCCAGGGACGCGCCGCCTGTTGTAGCGGCGGTTCATGACTTCAGCGTCCACGCTTGCACTTCAGCCGGTGCGCGCCGTCCCCGGCCAGCGCCTCATGGACGTCTCGTAAGGAAGGGGAGCCGGTAGACGCCAGGGTATGCCGGTCTCGAGCGTGAGGGCCACGCGGCGGCTGCTGCCCGGCTGAGGTGATCGGCTGAGGAGCCCGCAGCCTCCAGGCCGAGCACGATCCTTTCCTGGGTATGAGCGGTGACGAAGCTCCGCCGCTTCGAGGCCATGCTGCCAACCTCGAAGCCCGGGGGTACATTGACCGACCGGCAGCGCTGCTCCTAGCCGGTCCTCACGAGGTGGTCGGAACCTTCATGGCCTCTAGGGCTGCCGTCCATGGGAAAGGTCACCATACCTCGCTGGACGACCATCTTCACTCTGGCCACGTCTTCGATCTGCTCCCATGGCCGCCTCTCGACCAGCACCAGGTCGGCCAACGCCCCGGCCGTGACCGTGCCCAGGCCTGCTTCGAGCCATGTTCCGGGCACGGCCGTCGCCGCCAGCAACGCCTCCACCGGGGTCAGTCCGGCCGCGACCAGCAGTGCCAGCTCCCGGTGGAGGCTTTGCCCAAAGGCCATGCCGAGGCCCTCGGTATCGGTGCCGGCGGCGATGGCGACGCTGGCGCGGTGTGCGGCCGCCGTGTTGGCCATCGCCACCGCCAGGGGATCCTGGCCCCCGACACGGCGCCGCCGCACCTCCTCTGCCCAGGCCTCGGCCTCTTGGGAGGTGGCCATGCCTCCTCCCTCCCGGACGGCCAGGTGTGCACCAGCAGCACGCCACGCTCGCGCATCAGCACGAGGGTGGATTCGTTGAACTGGCTGCGCGCTGGGCTGTGCTCCAGCGTGTCGGTGCCGGCCTCGATCGCCGCCCGTGCGCCTTCGCCGATGTGCACTGCTACCCACAGCCCGTGGCATGTGCCTCCTCCACCACCGCTTGCATGGCCTCGACCGGCATGGTGGTCAGCATTCTCCCGCGTCATTGACCTCGGCTCCCACCGGCGCTGCCGTGGCGTCCACCTCGACCACACGGCCCGCCGCGATCACGACCTAGCGGCTCACGAAGGGGCTGCGGCCGGTACCGTCGAAGACGGTGGCGTCGCGGATGACGAGCGCGTCAGGAGAATGCATGGCGGGCAAATTGTAGCTGGCAACACCGGCTGTGCTGAGCGCTATTGGTTGTGAGCCAGTAAGCTGGGGCCGCGTCTGGTCAAGTGGTGGGTCCATGCGGGCCATGGTCATCCTCGGTGGCAGCGTTGGTATCGGGGCAGGGGCATCACCTACCGGCACCAGGTGCCAGGCCCAAAAGCTCGGTGAGCAGGACGATCTCGCCCTCCTGCTCGATGCCAAGTCCGAGCTTGCCGCACCAGACGTTGCAGTCCTCACAGCAGTGCACACCGAGGAGGCGTTCGCCGCACGAGGGCCACTTGGAGATGGTCGTGTCGACCAGGGCCTTGAACGCCCGAAGCTGGCGGGACAGGTCGCCAAGGAGCTCCCCTATGGGCTGCTGGGCCGCCCCGCGAGGTTGGAGCCGCGCAGAACAGTCTCCCCTCACCGACCGTTGCAGCCATCCGACGCGAGACGCTCACGTCAGTACGGCAAGACGGAGGAACACTGGGTGCAACCTAGAGATCCCCAGGTAACGCTCCAGCGGCGTCCACGCCGATCACTGCTTCACAGCGGCCGCAATCCCCTCCACGAAGTAGCGCTGGAGGAAGAGGAAGACGATGATCACCGGCAGAAGTGCGATGCTGGATGCGGCTGAGAGCTCGGTCCAGTTGACCTCGTTAACGCCCTGCAGGAAGTAGACACCGACGGCGACCGTGCGCAAGGCCGGCTGCGAGAGGGTCAGCACCAGAGGGATGAGGAAGTCGTTCCAGGATGCGATGAACTGAAGGATGATGCCGGTCGCGATCACGGGCTTGGCCACGGGTAGCATGATCTGCCAGAAGGTGCGGAAGAACCCGGCCCCATCCACGGTCGCCGCTTCTTCCAGCTCCTTGGGAATCTGTGAGAAGTATCCGGCGAAGAGCAGGATGATGATGATGTTGGCGGACCCGCTCTCGGCCAGGATGATCCCGAACAGGTTGCCGTCGAGGTGCATGTTCGTGATCAAATCGAAGATCGGGATGATTGTGTACGTCTGGGGGATGAAGACAAGCACGCCCAAAAAGGCCAGAATCACCTTGCGGCCGGGGAACCGGTAACGGCCGAGCGCGTAACCCATGGTCGAGCTGACGAAGAGAACGATCAGGACGCCCGAGACGCTGACGATCACGCTATTGATGAAGTCTGGCCCGATGTTGGCTTGCTGCCAGGCCTGAACGTAGTTCTGGAAGTCGACCTGCTGTGGGATCAGGCTCAGGCCGCTGAAGAACTCACCCAGTGGCTTGATCGACGATGACAGCATCCACAGGATCGGGTAGATCCAGATGAAGCACACGGCGGTGAGGACCACGTAGGTGACGTAGCGGCGGATCTGGCTGCGACGCAGGCGGCCCCGCCTAACCCGGAGGCCGGGTTGGGCGACTATGCGCAGCCGCTCGGCGATCATGTCAGCCCCCTCCGGCCGACGGCGATCTGACGCCGCTGGAAGACTGAGAGCAGCCCGATCTGCGGGAGCGCGATCAGGATCACGCAGATGCCGAAGAAGATGGCCGCGGCCGAGGCATACCCGAGCCGGGTGGTGGTCCCGACCGATCCCATCGAAGCCCCAAAGGCCATGCGGTAGATGTAGAGCTCCATGGTCTCGGAGCTGAAGTACGGGCCGCCACCGGTGAGGGCCTCGAGGAAGGCGAAGACGTTAAGGTTCCCCACCGCGATGATGAGGGCGATGATGGCGCCGAATGGAGCGACCATTGGGGCGGTGATAGAGCGGGCGATCTGCCAGCCGCGGGCACCGTCCACTCTGGCCGCCTCGTGCAACTCGCTGGGGACCGTTTGCAGCGCTGCCAGCCAGTAGACCATGGGCTGGCCAACCCATTTCCAGACGAAGATCGCCATCGCCGTCCACAGGACCGTTTGCGGGTTCGCGAGCCACCCTACCGGGCGTCCCAGGATGTGCAGGTCGATCAGCGCCTGGTTGACCACCCCCTGGTACGTGTACGGGGAGAAGACGAACTGCATGACGATGCTCATGATCGCGGTGGTCATGACTACGGGCAGAAAGAAGAGGGTCCGGTAGATGGGAGCCAGCCGCAGCGCCCGGTCGTTGAGCACGATCGCAAGCGCCAGCCCCAGGCCTACCTCGACCGGCACGGTGACAGCCATGAAGAGGAAGGAGCGCCCGAAGGCGCCCCAGAAGTATGGATCGTGGATCAGCTCCTGGTAGTTGCCCAGGCCGATGTAGTACATGGCCTTGCTGATCCCGTCCCAGTCGAAGAACGAGTAGTAGCCGCTGGCGACGATCGGCCACAGCGAGAACAACACCGCCAGCACGACTCCGGGCAGGATGAACAGGTAGCACCACCGGGCCTGCCACAGCCGACGCCGGAGGGTGTCGCGGCGTTCGGTCGCGATCATGTCTTATTCGGATAGGGATAGGCGACGCGCGGGTTCCAGTCCGGGAAGATCCAATCGTCCATGGAGACGTTGGCCCCGCGCGCGTTGGCGGTTTTGATGGCCTGCTCCAGGGCGGTCGTGTAGCGATCCTGCAGGCCCTTGAGAACGGTCTTCACCGGAGCTGTGATCTGCCCGGTGAAGAGGCCGACCAGGGTGTCGTTCCAGTTCGGGGTAGGCGGCACCATGACCTCGTTGACGATGGCGACGCCGGAGGTCTTGAGCTCGGGGTCGGGGCGGAGCACCGTCCACTTGTAGCCCAGCTCCAGGGCCTTGGCCGAAATCGGATCCAGGTGGACGTGGCTGACCGCCTGCCGGAACTGGGGTGGATCGCCCGCCCCATCGTAGTCAGCCCACTCGATCTGGCCTTTGAGCGTGCCGAGATAGCGGAAGATGTCGCCCACCACCGGCAGGGCGGTGCTCCGGGCCGAGGCCAGCCAGGTGTTGGAGCCGCCCGGACCGTAGCTCAGCGGCCAGATGTTGTTCGGGTCCTTCTGGGGGGGCAAGTTGAAGCCGAACTTCAGGCTGGGGTTGGTCTTCTTCCAGGCGGGGATGTTCCAGGGTCCCTGGAGGATGAAGGCGGCGACGCCTTCGGGGAACTCGCCTCGAGCCTGAGGAGCGGTCAGCGAGACCGTGCCCGGGAAGAAGCTGCCGTCGGACTTCATCGCCAGCAGCAACTCCACCGCCTCCTGGTAGATGTCGGTGGTGAAGTTGTAGGTGCCGGTCTTCCAGTTGAACGGTCCGCCGACCCCGTTCTCGGCCGGCCAGGCCCCGCCATGGGCGCCGGCCATCTCGGCCAGGGTGTCCACCCAGCCCGTGATCTGGCCGGTCTGGGCGATCCCGATGATCACGCCGTAGTAGCGGCCCTGGCCCTGCTGGGTGGCCTTCTTCGCCGCCGCCCGGAACTCCTCCCAGGTGAGGATCTTGTTGGGATCGTAGCCGGCCCGCTCCAGATAGGTGGTGTTGTAGAAGAGGCCGTTGGGTAGGCGCTGGTTGGAGGTGAACGGATAGGCGTAGGTCTTGCCCCCGAAGTCGGTCACGCCTGCCGCGAAGGTGCCGATCGGGAACGCGGCCTTGACCTGCGGCCAGTGGGGCACGAAGTCGTCCAGGGGCGCGATCCAATTGTTGGCCACGGCCTCGGCGGTGGTGATGGTGAGCGGCAGCTGGAAGACATCGGGGGCGGTGCCGTTGCGCAGGCCCAGCGTCAGCTCCTGCTGGATGGTGTTCCAGTCGGTGCCGTCGTAGGTGACGTGGACATTGGGATGCTTCTGTTCGTAGACGGGAAAGAAGGCGTTGAAGAAGACCGCCTTCTGGTCTCCGCTGTCCACCCAGCGCAAGTTGACGGTGCCGGTGGGATAGTGCCCTACCGGGTTGGGGATGTCGAACGCCTCGCTGTTGAGGGCGGCATTCCTGGCCGTACTAGCGCCGGTGCCGCCGCAAGCGGCCAGCGTGAGTCCGGCGCCGCCTACGCCGAGCGCCAGCAGCATCTGACGGCGCGAGATGCGGTCGTTGAGATTCATGGCCCTAGCCTCTCATCCAGTTCGTGTCAAGAAAAGCCGGGGTCGTGGCGCAGGAGCCGATGCAGGCCTGATGCCCGCCATCCCCTAGCACTCCCTCGTCTCGACCCTCCGGCGGGGTCCTGGCGCAGCCCGCCATGGCCTGATTGGTTTATATACCGAATGAATCACCCTGTCAACGCCGACTCCGCTTACGGGACCGGGGACGCGGGGTCGGAGGACAGGGAAGCATGGTCGAAGGCGGGACCCGGTTGCCTCCCCCTCCTCGGGCCTTGCCCCCTGCCACCGGTCTTGACACGGTTCCGCCGGTGGGTAGATTCTTTTATATATCGAATGAATCGGGCGGTCAACGCGGTACGGGCAGGCCGGCAGAACCGGGTCCTGATCCTGGAGGCGGTGCAGCGGGCCGGAGCCATCTCGCGGAGCCGGCTGGTGGCCCGTACGGGGTTGACACCGGCCACGATCACCAACGCGGTTCGGGAGCTGATCGAGCTGCGGCTGGTGCGTCCCACCGGCCGGCTGGCGCCGCGTCGTCAGGCGACGGCGGGGGCGCCCTCGATCCTGCTCGGCCTGGACCCCTCCTGGCACCGGGTGCTCTCGGTGCACCAGGGCGTGACCCAGATCCGCCTAGGCGTGCACGACCTCGGCGGCTCGGTGCTGGCGGCACGCGAGCTGCCGGCGATACCCGGTGAGACGCCGGCGGCGGCTGTGCGTCGGATCACCACCGGCCTGCGGGACCTGGTGCGGCGTCAGCGGCTTGCCCCGGACCAGGTCCGGGGGGTCGGGGTGGGAGCAGTCGGTCTGGTCGATCCCATCAGCGGCGTGGTCCGAGCCGCCCCCAACCTGGGCTGGTCGGACGTGGCCCTGGGCCAGATGCTGGCCTCGGCGCTCGGCTGGCCGGTAGCGGTGCGCAACAACGTGCACGGCATGGCCGCTGGCGAGGTTCGCTTCGGCCGGCTACCGGAGGCGGACGCGGTCTACGTCTACGTCGGGACCGGGATCGGCTCGGGGATCGTGGCCGAGGGCAAGGTGCGGGAGGGCGCCCACGGCGCCGCCGGCGAGATCGGGCACCTCACCGTGCCCGGGGGTGGGCCCTGCACCTGCGGCAAGGTCGGGTGCCTGGAGACGATCGCGGCCGAGCCCGCGATCGTGCGCCGGGCCGGCCTGGCGGCGCCGGGCCAGCACAAGCAGGCGGTCGCGCGGCTGGTGGAGCTGGCCAGGGCTGGGGATGGGGCCGCGCTGGCCCTGCTGGCCGAGGTCGCCCAGGGCCTGGGCCGGGCCCTGGCCCAGGTGGTGGAGATCCTGGACCCCGGGGCGGTGATCGTCAACGGGGTCATCGCCGAGGCCGGCGAGGCGGTGCTGGGGCCGCTGGCCGCAGCGCTGCACGAGAGCGCATTTGCGGTCCGCGGCCGACTGGTGCCGGTCCGCGCGGCCAGCTTCGGCCGCCGGGCGGGGTTGATCGGGGCTGCGACGCTGGCGCTCAACGAGTTCGTCTACAACCCCGAGGCCGATCTGTTCGCCGAGCGGGCGCCGGCGGTGGTGCCCTCGGCGGGCGCCTAAAGGCCATGGGGTCCAAGAGGAGGTGCGGATGTCGGAGGGGCTGACGGTCGCGGTGCTGGGTGCGGGCGAGATGGGCGCCTGCCATGTCGAGGCCTGGACGGCGCTGGGCCACCGAGTGGCGGTGATCGCCGACCTCGACACCGACCGGGCGGAGGCGCTGGCCGAACGATACCGGGTGGACCGGGTCACGGCCGACTTCGAGAGGGCCGCCTCGGACCCCGGCGTCCAGGCGGTCTCGGTCTGCCTCCCGCTGGCGCTGCACGCGCCCGCCACCGTGGCTGCGGCCCGCGCCGGGAAGCACGTCTTCACCGAGAAGCCGCTGGCGCGCACCTTCGCCGAGGCCGACCGGATGCAACGGGCGGTGGAGGAGGCAGGGGTCCAGTTCGGGATCGGGTTCCAGCGCAACCTCGCCCAGGGGGTGACGCTGCTCCGCGAGTGGGCGGCGCAGGGTCGCTTCGGCCGGCCCATGGTCTTCAGCTCCGACCTGCTGATGGAGGTCCGGCCCAAGCGGGCCATGCACGACCGCAACGGCAACAACGGCCCCCTGACCGACGGCGGCTGCCACTACTACCTGCTCTGGCAGACCGTGTTCCGCTCGCTCCCCCGGACGGTCTACGCGCAGGGCCGGATCCTGGCCCTGGACCGGCCGGAGATCGCCCACCTGGAGCACCTCGCGATCGACACCGCCGTGGTGACGGTCGCCTACGAGTCCGGGGACATCGGCACCCTGACCGTGTCCTGGGGCCTGGCTCAGGGCTTCCAGATGGCACGCCGGCCGGACCGCCTGATCGGCCCTCGGGGCGGGGCCGAGGGCACGGTCCACTCCTGCCTCACCCTCTACGAGGGCGACCGGGTGGAGACCCACCCGATCCCACCCCAGGACCTGCACCGGGTCGAGCTGGGGCGGTTCGCCGAAGCCATTGCCGGGCGCGGGCGCCCCGCCTATGGCTTCGCCACTGGCCGCCAGATGCTGGCCGTCACCGAGGCCATCTTCGCGTCGATCGCCAGCGGCCGGGAGGTGGCGGTGCGCTGGGAGGACTATCGGTGCTGCTGAGCTGTCTCGAGCCGATGCTCGGCGAGGGCCCCACCGAGGCCCGTTTCGCGCTTGCCCGAGAGGCCGGCTTCGACGGCGTGGACGTCTGGGGCGACACCGTGGGCGACCGCTGCTCTGAGCTCCAGGAGGCGGCGGCGCGCACCGGCCTTCGGATCCCCACCGTCTACGGCCGTCTGGCGGCGACGCCGTTGCTGGCCGCCACTGCCCGGGAGCGAGCCGAGGCGGTGGACGTGGTACGGGATCGGCTCCAGGATGCCGCCCGGCTGGGTGCCGCCTTTCTGATCGTGGTCCCCGTGACCGGCCAGGCCCGGATCCGCCTCCAGGAGGGGGTGGAGTCGGCCGAGCTCGGATTGCTGGCGGTACTCCTGTCCGAACTGGCCGAAGAGGCCGCCGCCCAGCGGGTGCGGATTGTGCTGGAGCCGCTCAACCGCTCCGAGACCCACCTTCTCCGCTCGGCGCGGACCGCGGCCGCGGTCGCTCGACAGGTAAGTGGAGAGTGGGTGGCGACCATGGTCGACACCTACCACCTGGACCTGGAGGGCCAGACGGTGGCGGCCGAGATCGAGGGGGCGGGCGAGCGGCTGGCGCTGGTCCACCTCTCCGACCGCGGCCGGGCTCTGCCCGGCGAGGGCGGGATCGACTTCGTCCCGGTGCTGGCGGCCCTGGCCCGCGCCCACTACCGGGGCTGGCTGGGATACGAGTGTGGCGGGACCCACTCGCCCGACCGGCTGCGGCGCAGCGTCGCGTTCGTGCGCCGCCTGATCGAGGAGCTGGGTGGATGAGCCGGGTGGGCTGCGGCCAGATCACCTGGCGCGGAGTCCCCGAGCCGGTGGCGCTGGCCGAGATCCGTGAGGCCGGCTACCAGGGGGCGGTCCCCAGGTTCTGGCCGGGGCGTGATCCAGCCGAGGCGGCGGCGTTGCTCAGCCGGTGCGGCCTGGAGGCGGCACCCCCCTACTTCTCGGCTCCCCTCTGGCGCTGTCAAGAGCGGGAGTCGATCCTGGCCGCGGCCGCCGATGCCGCCGCCTTCGCCCGTCGGCTCGGCTGCACCGAGCTCTACGTCGCCGCCGGCGGGGACTACGTGGCCGCGTCGGGGCGCAGCCGGCGTGAGGCAGCGGGGCACGTCGAGGCCAAGGACGGCCTCACCGAGCCGGAGCTCCGGTGCCTGGCCGATACCCTCACCATGATCGGCGAGGCAGCGCTGGCTCAGGGGGTGCGGGCCTGTTTCCACGGCCACGTGGGGACCGTGGTTGAGACCGAAGCCGAGCTGGAGCAGCTGCTGGAGCTCACCGACGCGGCGGTGGTCTTCCTCGGTCCCGACACCGGCCATCTGGCCTGGGCCGGTGCCGACCCGGTTGCCTTCTGTGCTCGCCACCGGGCTCGGATCCCGACCGTTCACCTGAAGGACATCGACGAGGAGGTGCGGCGACGGGGCGCCGCCGCGGGCTGGGACTACGACGCCTTCTGCCGCCACGGCATCTTCACCGAGCTGGGGGCCGGCAGCGTCGATCTGTTTGGGGTGGTGGCGGCGTTGGGGGGACCGGCGTTCCCCGGCTGGTGGGTGGTGGAGACCGACGTCCCTCGGGCCCCCAGCCCCAGCCAAAGCGCGATCCAGAGCCGAGCCCACCTCCGGAGCCTTGGCCTGTGAGGCGGCAGGTGCGAATCGGGCTCATCGGGACCGGGAAGATGGCCCGGGCCCACGGTCACGCCTACCTCACCGCTGCCCGCTTCTTCCAGCTGCCGGTCGAGCCCCGGCTGGCGGTGGTGTGCGGCAGTCGGGAGCGCGCCGAGACGTTGGCCCGCGCCTTCGGTTGGGAGGAGACGGCGACCGACTGGCGCTGCGTGGTCGAGCGTGCCGATCTCGATTTGATCGACGTCTGCACCCCCACCGGCAGCCATGGTGAGATCGCTGCCGCCGCTGTGGGCGCCGGTCGGGCGGTCCTGTGCGAGAAGCCACTGGCCTCGAGCGGTCAGCAGGCAGAGGCGGTGGTGCGGGCGGCCGCGTCCGCTGGCGTGCTCGGCGCCGTCGTCTTCAACTACCGCTACGTCCCCGCCATCCGCCAGGCCCGAGACCTGATCGCGGCCGGTCGCCTGGGGGACCTGCGCCACCTCGAGTTCCACTTCCTGCAGGACTGGCTCACCGACGAGGCCCGGCCGATGAGCTGGCGACTGCGGGCGGCCCAAGGAGGCGGGGTGGTGCTCGACCTGGGCTCGCACCTGGTGGACCTGGTCCAGCACCTGGTCGGCCCCGTCGGCCGGGTGGCGGCGATCGTGGGGCGCTCGATAGGGGAGCGTGCCGACGAGCAGGGAGAGCCCCAACCGGTGGATGTTGAGGATCACTTCCAGGCCCTGGTCGAGGTGGCCGGGGTTCCCGGCACCCTGGCCGCCTCCCGAGTTGCCAGCGGGGACCGTTGCAGCTTCGGCTTCCAGATCCACGGCAGCCGGGGGTCGCTGCGCTGGGACTTCCAGCGGCTGAACGATCTGGAGCTGTACCTGGAGGATGAGCCGGCCCTGCAGGGCTGGCGGAGGATCAGCGTGACCCGGCCGGGCGCCCATCCCTGGGCCGAGGCTTGGTGGGGAGCCGGGCACGGCCTCGGCTACGAGGAAACCTTCGTCCATCTGATGGCAGCCGTCCTGCGTCGGCTGGGGGGCGAGGAGGCGGAGATCCCCACCCTGGAGGAGGGGCTCCGATGCCAGCGCGTCCTCGATGCCATGGTGGCTGCGGCCCGCGGCCGCACCTGGGCGGCGGTATGAGGCCGCGGGTCTCCATGCTGGCGGTGGGCCGTCCCACCTTTGACTGGGAGGCGGGGAAGTCGGTGGAGCGGCGGGCCCGGGCCCTGCTCCGTGAGCTAGGGGCCGAGGTACGGGGTCCGGAGGGGCTGGTCCAGTCGGCCGACCAGGTGCTGCCGGGGCTGGCTCCCGGCCCCGGCGAGGTCGGGGTGCTGCTCTGCGCCACCTTCGCCGACGCGTCCGTCGCCGAGGCCGCCTTCGCCGCGGCCAGCACTCCGGTGGTGCTCTGGGCGGTACGAGACCGAGCTCCCGCTGGCGATCGGCTTCACCTCAACTCGCTGTGCGGGGCCAACCTGGCGGCCCACGCCCTGGTCGACCGGGGGGTGCCGGTGCGGTTGCTCTACGGTGACCCGGAAGAGCCGGCGGTGCGCGAGGAGCTGCTGCGGCTGGCGATGGCGCCACCATCGCCGGACGGCGTGCGGCCGGCAGCGGCGGCGACCCGTGCCGTGGCCCCACTGGCCGGCAGCGTCATCGGCCTGGTGGGGACGGCGCCCACCGGCTTCACCAGCTGCCGCTTCGACGCCCGCTGGCTGCGCCAGCAGCTGGGGCTGGACCTGCGCACCCTCGACCTGGAGGATGCGTTCCGGCGGATCCGATCGGTGCCGGCGGCGGCGGCGGAGGCCGAGGTGGCTGCCGCCGCGGCGGAGGCCCCTTCCTTGCTCGGCCTGCCCCAGCCGGAGGTCACCCGCTTCGGGGCCACCACCGCTGGCCTGCGCGAGTGGGCCGCGGAGGTGGGGGCCAGGGCCGTGGCCCTGCGCTGCTGGCCGGAGTTCCCGACCCGTTTCGGCCTCTGCCCCTGCTCCGCCCTGGGCCGGCTGGCGGCGTCTGGACTCGCCACCGCCTGCGAGGCCGACGTCAACGGCGCCGCCACCATGCTGCTGCTGCGGGCGCTGGGGGCTACCGATGTCTATCTTGCCGACCTGGTCCGGGTGGGCGAGGGCAACCTGGTCACGTTCTGGCACTGCGGCCTGGCACCGCTGTCACTGGCCGCCGACCCCGGCCAGGCCCGTCAGGACACCCACTGCAACCGCGGGATCGGGGTGGCAGGCAACTTCGCCCTTCGCGGGGGACGGATCACGGTGGCCCGGATCAGCCGCTCCAGGGGGCGACACCGGCTCTTCTTCACCGGCGGCCAAGGCATTGAGGGGACCAACCGCTTCAAGGGCAACAGCCTGGACGTGCGCTTGGACGGCGACGCCGACGTCGCCGTCCGGCGGGCACTGGAGTGGGGCCTCGAGCACCACACCGTGCTCGCCTGGGGCGAGTTCCGGCCCCAGTTGCGGGAGGTGGGCCAGGCCCTGGGCGTGGAGGTGCTGGAGGTGTGAGCCAGCGGGGTCAAGCGCTGTGATGCAGATCGGCGTCTACAACTCCTGCCTTTTGGACTGGGACCTGGATCGCACCCTGGGTTGGGCGGCGGCCAACGGGCTGGCGGCGGTCGAGGTCCATGCCGGTCCCCGATACCGGCATGTCGACTGGCGGGCCGTGGCCGGGGGCGGCCCCAACCCGCTGGTCGAGGCCCAGTTGCGGCACGGGGTCCGCATCTGCGGCCTGATGTACGGCGCGCTCGGTTTTCTCTCCCCCGATCCGCAACGACGCCGGGCGGCGCTGGAGGAGCTGGAGGTGCTGCTGCGGGCGGCCCGGGCCTCCGAGGTGCCGGTGGTCTCGACCTTCACCGGCCGCGACCCTGGCCTGACCCTGGAGCAGAACCTCGAGGAGTACGCCCGGGTGTTCGCGCAGGTGGCGAAGCTGGCCGAACGGTACGAGGTGGACGTGGCCTTCGAGAACTGCCCCATGTACGAGCAGTGGCCATGGGTGCACAACATCGCGGTCTCGCCGGCCATCTGGCGGGAGCAGTTCCAACTGGTGCCCTCGCCCCGGCTGGGGCTGAACCTCGACCCCTCCCACCTGGTCTGGCAGGGCATCGACTACGTGGCGGCGGTCGACGAGTTCCGGGACCGCATCAAGCTGGTGCAGGCCAAGGACACCGAGGTACTGCACGATGTCCTCCGGACCGAGGGAATGCTGACCCTGCGCTGGTGGCGGCACCGGATCCCGGGCGAGGGGCTGGTCGATTGGCGCTCTTTTCTGGGCGCGCTGGCCGCCGCCGGCTACGACGGCATCGTCAGCATCGAGCATGAGGACCCGACCCGCTCCAGTCCGGCGGCGGTGCTGGAGGGCGTGTTGCTGGCGAGGCGGCATCTCGAGGAGGCACTGGGTTCGGGGCCGCGGCGTTGACCCGTCGGCCGGCCCGGCAGGACCCCAGGGGCGCCTGGCCGCCCTCAGCGGTTCGTAGGTTGCGCCGATGGAACAGGGAGATGGATGAGATGGAGATCTATCTGGACACTGCCAACGTGGCCGAGATCGAGGCCGCCCGCGAGCTCGGGGTCCTGTGCGGGGTGACCACCAACCCCAGCCACATGCTGGCCGCCGGGCACCGCGATGCGCGGGCCGCGATCCAGGCCATCTGTGCCATCGCCCCGGTGCCGGTGTCAGTCGAGGTCACCGCCACCGACACCCCAGGCATGCTCGAGCAGGCACGGGAGATCGCGACCTGGGCCGCCAACGTGGTCGTGAAGCTGCCGACCACGCCCGAGGGGCTGCGGGCGATGCGGGTCTTCAGCCGCGAGGACCATCCGGTGGCCGGCCATGGCAGCCGACGGGTGCCGATCAACGCCACCGTGATCTTCTCGGCCGGGCAAGCGGTGGCGGCCTCGATCGCCGGGGCCTCGTACGTTTCTCCCTTCGTCGGCCGGCTGGACGCGGTCGGACAGGACGGTCTGGAGCTGGTGCGCGACATCGCCCGGATCTTCAAGGCCCAGGGGGTGGCGACCAGGATCATCAGCGCCGCCCTGCGCAACCCGGTCCACGCGATCGAAGCGTGGAAAGCGGGTGCCCAGATCTGCACCATGAGCTACGAGATCCTCGACCAGCTGCTTCGCCATCCGCTGACCGATCGGGCAGTGGAGATCTTCACCCAGGACTCCAGACGACTCGAGGGCGAGCTTCAAGACGTGCCAGACAAGGTAGCCGGTGCCGTTGCTGCCCGGGGCGCGCCGTCAGCGGGTGCCGGTCGCGCGGGGTGAGGCTCTCTCCTTCACAAAGGCGCAATCTTCTCACCCGACCTCGGCGCCTAGACGAGCCGGTCGTGGGTTCAGGGCTCGGAGCAGCTCCGCCACCGAGCTTGTAACGAATGGTGGCGGAGGCCGAGGTCCTTTCGGAACCCCTGCTCCGAGCCTCGGTGGGATACTGAGGTCACGGTCGTAGACGTGCCGGTGATGAGCTATGACCCGACCGAGGTCCCGCAGGCGCCAACCGCAGCCGACGGCCTGGAGTACACGAGCATCGCGGTCTTCAACGGTGGCCAGTGGTCCTTGCTGTGCCCTGAGGTGGACATCGCCTCGGTCGGGGCGACGCTGGATGAGGCGCTAGCGCGCCTGGAGGAGGCGGTGAGGGAGACGCTCGCCTACGTGGAGGAGACGGGACGGTCACGGGCGACATTCGCGCGAGTTCCCGAGGAGGAGTTGCGCGAATTCCTGCTGAGCCACGAACCGGGGTGCTGGCTGGTACTTCGCTCCTCCCGTTTGTAGCGGCAATGGTAGATGGGGGAGGCGGACCGAGGCACAAGCCAACTTGGAAGCAACATGAGGTGGATGAGCGTACTCGAGCGTCTTGGCTACGAGGAAAGGCGCTCAACTGGGAGCCGCGCAATCTGCCCGCCGATATCGATCCGCACGAGTGACCGGACGGCGATTGGTGGGCTGCGAATGCCTGGCGGGCCAACAGCCGCGACCAGCGGATCTATCGAGAGAGGCAACCATGAGCAAGATCAATAAGCGCTTGCCGTCGCCACATCGCAAGCATGTTGTCTATGCGGCCGACTTGAGGGGAGCGGTAGTCGAGGTGCCGAGGTGGGCGAAGAGGTCCTGCATGATACGGATGCGCTCGTAGTCGCGATCCACGTCCGTCCAGACCCTGGGCTTGCGCGCCGTGAGCGGGCTGCGCACTCCAGCGTGCAGGGAGCGATGACGTGGTCGCGCAAGCTGAGGAAGGCGGCGATGGTGCGAACGGCCTCGCCCGGGGCGCGGTAGCGCCGGGTGCCTGCAGCCATGACCACCAGGCCCTTGGCCCTGAGCTTGCGGAGATCGAGGATGGCTACGGCGGTTGACCCGCTGCGTGGCCACGCAGACCGCCCACCGGGTGGTTGCCGTGGCCGGACCTGGGCGTGCAGGTCTGCATCGACGACTGGATCACCGAGCGGGATCCCCACGACGTCCGCGCCGATGGCACCGTTCTGGCAGAGGGAGTCCAGCTGACTCTGTCCGCCTCACCCTCCTTGCCGCGCATGAATGGCTGCAACTGACCGCTGTGCTATCGGCGCGGCG
>CADDZO010000035.1 GCA_902812395.1 bacterium | reverse complement strand
CGATGGCCAGCACCTCCTTCTCGCCCTCTTCGACCGGGATGGTGAGCGGCAGGTTGTGGACGATGCCGCCATCAAGGTAGTCGGAACCGTCCAGGTGTACGGCCGGGAAGACGCCGGGGATGGCGGTGGACGCGCGCAGCGCGGGTAGCAGCGGCCCGCTGCTGAAGATTCGCGGGCGGCCGGCGGTGATGTCCGTGGCCACCACCTGCAACGGCACCCGCAGCTGCTCGAAGGTCTCCATCCCGGTCAGCCGAAGATGGTGCTGGATCAGGCGCTCCACGTTCGACCCAGGAAGGCTGGTGAGGGCTTCACCGCGCAGCCGCGAGAGCATGATCCCCAGAGGGTGCACCCGGAACACGTCCCGAGCCAGCTTCGACAGCCACACCTCACGGAGCATCTCGGCCCCGGCCAGCGTCGGTGACCCGGCCAGGACAGCAGCGTTCAGGGCACCCACACTTACGCCCACCAGCCGGGCCGGGGGTTCCACTGCCGCTTCGAACAGTGCCAGCAAGACCCCGACCTGGGCTGCTCCCTTGGCACCGCCGCCACCCAACACCCAGGTTCGCCGAGGTCGGCGCCGTCGGCCGATCAGGTGCCCTCTTCCCAGGAACTCAGGTAGCGTTGCTGCTCCTCCGTCAACGTGTCGATCTCGACCCCCATCGAGCGGAGCTTCAGTCGGGCGACCTCGGCATCGATCTCAGCGGGCACGTCGTACACGCGCCTCTCCAGCCCCGACCAGTGCCGAGCCAGGTACTCGAGCGCGAGCGCCTGGTTGGCGAAACTCATGTCCATGACAGCCGCAGGGTGCCCCTCGGCCGCGGCCAAATTGATGAGACGCCCCTCGCCCAGCACGTTGAGTCTCCGGCCGTTGGCGAGCCGATACTGCTGGACCATGGGACGGACTTGCCGTACGTCGGTCGCCATCTCGTCCAACGCTCTCAGGTTCACCTCGGAGTTGAAATGACCGGAATTGGCGAGAATGGCACCGTCCTTCATCCGCTCGAAATGGGGACGGTCGATGACGTTGATGTCGCCCGTGACAGTGACGAAGAGATCGCCTATCTCGGCGGCCTGCTGCATCGGCATAACTCTGAAGCCATCCATGGCGGCTTCCAGAGCCTTGACCGGATCGACTTCCGTCACGACCACGTTGGCACCGTGGCCCTTGGCCCGACTGGCCAGTCCCTTGCCACACCACCCATAGCCAGCCACCACGAACGTCTTGCCGGCAAGCAGTACGTTGGTGGCCCGGATGATGCCATCCAGCGTGCTCTGGCCCGTGCCGTAGCGGTTGTCGAAGAGGTGCTTGGTGTCGGCCTCGTTGACGGCGACAATCGGATATCGCAGCACCCCCTGCCGGGCCATCGCCCGCAACCGTACGACCCCGGTCGTGGTCTCCTCGGTGCCACCCCGAACCTCTTCCAGCAGGTCTGTACGCTCGCGGTGCAGAGTGGTCACCAGATCGGCGCCGTCGTCCATGGTCAGGCGTGGCCGGAGGTCAAGAGCAGCCTGGATGTGACGGTAGTAGGTCTCGTTGTCTTCACCTTTGATGGCATAGGTTGTGACGCCGTGGAGTTCCGCCAGTGCGGCGGCGACCGCGTCGTTGGTCGAGAGTGGATTGGAAGCGCAGAGAGCGATGTCGGCGCCACCCGCCTTCAGGGTGAGCATCAAGTTGGCGGTCTCTGAGGTGACGTGCAAGCAGGCAGCGACTCGGAGGCCGCTCAGCGGGCGCTCCTTGCTGAAACGGTCCCGCACCATACCCAGCACCGGCATCTCCCGAGCTGCCCACTCCACGAGATCCGCACCCTCTCGGGCGAGTGCCCGGTTCCTCACATCACTTGTCGGCATGCCTCTGCTCACCCTCGATTATGGAAACGCCACCGGGCCGCCGAGCCTTCCGCGCTTCACAGCCGGAGGACGCTCCGGACCTCGTACCCGGGCAGCAGCCGCCGCCCCTCCAGCTCGGCCAGCTCGACGAGGAATTGGACGCCGACCACTGTACCCCCAACCTGCTCGATGAGCTGGACGACGGCCGCGGCAGTGCCGCCCGTTGCGATAACGTCGTCGGTCACCAACACGCGTTGACCCGGCGCGACGGCATCTTCATGCATGTAGAGGACGTCCTCCCGGTACTCCAGGGAATACTTGACGGAGCGGGTCCTCCAGGGCAGCTTGCCTTCCTTTCGCAGGGGTACGAAACCAGCACCCAGACGAACCGCCATCGCCGCCCCGAACATGAAGCCGCGCGCCTCCATGGCCGCGACCAACTCAACCTGGCGGTCCCGCCAGGGCTCGGACATGAGCTCCACCGACCATCGGAGAGCCGCCGGGTCCCGCAGCAGGGGGGTGATGTCCCGGAACAGAATCCCTCGGACGGGGAAGTCAGGAACGTCACGGATGTACCGCGCAAGATCGGGCTTCGCCATCTCCACGAGCCGACAGTATCCCACGTCCACAAGGACCTCCATGACAGGCGGACCTCTCGTCGAATTGGTCCACACCCAAACAAGTCGCTCCACACCGCAGCAAGGCTCCCCGGACACCCACGGTGCGCAGGCCATATCCATCCGCTCAGCCCATACCTCCATACGCCACGCCCGCACAGCATGCGCAGTGACGGAGTGACATCGAGCTCATGCCGTCATCATCATCTCCCTGTCCTCGCCGTTGGGCTGGAAGGCTTCGGCTCCTTGTCCGCACTCCGAAGAAGAGGGACACGCGCGGTCGCCAACGGTCCCGCGCACTCAGGAAGAACGGCCAGGATGTTCGTTCCCAACTACCGTTGACCACCTCAAGAAGTCCATGCCAGTGAAGTGAGGGGCTGTCACGTAATGCGACTTCGAATACGTCGGGCGTGGATGGCTGGGAGGGTGCTTCCCCATAGCTGTGACCTCGTTGCAATTGGATCGGGGCGGTAGGGAAGCTAATTCTACCCAATTGCCTGGGCGCGACAGACAAGCGCCCTCCAGTGGCCGCGTCCGATAACCGAAGCGATGACGGAGGAACCCCTGCTTGAAGTCTGGAGAGATCTGTATGGAGATGAAAGCCCTGCACCGCCATGGCTGGACGGTGAGCCAGCTGGCCCGAGAGTTCGGCATCAGCCGGACGACGGTCTACCAGGTGCTGGCCAGCGCGGAGCCGCGGCGGGACCCGGAACGGGCCAAGCCGACGGCGCCGAGCGAGGCCCAGGTGATACACCTCGAGCGACGGCTGAGGGCATGCCCACAGATTCGGGGTCGCAGCCTGTACCAGGAGCTGTGCACACGGTACGGGTACGAGGGCAGTTACCCGGCGTTCCAGCGCCATCTGCGGCGGCTGCGGCCGGAGCTGACGAAGGAGCCCGTGATCCGCTTCGAGACCAACACGGGCTGGCAGACGCAGGTTGACTGGGCGGGCTGCGGGCGGTGGCCGGTGGGGGGAAGCTGGTCGAGCTGTCGGCCCTGGTGGCCATCCTGGGCTACAGCCGAGCACCGGCGATTCGGTTCGCCCTCGAGCGCACCCGGTCCACCACCCTGTCGCGGCTGGTCGCCTGCCTGGACGATCTGGGCCGGGTGACCAGGGAGATCCTGACCGACGCTACCCCGCCTTCTGCGTGGGTGCGACCAGCAACGGCCGAGCCATCCTGGCGCCGAAGTGGGTGGAAGTGTGTGCCCTGCTGGGGACGGTGCCCAAGGCTTGCCGGCCGCACCGGGCCCAGACCAAGGGCAAGGTCGAACGCCTGATCCGGGAGCTCAAGGAGAGCTTCCTTCCCTGGCTGCAGGACCAGCTGCTGCCGCCGGAGCCGACCCTGGATGACCACGACCTGCTGGTCCGCCGCTGGGTCCGAGAGGTGGTCATGAGCCGGCGGCAGCGGACGAGGGGAACGGGTGGTGGGCGAGGCCTGGGAGGAGGAAGCACCGCGGCTACACCCGATCCCCGGTCATCTGCTGGCCAGGCTGACCGAGCCAGCAGCGGTGATCACGTCGTCACTCTACGTTGTCGAAGCGGAACTGCGCCGGCGGGGTGAGCAGACCCAGGTCCGCGACCTGGGGCGCTGTGAGCGAGGCCACCGTCTACCAGCGCCTGCGCGAGCACCTGGCATACCTCAAGCTGACCACGGCAGCCGAACAGCTGAGCGGTGAGCTGGAACGTGCCCAGCGCGAGCAGCTCTCGGTCACCCAGGTGCTGGAGAAGCTGCTCCGGCTGGAGGTTCAAGAGACCCGGGCGCGGCGCCAGCGCGGTCGGCTGCGCTTTGCCCTCTACCCCGTGATCCAGACCTTGGCCGAGTTCGACTTCGACTTCCAGCCCTCCATCGACCGCAAGCTGGTGGCCGAGCTCTCCACCCTCTGCTTCATTCCCGAGCGCCGCAATCTCCTGCTCCTTGGGCCGCCGGGGGTGGGCAAGAGCCATCTGGCCATCGCGCTCGGCGTGACCGCCACCGAGACCGGCTACCAGACCTACTTCACCTCGGCCGCCGACATGGTCCAGAACCTGCAGGCGGCGCACCTGGCGGGCAATGCCTCCTCCACGCTGCGCCTGTACCTGAGGCCCACTGTCCTGGTGATCGATGAGCTGGGCTACCTGCCCATGAACCAGGACGCGGCGAACTGGATCTTCCAGGTGGTGAGCCGCCGCTACGAGAAGGGCGCCCTGATCATCCTCACCTCCAACCGCGGCTTCAGCGACTGGGGCCAGATCTTCGCCGGCCAGGTGGTGGCGGCGGCCATTGTGGACCGCCTTCTCCACAACCCCGTCGCGCTCAACATCCGCGGCCACAGCTACCGCATGCGCGCCTATCAGGAGGCCATGACCGAGCAGCGGACGAGCGGCGAGCGGCGCTCCTTGCCGAGGCGGGCGTCATGAGCGGCGCTCACGTCTCTGGCGGTTCCAGCGATGGCGAGCTGACCCACGCCTGGTGGGCGCCTCGAGGTGCCGACGACAACTGGGAGGAGACCACCATGCTGGAACCCCCGATGCCCCCATCACAGCTTTGGGGCGAGGCCGATCCAGCGGCCTCAGAGACCACCCACCCATCTCCCGTCCCCGGGGCCGACGGTTCCGGTGACGGTGGCCAGGTCGCCTCGAACCTGCCCGATCTGCGGGCAGGTGGTCAGTGGTCGCCGGATCTACCACAGCGGCCGCTGCCGGACCGCGGCCTGGCGCCTGCGCCAGCAGCGGCCCAGCCTCGAGGTCGAGCTTCGGCACTACCAGCGAGAGCTGCAGCAGGCACGGGAGCTGGTGGCCCACACCGTCTACGAATGCCCCCGGTGCGAGACCCGCTACCTGGGTGAGCAACGCTGCGAGGACTGCAATACCTTCTGCCGGAAGCTGGGATACGGAGGCCGCTGCCCCGACGACGGCGAGAGATCCATCTTTGCAGCGAGCTGGAGGGAGCCTAGCGCCGGAACGAACCGTCACGCTTGCCCCACGGGCTGCCGGCCGCCTGAGCCGTGCAGCCTGTGGCACCTCGCCAAATCCTTTCAGCCGGCCGGCCCCGGTGCCGACGGCAGCTGACCAATCCTTGCGCTCCCGACGCCCTGTCCCAGCTTCAGAGCAAGGTCGATCGGTGGGGCGCGGACACCGTCGCCTCATCCCTCTTCCCCCGGTGACGACTCCGATGACGGCTCCAACCTGGCCTGGCTGGCCGCCGCGGACCTGCCCCCACCACGGGGGGTCAGCGGCCACTGCTGAACCGCGGCCTGGTGCCTGCGCCGCTGACATGCCCTCCCGGCCGAGGAGAACGCTCGCTGCCCGCAACCCCCGAATGTGACGGATCGTGACGGGCGGAGACACGACGCTCTCGGTCTCAGCCAGCGCCGCGAAGGTCCAGCCGATCTCTCTGGCGCCCCCTCCCTCGGTCCTGCACACCCACCTCCTCGCCACGGCCAGGAGGCGTGCTAGAGTCCCTCCTCGCTCGCCATCACCTGTTCAATATTCGTGATCACATCTGTCCAGGATTGGTGATCGCCCACACGCTGTGGCTGACAGGTAGCGGATTCGTCCCGTGCCCGCTCATCCATCGAGGACCCGCTGGTACGCATCGATCGTCGTGCGGGCCGCCCGCTGCCAGGTGTACTGGCGAGCCCGGCTGATCCCTGCCGCGCGAAGCCGGGTCGCCAGGTCCGGTTCGGTCAAGACCCTGGCCACTGCCCGTCCCAAAGCCACCGTATCCCCGTCCTTCACAAGGAGCGCAGCATCGCCTGCCACCTCCGGCAGACTGGAGTTGCCAAAGGCCACCACTGGGCACCCACAAGCCATTGCCTCCAGGACGGGGAGGCCGAACCCCTCATAGCGACTAGGAAAGATCAGACAAGCTGCCCCGGAGTAAAGATCCACCAGCGATGCATGATCTACATAGCCGAGGCGGCGCGCGACACTCATGTTGGATGGTGCCTGGCGACTGGATGGGCCTACCAGGACCAGATCCACTTCTATCCCCTCCATACATGCCGTTGCCCAAGCTCGCAGCAAGGCGAGAGGACTCTTACGAGCATCGAGCGCCCCGACAAACAGCACGTACGGGCGGTGGAGGCCAAAGCGTTCCCGCACTCTGTCAGCCGCGCCAAGGGCAGGAGCGAATCCCGGCGCCACCCCCTCGGGTATGACCATCACCTTGCTGATCGGAATCCGACTGTACTTGCATACGTCCTTTGCCGTCGCGTGAGAGGGGACTAGTACCAAGTCCGCACGACGAAGGAGCCGCCGTCCCAACCACCACCGCGTGCGTTCCCCAAGAAGACGCCGGCCGCCCAGTGCCCACGGAATGAGATCGTGGACAGTCACCACCAGCGGAACGGGGCAGCGCCCGGGCAACGCGAGGGTGGTCGCATGGTACAACGCTGGGCGAATCTGTGCGAGCTGTGAGCCGACCGTCGTTGCCTCCTCGATCAGACCCAGTCGGCCGCGATAGCGACGGCGTACGGTGCACGCCACGAAGCGACTCTCGGGCATGGGTGGGACCGGCAGCGACGCGTCGAAGAGCAGCGCGACTCGGGAGTCATATCCCTCGTCGATCAGGCCCGTGATGAGGCCACGCACGTAACTGCCAATACCGCGCTGGGCGTCAGCCCCTTGGAGAGGCCGAGCGTCAAGCAGTACACGACGGCGTGCCGTCAGCTTCTCTGCTGCCACACGTCCAAGGGTGTGCCGGCAGCCACCTGCCGTGCAGTTCTGGCCGTCGGTCCCGATCTCCAGGCCCAGCCTTCGCTCAGGGTGTGCGAATCACTCGCAAGCACCATCCGGCTGCCGCCAGTCACAGGCTCACTGTGGACGGAGAGCCAATCTGCTAGGGCCCCTTATGATGGATAAGGAGGGAGTCCGCCCGCGCCGGCAAGCCGATCCGGCCACGACAACACACGCCCGGCGACCCACAGTGAGACCAGCGGCAGTGGCGCGGCAGGGCCCACACACGACGAAGCGATCCACTGCCACTGAGCCAGCCAACCCCGGCTGAGGGCGATATCTGGCCCAGACCTCGTCCTCGCGGGATCCTCCGCACACGCCTTCCTATGACGACGCTCTGGAGAAGCCTTGGGAGGGCGCATCTCCGAGGCCACATCTCAAGCCCACCCAGGTGATGGCGAGCAACGTCCAGAACTCAACACTCAGGTCGTTCTTCCAATAGGGCACATCGACCATACCGTGAACGACTACAGCCACCATGGCCAGGAGCACGCCGAGGTACAGAGGCCTCCATTCCCCTCGGAACCCCCTCCAACCCTGGAACGAGACCCGGAATGCCTGGACCAACAGCCACAGGAAGGCGGCGAGGCCCAGTAACCCGGTCTCGGTCCAGAAGTTCAGGATCAGGTTGTGAGGATACATCACCAGCTGCTGAGCTGTGAGGAGTCCCCTGGCGTATGGTTGAACCACCACCGGGAATGCACTCATGCCCGCGCCGAAGAGCGGATGCTGAGCAAGCATGTGCACGCTCGCCTGCCAGAGCTTAATGCGCAGGACGAACGAATTCGCCGGATCTGAGAGGTTCAGGTCGGCAACCAACCGGTGTTCGATCGGCGGCACCTGTGTCAGCGCCGCACCCACCACGAGTACTGCTGGAATTAGTCCCCAGCGCCAGCGGTGTGATAGAGCGAGCCCTATTCCCACTGCAGCTAGTGCCATATAGCCGCCGCGGGAAAAGCTGAGGAGGACGGAGAGGACTGCAAGCGCCGCGAAGGCCAGCGCCCCCAACCGCAAACGGCGGTTGCTCGCATACAGGACGACTGCGCCAGCAACTGCAATCAGCGGTACTAGGAAGAGGGCAATGGCGTTGGCGGTGTTGTAGATCACTACCGGTGGGCGAACAGTGAGGTGGAGGACATGATGCCGCATTGCCTCCACTACCACGAACGAGTTGGAGAGCCCCGCAGCTAGCCCCCCCAGACCGAGTCCGGCCAGAAGCAGGTACGCTGCTTTGCTGGAGCGGATAACAGTCCCGAGGACGAAAAAGAAGGCGAGAGGCTCAAGGATGTAGGCACGCCAAAGACCGGCTGCCTGCACGTGGAGCGGGGAAACCACAACGCCGATCAAGCCCGCCAGCAAGAAGAGCAGGCCGGGAACCGTGTACGGAGACCGCCAGGCCAGCCGCTCGCCGGACCGCCAGGTCTCCACAAGGAAGGCCACGATCGTGAGGCCGATCATGACCTCGAGCAGCGTGGTCGGGTAGAACCAGATGTGCCAACGGATCACGTACGCGGGAGTGAGGCCACAGGTTAGGATGGCAAGCCACGGCGTGACCTGATACGGTGATGCAGCGATGGCTGAGCGCGACCAGGAGGTGTCGCGAACGGCAATCGAGTCGCCGGCCATCAGGGACCAGTACTCCGAACCGGACGACGGCGGTCCAGCATGACCCGAGCTACCAGGGAAGTACAGAGCATGGCCCGACCGCCGCTATTGTAGGGGTCGAGCCGTAGCCGACGTGGCCCTCACCGGGGCACGCCCTCCCCTGTTGGGGGTCCATGCTAATCTCGCCAACCATGCACTGGCGTCGCGCCCCTCGGGACGGATCGATACGGGACCGACAAGGAAATGCCTGAGGACCAGCCGGCGCCGGCGAGCCGAGGAGCCGAGGTGACCGCCGCGATCCTGAACTGGAACGGCGGGGACCTGGTCATCCGCTGCCTGCGCAGCCTGCTGCGGCAGACGGAGGTTCCGGCCCAGCGCCTCGTGATCGATAACGCCTCCAGCGACGGCTCACTCAGCCGCTTGCAACAGGAGGACCCGGCCCTCGAGGTCGTCGCGAACCGCACAAATGTTGGCTTCGCCCGCGCCGCGAACCAGGCCGTGGCAGCCGCGAGAGGGAAGTGGCTGTTGCTGTTGAACGTCGATGTGGAATTGGAGCCCGACTACGTAGAGCGGCTCCTGGCAGCCGGCGAGCGGTTGCCGGAGGTGGGCTCGGTAACCGGGAAGCTGCTGCGACCGAGGAATGCACAAAGACCAGTCATCGTCGACAGTACAGGCCATCTGCTTTACAGCAACGGCTGGGCTGCCAACCGGGGCGAGGGAAACCCGGACCAACCAGCGTGGGATCACGGAGGGGAGGTGTTCGGTGTAAGCGGCGCCGCTCCTCTCTACCGGATCAAGGCCCTCCGTGAGGCCAGTCATCACTGTGCCCGTCCCTTCGACGAGCGCTTCTTCGCTTACATCGAGGACGTGGACCTCGACTGGCGTTTGCGCTGGTTGGGCTGGCGCGCCTGGTACGAGCCGGCGGTGGCCTGGCACCATAGGAGTGCCACGGGGGCCCGCAGCTCCCCGTTCATCCTCCGGCATATCTTGAAGAACCGATTGCTACTGGTAGCGAACAACGACCTCTGGCCGGACGGCCTACGACGCCTCCCAACTACAGCCCTCTTTACCGTCCTCACAGCTGTCCAGTTCGCGCTCGAATCACCCAAGGCGGTCCTGGGGATCGTCGACGCTGTCCGGTTGCTGCCCGAAAGCCGGCATCGCCGGCGCTTTCTGCGTGCCCATCGCCGCGTACGCCCAGCCGAGATCCGCGCCTGGATGCAGCGATTCCCCTACAGGCAGAAGCTGGTCCGCCGGCTAAGCGGCAGGACACGCGCGGCCGCTCGGCCCGGATACTCCGGTACTATTCCGACTTGCGGAAGGAGGGCCGCCCGGTGAAGGCGCATCCTCACCTGTCCCTATTCAGACCCTCCCAGCCCCGATCTCTCGCCCTACCTCACAATTCCTGGGCACTCAATCGGGAACGGTTGCGCCAGCTGGTGCGTCGCGAACTGACTGCGCGCTACCGTGGCTCCGTGATCGGGGTAGCGTGGTCTCTCCTTAATCCCGTCGTATATATGATTGTCTATACAGTTGTCTTCTCTAAGTTCATGCGCTTCAGCATTCCGGGCACATCTTACCCCGTTTATCTTCTCTCCGGGCTGCTGGCCTGGAACTTTCTCACACAGTCTATCGGTGCCTCAGTCAACAGTATCCTGGGAAACTCAGCGCTAGTCAAGAAAGTCGCCTTCCCTTGGATCATGCTCACCGTGGCTACGGTGGTCGCTGCGTTCATCAACTACGCCATTAGCCTGGTGCTATTGGCTCCCTTGCTGATCTTTTTCCATGTTCCGGTGAGTCCGGCGCTCGCACTGCTACCCCTTGTGACGGCCGTGTTGTTCATCCTCGTTCTCGGCCTCAGCTTAGGACTCGCCGCTGCCAACGTCTACTTCCGCGACATCGAGTACCTCACCATGATCGTTATCCAGGTCTGGTTTTACATAACTCCTGTGATCTACCAGCTTGATCAAATCCTGGCGGCCAGCCATAACAGCATTCTCTTTGCAATCTTTCGCTGGGTCCTATATATCAATCCCATGACCTGGATCGTTACTGCCTTCCAGGACGTTATCGCCTTCCACCGCTGGCCAGCACACTGGCCGGGGTTGGCCTACGCCGCAGGAATGGGGGCGCTGGTTCTCGTTGCAGGTACGCTGCTCTTCCAGCGCCTTTCTCATCGCTTTGCTGAGGAACTGTAAATGCCGACCGACCTGGCCGTGCGGGTGCGGGACGTCTCAAAGCGATTCCGCATCTACCATCGGCGGAACCTCACCCTCAAGCAGGCACTGCTCCAACGCCGCCGCGGCGTTTACGAGGAATTTCTCGCTCTTCAGAACGTCAGCTTCGACGTGCGCCAGGGAGGTGCGGTCGGAATAATCGGCGAGAACGGCTCCGGGAAGTCCACGCTCCTCAAGTGTATCGCCAGGATTCTGCGGCCGGACAGCGGAAGAATCGAAACTCACGGTCGTGTATCCGCCCTGCTTGAGCTTGGTGCCGGGTTTCATCCCGAGTACACCGGACGAGAAAACATCTACTTGAATGGAGCCCTGATTGGACTGCCGCGCCGGTACATCGATAGCGTGATGGGCGAGATCATCGCATTCAGCGAGCTGGACCGTTTCATCGACAATCCGGTTCGGACCTACTCTTCCGGCATGTACGCCCGCTTGGGTTTCTCGATCGCCGTCCATCTCGACCCCGATGTTCTCATTGTCGATGAGGTCCTGGCGGTTGGGGACGAGGCATTCCAGAAGCGTTGTTATGACCGCATCGCCCGCCTGCGGGCGGAGGGTCGTACGCTGGTCATGGTGTCCCACGCTTTGGAACCTATTCGAGAGTTCTGCTCCGACTGCATCTGGCTGGACCATGGTCACGTGCGAGAGCAGGGCCCTGCCACAACAGTAGTTGCAGACTATCTCGCCGAGGTCAATGCACGCGAGTCGGCCCGGATGGCAAGCGAGGTCGAGCATCTCCATCAAATGGTCCCCAGTGGCCGCGGGGGGGTGGGCGTGACCCGGGTACGCTTCGAGGGGGCAGAGGGCCCTACCCATGTCTTCCAAACCGGCGACCCGTTCGAGATGGTAATCGAGTACCATGCGCCCGGACCCCTGACCGGAGCACGCTTTGCCGTCGACCTGCAACGGGAGGACGGGGTCGTGGTTCTTTCCACCGCCACTGACGACGACCTCGCTGCGTCCACGCTGCCCCCGACCGGGGAGGTTAGCCTCTGTATCCCAAATCTGCCCTTGCTCGAGGGGTTGTTTCGAGCCGGGGTGATCATCAGTGACACCAGGACAGGACAGCCTTACACCGTGTTGGGTGGGGCATTCCCGTTTCGGGTTCGAACCCATCGCAGTAGAGATGGCGGGATTGCCTTGCTTGGCCATTACTGGCGGCTGCCTGCTGCCCTTCGACCATTGCCGCAGGATCACAACCTTGGAACGAGTCCTAGCCACCGAAAGAGATGAGCGATGAGGATTGGCTTCGCCACCGAACGTATGCTCATGGGGTTCGGCGTGGATCTTTGTGTGGACAGACTCGCCACCGGTCTAGCTCAACGTGGCCACGACGTCACCGTCTACTGTTCGCTCGCTGACGAAATGTACTCCGGCCGCCCCTATCGACTACGGGTGATACCGATCAGATCTACCAAACTCTTCCCATTGAACGATCTCAGAGCACGCTCATGGGTGCAGGTCTTGCGCCGTGAGGGATTGGACGTGGTCGAGATCCACTCGTTTCCATTTTTCAGCATTATCCCTAGCCTACATATTCCTGTAGTCGCCGTGGATCACGGGGTTTCCTCGACAATGGGTATGCCGGCGTGGCTGCGCGCTGACTTCGCCTATGCGCGGTGGACGCTGTACCACCGTCATCTTCCCCATGCGAGCCGTCTGGTAACGATTTCCGACTTCTTGCGGCGGCAGATGCCGAGAGAATTGGCAAACCGTGCAGTAGTAGTACCGTGGGGTTCGGAACATTACCTGCGCCCGGTAGGGACAGATGAAGTTGTGTCCTACCGAAGACAGCACGGTATCGCCGATGATCAGGTTCTGGCCTTGTACGTTGGGCGGCTGAACCACAAGGGCCAGCCCTACAAGGGCGTAGCGGAATTGCTGGAACATCATCGGGCACTTCGTGAGGAAGGATTGCCCGTGGCGCTTCTCTGCATCGGCTACGGGAACGAGGAAGATGCGCAGGCCATCGTGAGAGGAGGAGGGATTGCGGTGCTCTGCGCACCACCTAGCGAAATGGCTCTCGCATACCGGGCGGCTGACCTCTTCGTCACATGCTCGCGCTGGGAAGGCTTTGGATTGCCTCTCCTCGAGGCACAATGTCTTGGATGTGCGGCAGTGGCATACGCTGTCGGCGCCCACCCCGAGATAGCCCGGGCCGGCAAGACAGCCCTCCTCGTCGACTCCCCACGCCAGTTCAGGGACGCGTGGCGAGCACTGGTCTTGGATCCTCAGCGGCGCCAAGCAATGGGTGCCGCGGCCGCCAGGCGGGCGACTTCCTACCGATGGGAGCGGGCAATCGAGGCTCATGAGCAGATCATTGCAGAGGCCGCTGCGATCCCGCGTCCTTCGCACAGCTTGGGCCCAAAAGTCCAGAGCAGCCAAGAGGATCACGCCCCCCTGGTCACTGCAATCGTGCTGACCTATGAGCCAGCACCGGAGGATCTGGCGGCTTGCCTCGACTCGCTCCGCTCCTCCCACTATCCCGCGATCGAGGTGCTGGTTCTTGACAATGGATCCAGCAACGGGGTAGCGGAGCATCTCGTGGCCCAGCGGCCGGGCATCAGGTTCATCCAGATCGGCCACAATGCCGGCTTCAGCGCCGGTATCAACCGGGGCGTCCGCGAGGCCAAAGGTGATTTCGTATTCCTCATCAATCCGGATGCTCAGGTTGAGCCTGAAACCATTGAATTGCTGGTAGATGCCGCTAGGCGCCATCCCACGGCAATTGGCTTCGCCCCCAAGATGGTGTTCGCACAAGATCCCGAACTCATCGATGCCATTGGCACCGCCATCGACCCCATGGGTGCTGCTTTCAACCGGGGCATCGGCCAGCCCGACGTCGGCCAGTATGATCTTGAGGAACCGGTGATGGGTTGCTGCTTCGGGGCAGCATTCCTCCGACGTGACGCCTTCGCCCCTACTCGCGTTGGCCCCCTAGACGAGGCGTACTTCATGTACTACGAAGACGTAGACTGGTGCTTCCGTGCAACCATCCAAGGAGAGGACTTCTGGTCCGTGCCACAGGCACGCGTACAACACATCCACTCAGCCACCACCCGCTCCCAGGCCTACGGATTCAAGTACAGGCTGATCCAGCGTAACTTGCTGTATACTGTCTTCAAGAACTTCGAAAAGCGACGAATGGTCAAGATCTTCGCTGCCCGTTCTCGCTGGCATCTCGCGAACGCCCTGCGCGGGCCTTACCGCAAGGAGAGTTTTCTTGTGCTGTGGGAAGGATGGACCGGCGTGTTCCGTTACTGGAGAGCCAGGACTCTACAGCAGAAGCGGCGCACGAGGGCCGACGTCGATGTATTCAAGCTCGGCTATGGAGACCTCGCCTTCTTCAATGCCGCCGACTACAGGCCCATCCACACCTGGGACACCCTCATCACCATCCTGAAGCGTCTCTATGCGGTCACGGGAGAAGCTCGTTGGGGTCGAGCGTTGGCCTATCTCGAGGCCGCCCTCACTACTTCCCTCCGCTTTCGCCCAAGCGAAGTCGAAGGCCACCTTTGCGCGCTGGTCGGCCCTCTCCCCAAGCCATTTGCCCGACTGTTTCGTGGTATCGCCCAACAACCGGGGATGCTAGCCCCAAATGCGGCCGTACCTGCGGCTTCAGATTCGGATCCCGTTGGCCGTGCCGACTGACCCTTGCTCAGCGTGTGGCGCTCCATCACCGCGGCCCCGGCACGGCCTCGGTAGCCTCTCCTGACGGAGTCTACGCCGTGAGTTCCGTACTCATCGTCAGTCATGAACCTTTGGATGACAGAATGACGGGCCCCTCGATTCGCAATTGGGAGCTCGCAACAGTTCTGTCAACGGCCCACGTCACCACCCTAGCCGCCCCCGGTATGCCGCGCCGCACGAGCAAGCAGTTCTCAGTAGTTCCGTACGACGATCATACACTGCCGTCCCTTGTCGACAAGCATGACATCGTCATGGCCATTGGTTACCTCGTAGGGGCTCAGCCACGGCTGTGGACGGCGCAACACTTGGTGGTTGATCTCTACGACCCAACTCTGCTTGAGGCACTGCACCAGAACAGTGACTCCTCGCCGGCGCAGCAGCAGGCGATCGTCGCGGATGTCGCTCATGCACTTACTCGAGCACTTCAGGCCGGTGATATGTTCTTGTGTGCTTCTGAACGACAGCGCGACTTCTGGATCGGATGGATGGCAGCTGCAGGCCGAATTAACCCTCCCGTTCATGCTGAGGATCCAAGCCTCGTCAAGCTGCTGCGAGTCGTTCCATTCGGTTTGCCGCCCGACCCTCCACGTCCCACCCGCCACGTCCTTCGTGGTGTGGTGGATGGAATCGGCCCAAGCGATTTTGTCGTGTTGTGGGGTGGCGGAATCTGGAATTGGTTTGATCCCATAAGTCTCATCAACGCTGCGGCGCAGGTTCGATCGCGGCTCCCCCAACTTCGAGTCGTATTCCCCTCGATGAAGAGCCCGAGCCCGTTGGTTCCGGAGATGACTACCGCCAGACGCGCTGTCGAGCTTGCCGCTGAGCTTGGACTCATCGGGTCGACGGTCTTCTTTGACACCGGATGGCTACCATACGAGGAGCGTGCGGCGCTGTTACTTGAAGCCGATGTGGGGATCAGCCTACACCAGTTGGATTTGGAGGCGCGGTTTAGCTTTCGTACCCGGGTCCTCGATTATCTCTGGGCTGGCCTTCCAGTCATTACCACCGAGGGTGATAGCATGGCGGACCTAGTGAGAGACACGGGGGCAGGAATCGTTATCCCTGCGCGCGATGTGAACGCCTTGGCTGCTGCCATCATCGAGTTGGCCGAGAATGAATCCTTTCGCCATAACTGCGGCGAAAGAGCCCATGGTCTGGCAAGGAGGTTCCAATGGCCTACTGTGGCGCAGCCTCTTCTCGAGTACTGTGCTCATCCGATGAGGGCCCCGGATCGGGGCGCCGAAGAGCAGCGGGCCCGGCAGCGCCGACATCGCATCCCGTGGCTCCGGAAGGGTTTGTCCCTGGTTGCGAGGTTGAAGCCGTAATGGTGGCCGCTGCAGAAGGGCTGAGCCTGTCTGTCCACTGCCGAGCACTCAAGGCTATCCGTCATCCTCTTCGTCACCCAACAACAAAGGGGAGTCCGTCGACGACGACGATGCCCGTTCTCACTCTCGGCCGTAAACCTGCTCACCGAGCATCACCTGGACAGGCTTCGGTAAATGCTCCACCACTTCGGGTGGATCCGACCGTGTGCGTCCAGTTCGAAAGGCTCTGCCCGGACCGGGTGGGGTAGGCAGCTGGGTTATGCGCCTTGCTTCTGTGAGGACCAGCGTCTGGTCCTGTCGTTTGCGAGCTGGGGCTCGCGTCCAGGGGATCTTGGAGACAGGCAGCTGGCGGGGCGGACAGTGAGACCTGGAAGGCTACGTGCAGGAGCTGGAGGCGCTGGCCGTCGTCGAGGTGCGAACACACCTTCCGCTCCGATGACGGCGTTGGCACCCCCGGCCGCTGCCTCCTCGCCGCGCGCCGCATGATCCTCGGGGCGACGGACCAGGCCTGGACCCCACCAACCCCCAATCCAACCTGGTCATCACGTTCGTTGTCCTCGCCGCACCGCCGGGCGTCAGCCTGGTTCGATCTGACTGGCCTCACTGGTCAACAACGTCGCCGCTACCTAGCCGGTGGGCGGTCCTGATCCTGGTCGCTGTTGCCCTGACGCGGCCCACGCACCCGCGCTCGGCTTCCCTTCCCGCCTGGGCGGGAAGTCGGCCGGGGGCGACTGGCTCGGACAGCTGCCGTTCGCCTTCCTGACCGGCATCTTCACCATGATCAGCTTCGAGCTGGCGACAGACCTTTCCGAGGAGGCGATCCACGCCCGGGTGACGGTGCCGAAGGCGATCGTCTAGTCGATCTCTTCATCGGGAGCCTTGGGCATGGTCGCCCTGATCGGGGTCACGGATCACCTTCCCGGACCCGGGCCTGACCAGAGCCAGCCCCGTGTCCCTCGTCTTCATCATCGAGCACTGGCTGGGGCGCACCCTGAGGGGGCTCTTCCTGTTCTTTGTGATCTTCTCGATGTTCGCCCTCGCGGTAGTCGGCACCGCCGCCACCGCCCGGCTCATCTTCCCCATGGCCCGCGACAACATCCTTCCCCGCTCCGGGCTCCTCAGGCGGGTCCACCTAGGCACGCGGACGCCGGCAACGCTCTGCTGGCGACCGCCTTCCTGAGCCTGCTCTTCATCCTCTTTGGCTGGTGGAACGACGCTCACGGAGGGAGCGCCTTCGTCGTCCGGTCACCGCCAGCGCCACCCTGCCCTTCCTGGCTTTGCTCGGAACCGTGTTCCCCTACGTCTGTCGGCGGACCGCAGCTCGGGGCAATGGCCGGGCCTTCCATCTGGGGCGCTGGACGAGGCGGTCGTGACCTGGCCCTGGGCTGGGTCGTGATCGCTCGTGCTGCTGATGGTGCTCCGGGACTACTGTGGCGCCGATGTCGTCCTGGTTGATCGTCGAGGCGGTCGCCCCCGCCCGGTACCTGGCCGTGGTGTGGCGGCCATTCGCCCACGCCACCGCCGGGGTGACCCCGACCACGCCGCCTTCGGCCCGGAGGGATGAGGCGGACTGGAGGACGACCGCTCGGGCGGGAGCGGGCCGGCTAGGGGAGCGGGTCGCCCAGGCGGTGGTTGTCGAGGAGACGGGCCTCGCCGATCCGCACCGCGAGGACCGCCAGCGGTCCCGGGCCCTGGAAGGTCCGCTCGTCCACCACCTCCGCGTAGTCCACCCGGGCCAGCGGCTCGGCCCGCAGCACCGTCAGCATCGCCCCGCGCAGCCGCTCGGGATCGCGCTCTCCCTCCAGGTAACGCCGGTTGGCAGCGCGCAGGGCCTCGACCAGGCGGCGGGCGGCGATCCGCTCCTCCTCGCTGAGGTACACGTTGCGCGAGCTCAGGGCTAGCCCGTCGGCCTCGCGTACGGTTGGACAAACGACGACCTCAACCCCGGTGTCCAGGTCCCGGGCCAGGCGTTCCACCAGCGCTGCCTGCTGGGCATCCTTCTGACCGAAGTAGGCGCGGTGCGGACGCACCGCGTTGAACAGCTTCAGCACCACCGTGGCCACACCTTCGAAGTGGCTGGGGCGGTGCCTCCCCTCGAGCACTTCGTCGATCCCCTTCACCCGTACCCGGGTGGTGGCACCGGGTGGGTACATGGCCTCCACTGAGGGCACGAAGGCGGCGTCCACCTGCTGCGCCCGGAGCAGGGCTAGGTCGTCCTCTAGCCGCCGCGGGTAGCACTCGTAGTCCTCTCCGGGGCCGAATTGAAGCGGGTTCACAAAGATGCTGACCACGGTACGGTCGCACTCCTGTCGGCACCGTTGGATGAGGCTCAGGTGGCCGGCATGCAGGGCGCCCATGGTCGGCACCAGCCCGACCCTCTCCCCGGCACAGCGCCAGCCCTCGGTCGCCGACCGTATCCCGGCCACATCGCCGATCAGGGCTAGCCGCTCAGACGCCGCCGCCCCCCCGCCCTCCGGCCTTGCCACGGTACGAGTGTTCCGGCCCTGGGAACTGGCCCTCGGCCACCGCGCGAGCGGAGGCCCACAGGCCGCCGCCGCTTGATCGCCGAGGTCGGCGTAGCGTTTGACGAAGGCGGTGTGCGCCCCCGGGTCAGGCCGAGCAGGTCATGGGCAACCAGCACCTGGCCGTCGCAGTGCGGTCCGGCACCGATCCCGATGGTGGGGATGCGGAGCGCCACCGTCACCCACTCCACCACCTCGGTAGTCTACCGCCTCGAGTCCGAGGTGGCCATCACCTGAATGCCGATCTGGCTCAGGCGCCGCACCACCTCCAGCGAGGGGCCCGCACCTCCGAGCTTGACCGCATGCATCCCCCCTTCCTGGATGAGCCGGCCTGCCGACACGATGGCACGCTCCAGGGAGGGCTGGTAGGACATGAACGGGAGGTCGCCCACTAAAGCGCGCTGGAGGCGCCGCGGGCCACGGCGCGGGCGTGATAGAGCACGTCCTCCAGGGTCACGGACACGGTGGTGGGATAGCCCAGCACCACGTTCCCCAGACTTGTCCCCCACCAGCAGGACGGGAATTCCGGCCTCCTCGGCCATGCGGGCGGTGGGATAGTCGTGGGCGGTCAGCATGGCGAAGCGACGGCGCTCGGCCTTGAAGCGCCGCCAGTCCACTACCGTGGTCATGGCTCAGCTCCCCCGCCCGTCGGCCGGACCGGCCAGGAGCGCAGCCAAGCGCGACACCGACGCCGCCCCGACGCCGGCGGCCGCTGCAAGGTCGAGGGCGGCTCGGCTCAGGGTCCGGTAGACGTCGATCGGCCTCACCGCCTCCCGGCCGGGGACGGCCTCGAGGGCGGCCATGCCGCAGGGCGGAGTGCCGGCACAAAGAACGCCGCGAAGATACAGAGGCTGCCAGCAGCCGCCATCCCGATCCAAGGCCACCACCCCAACGATGGTGACCAGCTCACGTGGTGGAAGACAAAGAGGCGCCATGAGTTGGCGCCCACTGCATAGCGGCGTGCGTCCTGCCACCACGCGGAGAGCTGAACCCCGGCCAAGACGGCGGCTCCACAGGCCAGAAGGAATCGTTCCAGGATGGTCCAAACTCGCCTAGTGAGGGCCACCTCCGCAGCCAACATCGGTGCCGCTATCGCCACCGGCAGATAGTAGCGCCCCTGCGCACCAAGGCCACTAGAGGTCATTAGGGCGGCCGTCAGGCCAGTCGAAGTGACTAGGTAAAGTAGCGCGCCCACGACAAGTGCTATCCGCTGCCGCCAGGTCCCTACGATCAGAGCGGCCAGTACCAGAGTCCCAGTGAGCACGGCCCAGACTACGTAGGCCACGCTGGGAAGCGGTGTGTCCAGCCAACCGAAGACTCCCACCGCCTGCTGCAGCATCGCCGGCAGTTCCCCTAGGGCAGGAGCCAGCATGAAGAGAACCGAACGTGGGGATGTGGCTGGGACGGCTCTGATAGCGACCGTCCAACCGACGGCGAAGATCATGGCCGCAACCACGATCACTGCTGCTGCGCGTACGCCGGATGAGGAGCGAACGGCTACCTGATAGAGCTCAGCCGGGCCGATCATGGTGGCAGCCACGATCACGTCACAGACGACCCAAAGTGGACCTACGGGCCGGCTAGCAGCGAGTGCAGCACCGCCCATAGCGAGCGCGATCTGGACAACCAGAGAGGGCTTGCCTCGATCATACAAAACCCGCAGCAACGCGGCGAGGAAGCACACACCGCCAGCCACCTCAGCGGCTGAGTCGCTAAGCACTGCGGAGAGGAAGAGCGTCATAGGGGTAACTGCCAGTGCCAACCCGAGCAATGAGAGTGAACTGCCCCGCCAGGCTGATGCAACGGCAAGCAGTAGCAGCGCGCTGGTCACGATCGCCATAGCGACTCTCCCGAGCAGGAGGCCGGCAAAGGCATTACTGGCGAAACGGATAAAGAGCGCCGGTAGGAGGTACGCAGTTGGTGGGTAGACAGCCGTGTAGCTGCTGTACAGTCCAGCCGGTTCGGAGCCGAGGCTGCGGGTGCACCCAGCTGGCACATCTGGGCGGAAGGCATAGCAGCCCGCAAAGTTTGGCGGTGCCAGGCGGGACGGCAGGTGATAACTCCGCGAGACGTTCCGGAACCAGAGCCACGTCACCTGGGACTCCCCCGGGGTGCGCACGGGAGGGATCTGCGGTCCGAGAACCTGCCCTTGGCTTAGCCCTGCAGCCTTGATATAATGCGCCTCCTCGTCCGGGGCTGCCCCTGCTGGGTTTGAGAACAGCCAAGCCGCCAGGAAGAGCAGAAGCGCCATGCCGAGCAACCACGGCCTCAGATCGGCTATGCTCCCGCCCTTTTCGCTCCACCTCCGGCTCATCCTGCAGTTGTCCATCGTTCGAAGTTCCCAACCGTGGCGTGGAGATCACTGATGGCCTCAGGCGTGCCCTCGGCCGTGGACCTCCAAATTCTGCGGCCAGAGGCTTGGCTGATTACGTCATGACACCAGCACCAACCTGGTTCCTCGTCAGGGAGGACACAGAAGATTGGGCTCAGCTTCGGGCTGCTCGCTAGGTTCTGACTGGGGCGGGTTGGTGCAAGTGCCGTCATCTCATACTGGCATATGGGTTTCGAGGAGAGCTCTTACGGTCCCTCGATCGGCGACCAAGATATCGCTCGCCGACTGGGCGGCGCAGCCTAGTGACCGCGACCACAAGTTCGTATCCTAACATGGAAGGGTGGGGCAGGGACGGAAGCGAGGCCACAGGCACGTGGGACATGGTGCTGCGACGTTCCGTGTCCTTCACCCGACCTTGAGCGACTCGGCCGACCACTCCAAGACCCGGCCGTGATGTGCTGGCGGCCCTCAGCAGGGCGGGTAGTGGTCAACATATCTGAGATACCCGGTGTTGGAATGGGTGGGCTGCAAGGTAAAGAGTCGAGTCCAGCCGACCAGGAGGTCAAAACCTGGCAACGTCGCGTCCATTCCATTCGAACGAATGGATAAACCTATCACTTTCTCTCCCTCAGCGGCCGGGAGGAATCTGGGGAACCAGCAGCGGCGTCTGACTCCTCAGCTGCGGAGCGAAGCGACGGCCGGCCTGGGAACTCCTGGCTCACCTTCTACGAGACCCTGGACACGGTCATCGAGGGCTTCGAGCAGGCCTGCCTCTTCTTCGGAGGCATCTTCTGGGTCGTCATCCCGGACTCGCTCAAGGCGATCGTGATCGAGGCGGATCCGATCACGCCGCGCTTCAACGCCGGCTTTCTCGAGTACGCACAGGCCCGGGGCTTCGTCGAGGACCCCGCTCGCGTGTGGCGGCCCCACGATCAGCCTCGCGTGGAACGGGTCGTCCCCTACTGCCGCGGCTCGGGGTTGCAGGCTGGAGCAAGCGCACCGTTGGATGGAACGCTGGCGCCGAGAGGACGCAGGGATGCGGATCCACAGCACTACCCAGCGGCGGCCGAGGGAGCACTTCGAGTTGGAGGAGCGGTCCCGGCTGCTGCCGGCGCCGACCTCCTCCTAGGACGTTCCCCTCTACGCCCAGCCCGTGGTCGCCCGTGATTGCCACATCGCGGTGACCAAGGCTCTGTACTCGATCTCCCACTCGCTGGTCGGCGAGCGACGGTGTGTGCGCGCTGACCGCCAGCTGGTCAAGGCCTTCCACCGCGGCCAGCTAGTCAAGGTGCATCCCCGCCAGGCGCCGGGCGGGCGCTCCACCGACCCTCAGGACCTTCCCGATGACAAGCGCGCCTCCGCCATGCGCGATCTCGAGTACCTGAAAGGATTGCGGCCGGCCACGGTACCGCCGTCGGCACCTACGCCGAGCGGCTCTTGGACAGCCCGCTGCCCTAGACTGTGCGGCTTCCAAGGGGTGTTTGCACTCTGACCCCCTCGACGGGGTGGTGGGGGATGTCAGTGACACGGCGCACGCTCCTGCCATCCACGAAGACGACGGGAGGTGCGCCGTGTCTACGAAGGAGAGTGTGGCACGCCAGCGGGAGCGGGTCATCCTGCGGGCCCGGGCCCTGGGCAGGGGCGGGGTGGCCCGGGTGTGCCGGGAGCTCGGGATCTCGAGGACCCTGTTCTACCGGTGGGAGCGGGCCTACCGGGCCTACGGCAGGGACGGGCTCCGCCCCCGGCCGGCTCCGCCCGAGCGCCA
>CADDZO010000034.1 GCA_902812395.1 bacterium | reverse complement strand
CTGTGGAGCCGAGGTAAGACCCAGCCGTGCTGGGCACACGGCGATGAAGCAGGAGGGGACCCCACGAAGCAGGCTTCGTGGGGACCCCAAGCAGGAACCCGGCACCGCGCAAGCGGGTAAGACCGGGGCCGCCACCGGGCAACCGGTGGCTGCGGGTCGGCTGGCTAATGCTCACTGACACGCAACGGATACTCGACCCGGGACCTGCAGGCCTACTTCTCCTCGCTGGGCCTGTCCTTGCCGGCGGTCAGCTCGGTCTCGGTCGACGGCGCCACCAATAGTCCCGGCACGCCGCCCCAGGGGCCAGACTACGAGGTGACGCTGGACCTGGAGGTGGCTGGGAGCGTGGCCAACGCGGTGGCGTTGGCGGCCTACTTCGCGCCGAACACCGAGCAGGGATTCGTGGATGCGCTCAGCGCCGCTGTCCACGCCCGGCCGGCTGCGATCTCGATCAGCTGGGGCGCTCCGGAATCGAGCTGGTCCCAGCAGGCGCTGGCGGCGTTCGACGGTGTGTTCCAGGACGGCGCCGTGCTCGGGGTGGCGATCTGCGCTTCCTCGGGCGACCAGGGGTCAGGCGACGGCGTTGGCGATGGCCTGGCCCACGTCGACTTCCCGGCTTCGCATCCCATGGTGATCGGCTGCGGCGGCACCCGGCTCACCGCTGCGGGCGGAACCATCGCGTCGGAGGTCGTGTGGAACGACGCCTCCGGAGCCACCGGTGGCGGGGTCAGCGACGTCTACTCGCTGCCGTCCTGGCAGCAAGGGGCCGGCATTCCACCTTCTGCCAATCCCGGTGGGCACGTTGGCCGTGGCGTCCCCGACGTGGCCGGGAATGCCGACCCGCAGACCGGCTACCGGGTGCTGGTCGGCGGCGCCCAGCAGGTGCTGGGCGGCACCAGCGCGGTGGCGCCCCTCTGGGCAGGGCTGCTGGCGTTGTTGGCGGAGGAGCTGGGTGGGCTGCCCGCCCCCATCAATCCGCGCCTGTACGCGCTGCCCATCGGGTCGGGGGCGTTCCACGACGTAACCGACGGGGGCAACGGTGCGTACAGGGCCGGGCCTGGATGGGACCCGTGCACCGGCTGGGGCAGCCCGGACGGCGCACGGCTCCTGGCCGCCCTGCGGGTGGCCGCGTCCGTTGGCGACGCCAGCACCGACTGAAGGGGACGCATGCGTGGTCGCCGGATGAGGTGTGCGGCGTCGATGCCTGGACGGGCATGGCGGCGACCCGCCTCCGGCGCTTACAGGACGGTGGGCCGGCGCTTGCGGCAGTGTCGGCGTGCCCCGGTGCTCTCGACTCCCGGGCCGAGGCCACGGCTCGACGGGTGATATCGCCGGCAGCTGACGTCGCCGCCAGGTGCGGCGCAGTGCACCGGCCTCCAGGCCGGGGTGAAGCGCCGCACAGTCCGTAGGGTGTGGTACAGCTGGTTGCGGCAGCAGGATATGCCGTGACTGCGCGGAGACTGTCCCTGAGAACGAAAGGGACGGCGTTACCCGAACCATCCGGGACACCGGAAACCTCCGCTCTTCGGGGCAGAGAGGATGTCAAGATGCCCGGGGTGACCAGGGCGGGCGGTTCGTCGCTGGCCGGCTTCCTCGACCGCCTCCGAGCCTTCCCGTTCGGGGCTGCAGTCAAGGGCGAGGCCGAGGTCGGGCGGGCGCTGGCCGCGCGGGCCCAGGTGCTCTTCATCCTGCGGGCCAACGGGCTGGAGCTGGCGCCAGTCCTGCAGCAGGTGCACGCCGCCGGCAAGCTGGCCGCCGTCCACCTGGATCTGGTGGACGGGCTGAGCGCGGACCAGGGCGGGCTGCGCTGGCTCGTGCGCTGCGGGGCCGACGCCGCCATCAGTGCCCGCGGCGACGTCGTCCGCTCCGCCCGTGCCCATGGCGTGGTCGCGATCCAGCGCCTGCTGGTCCAGGACGAGGCCTCGATCGATCACGGCCTCGCTGCCATCGCCCGGGCTGAACCGGATATCGTAGAGCTTCTCCCCGGCGTGATCCTCCCGCACATCCGGGACCTGGTCGTGCCCCGCCTGGGCCGGCCGCTGCTGGCCGGCGGCTTCATCCGCACTCCCGAGGACGCTACCGCCGTGCTGGAGGCGGGCGCGCTGGCGGTCACCACCAGTGCCGAAGCCCTGTGGACGTAGCGCTTCCCCGTCTGCTGGTGGTGCGCGGGGCGGCCGGGAGCTGGCCCGAGCCCGGCCCCGGCCTGGGCATCCTGATCCGAGACGTCACCCTGGAGACCCTGACCGAGCTCTGTGCCGCTCCCCCGCTGCCACTGACCGTAGACGTGGACCAGGTCGAAGGGCTCGGGTCCGATCTGGCCGCAGCGCGTTTCCTGGCCGGGCGGCTGGGAGTGCGCTCCGCGATCAGCCGCCGCCCGGGCCGGGCCGCCCTGCTGGCGGAGGCGGGCATCCTCGCCCTGCTCCGCATCGGTGCCCTGGACTCCACTGGGATCGAAAGGGCGCTGGCCACGAGCCCGACCGGGGTGGGCACCGCCATCTCGCCGGGGGTGGCCCTGCCCCACCTGGAAGCGGGTCTACGAAGCCGCCTGCCCCGTCCCCTCCTTGCCTACGGGCTCATCCGAACCCGGGCGGAGGTGGCCGCCTGCTTCGCATCCGGCGCCGACTCGGTTGCGATTCGGATCGAGGACCTTGACAGCCAGCGCAGGAAGGTCGACACTCGCGTCTAGGGCCTGGCCCGGGACACGAAAGGAGTGGAGTCCCGCCTCGGCGATGCGTGGAGGCGCGGGCTCTTTTCTTTTGCCCGGGCCGTGGGGCCCGGGGATGGCGAACGGAGGTGTGTGAATGGCTGAACAACGATTGACGGGAACCGCGGCGCTGAGCTCGATGCTCCCGATCCGCAAGGGCATCGTCGGCGAGATGATGGCCGAGTTCCTGGGAACGTTCGTGCTGATCGCCTTCGGCGATGGCGTGGTGGCCATGGCCGTGGCCGCGCTCAACCAGTCCGGCCGCGCCCAGACCCCACACACCATCTTCAACGCCGCTGGCGACTGGCTCCTCATCACCTGGGGCTGGGCAATGGCGGTTGCCTTCGGCGTCTACGTCTGTGGCGGCATCACCGGCGGCCACATCAACCCGGCCGTCACCCTGGCGTTCGCGGTCCGGGGGACCTTTTCCTGGGCCAAGGTCATCCCCTACTGGGTGGCTCAGTGGCTGGGGGCCTTCTGTGGCGCCGGCCTCGTCTATAGCGTCTACAGCTGGGCGATCGGGAGCTACGAGCACGTCAACCACGTGGTCCGGGGGAGCGCCAGCAGCATCCCCACCTTCTCGATCTTCGCGACCTTCCCGGCGCCCTACTTCCACGCCTGGTACGGGCCGTTCATCGACCAGGTGGTGGGCACGGCCTTCCTGCTGATGTTCGTCTGCGCGCTGATCGACAAGCGCAACCTGATGCCCAAGGCCAACCTGATCCCGTTCATCATCGGCTTCGTGGTGGCCGCGATCGGCATGTCCTATGGCGCCAATGCCGGCTACGCCATCAACCCGGCCCGCGACTTCGGTCCCAGGGTCTGGGCCTGGGTGGCCGGCTGGGGCCACATCGCGCTGCCCGGCAACTACGGCTGGGTCAACGACTACTTCTGGATCCCGATCGTGGGTCCGTTCGTGGGCGGCATCCTGGGCGTGCTCGTCTACGACTTCTTCATTCAGCACGTCCTGATCCAGCGCGGCGTCCCCGAGGCGGCGGACTGATCCAGGGGAGGAAGGAATCGATGGCGCGATTCGCGGCGGCCGTGGACCAGGGCACTACCGGAACGCGGTTCATGGTCTTCACGCACGACGGCAAGGTGCACAGCTCCGCCTACCAGGAGCACGAGCAGATCTACCCGCGGCCGGGGTGGGTCGAGCACGACCCGATGGAGATCTGGCGCAAGACCGAGGAGGTGATCCGCACGGCCATGGGCAACGGGTCGGTCACCGCCGCCGACCTGGCCGGGATCGGGGTCACCAACCAGCGGGAGACCGCGGTGGTCTGGGAGAGGGCCACCGGGCGGCCCGTGTACAACGCGATCGTCTGGCAGGATACCCGGACCAGGGAGATCTGCCAGCAGCTGATCGATGAGGGATTCGAGGACACCGTCAAGGAGAGGACCGGTCTGGTCATCGCCACCTACTTCTCCGGCCCCAAGATCAAGTGGATCCTCGACAACGTTCCGGGGGTGAGGCAGCGCGCGGAGCGAGGCGAGGTCATCTTCGGCAACATCGACACCTGGGTGATCTGGTGGCTCACCGGCGGACCCCGCGGCGGCGCCCACGTCACCGACTACACCAACTGCTCCCGGACCATGCTCATGGACGTCCGCAAGCTGGACTACGACCCTGAGATCCTGGACCGGTTGGGGGTGCCGAGGGCGATGCTGCCCGAGATCCGGCCCTCGGTGGACACCGCTACCTACGGCTCCACCCTGGCCGACGGCCCGGTCGGAGGCCAGGTACCGGTCTGCGCCGACTTCGGCGATCAACAGGCGGCGGTGTTCGGCCAGACCTGCTACGACGTCGGCGAGGCCAAGAACACCTATGGCACCGGCAACTTCATGCTCCTCAACACCGGCCGCGAAGCGGTGCCCTCCCGGAGCGGCCTGCTCACCACCGTCAACTACGGCCTGGAGCGGGGCAGGGCAGTCTACGCCCTGGAGGGGTCGATCGCGATCACCGGGGCCGCGGTCCAGTGGTTGCGCGACAACCTGAAGCTCATCGCCAACGCTGCCGAGACCGAGCAGCTGGCCCAGGAGGTCGAGGACTCGGGTGGTGCTTACTTCGTGCCCGCCTTCTCCGGGCTCTTCGCGCCCTACTGGGACATGTACGCCCGAGGGGCCATCGTCGGCCTCACCCGGTACGTCGATCGGCGCCACCTGGTCCGCGCGACGCTGGAATCGATGTGCTACCAGACCAGGGACGTGGCCGAGGCCATGCGGGCCGACAGCGGCATCCAGCTGGCCACCCTGAAGGTCGACGGGGGTGCCACCGCCAACAACTTCCTGATGCAGCTGCAGGCCGACATCCTGGGCACCCCGGTGGTGCGGCCCACCGTCTCCGAGACCACCGCCCTCGGCGCCGCCTACGGTGCCGGCCTCGCCACCGGTTTCTGGTCCAGCCTGGACGAGCTTCGCCGAAACTGGCAGGTGGACCGCACCTGGGAGCCGCAGTGGAGCGAGGATCGGCGGGAGGAGGGCTACCGCTTCTGGAAGAAGGCGGTGGAGCGGACCCGCAACTGGGTCGAGCAGTAGCGATGAAGAAGCTGGTCAACCGTCCCGAGGACGTGGTCCGGGAGAGCCTGCAGGGGCTGGGCGCCGCCCATCCCGACCTGGTCGAGGTCCACCTCGACCCCCACTACGTGGTCCGCGCCGGTGCCCCGGTGGCGGGCAAGGTGGGCCTGGTCTCAGGTGGTGGTAGCGGCCACGAGCCCATGCACGCCGGCTACGTGGGCCGGGGCATGCTCGACGGTGCCTGTCCGGGCGAGGTCTTCACCTCCCCCACCCCGGACCAGATCTACGAGTGCACCAAACGGGTCAGCTCGGGCCGGGGCGTGGTCCACATCGTCAAGAACTACACCGGCGACGTCATGAACTTCGAGATGGCGGCGGAGATGGCCCAGGGCGAGGGGATCGAGATCCGCAGCGTGGTCATCAACGACGACGTCGCGGTGGAGGACAGCCTCTACACCGCCGGCCGGCGGGGGGTGGGGGCGACCGTGCTGGCCGAGAAGCTGGCCGGCGCCAGGGCTGAGGCCGGCGGCTCCCTGGAGGAGGTGGCGGACGTCGTCCGCAAGGTCAACGACCACGCCCGCAGCATGGGCATGGCGCTGACCTCCTGCATCGTCCCGGCCGTGGGAAAGCCCACCTTCGACATCGGCGATGACGAGATGGAGATCGGGATCGGCATCCACGGGGAGCCGGGCCGGCAACGGATGAAGCTAGAGCCGGCCGACCAGATCGTGGACCGCCTGCTGGAGCCGATCCTGGACGACCTGGGCGCCCGCCCCGGGGAGCGGGTCCTGGCCTTCGTCAACGGCATGGGCGGCACCCCGACCATCGAGCTCTACGTCGTCTATCGTCGGGTGGCCGAGCGCCTGCGCCAGCGGGGGCTGACCATCGAGCGCTCCCTGGTCGGTAGCTACATCACCTCGCTGGAGATGGCTGGCTGCTCGATCACGATCCTGCGCCTCGACGACGAGCTGGTCTCGCTCTGGGATGCACCTGTGGTCACGCCGGGGTTGCGATGGGGGGCATAGTCCTCGACTGCGAGCGCAACCTGCGCTGGCTGGAACGGCTGGCCGGCCTGCTCGCCGAGCAGGCCGGCCCTCTGACCGAGCTCGACGCTGCCATCGGTGACGCCGACCATGGCATCAACATGGAACGGGGGTTCAACGCGGTCAAGGAGCGGGTGCTTGCCCAGGCCGCGGGCAAGGACCTGGGCACGGTCCTGAAGCAGGTCGGCACCACCCTGGTGTCGACCGTGGGCGGGGCCGGCGGTCCCCTCTACGGCACCTTCTTCTTGCGCATGGGCCAGAGCGCGGACGGCAAGTCCGAGCTCGACGCGAGGGAACTGCGTGACGCGCTGGCCGCCGGGGTGGAGGGGGTGCGACAGCGGGGTCGGGCCCAGCCGGGCGAGAAGACCATGCTCGACGCCCTGGTCCCGGCGCTGGAGGCGCTGGATGCCGCCCTGGCCGCGGGCAGCGACAACCGGGCCGCCTGGGAGGCGGCGGCCCGGGCCGCCGAGGAGGGCTCACGGGCCACTGTCCCCATGCTCGCCCGCAAGGGCCGGGCCAGCTACCTGGGCGAGCGCTCGATCGGCCACCAGGACCCGGGCGCCACCTCCAGCGCGCTGCTGATCAGGAGCCTGGCCGAGGTGGTCGGATGACTGAGGACTACCAGGTGGTGGTGGTCGGAGGCGGCGCCACCGGGACCGCGCTGGTGCGCGATCTGGCCATGCGCGGGGTGCGCTGTCTTCTGGTGGAGGAGGGCGACCTGGCCAGCGGCACCAGCGGCCGTTTCCACGGCCTCCTCCACTCGGGCGCCCGCTACGTCGTCCGCGATCCTCTGTCGGCCCGGGAGTGCAGCCGGGAGAACGCGGTCTTGCGCCGGATCGCCCGCTCTTGCGTCGAGGACACGGGCGGGCTCTTCTGCTGGTTGGAGGGGGACGAGGAGGACTACCCCCCGCGCTTCCTGGAGGGATGTCGGGCGGCCGGGATCGAGGTCGATGAGATCGCGGTCGAGGAGGCCCGGAGGCGGGAGCCGCTGCTCGGCCCGGGGGTCCGGCGGGTCTTCGAGGTCCCCGACGCGACCATCGAGCCCTTCCATCTGCTCCGGGCTTGCGTCGCCTCGGCCGAAGCCCACGGCGCCCGCGTGCTGCGCTACACCAAGCTGGTCGGGGTGGAGGTGGAGCAGGGCCGGGTCCGGGCGGTCGTGGTCGAGGACCGGCGCACCGGCGAGCGGCGTACGGTCGGGACCGAGGTCCTGGCCAACGCGACCGGGGTCTGGGCGGGGCGGGTCGCCGCCCTGGCCGGGGTTCGGCTCCAGATGGCGCCGGGCTGGGGCACGATGGTGATCCTGAACCAGCGGGTCTCGGCAGCCGTTGTCAACCGCTGTCGGCTCCCGTCCGACGGCGACATCGTGGTCCCGGTGGGGCCGGTCTCCATCCTCGGCACCACCGACCGGACCATGGACGAGGTCGACCGCTACGAGATCACCCCGGAGGAGGTCCGTGTGATCGTGTCCGCGGCGGCCGAGATGATCCCGGCCGCGGCCCGGCACCGGATCCTGCGCTGCTACGCCGGCCCCCGGCCGGTGTACGACCCGGGCCAGGAGCGGGCCGCATCCAGGGCGTTGACCCGGGCCCATACCGTGATCGACCACGCTTCGGCGGGGGTGGAGGGCTTGGTCTCGATCGTCGGCGGCAAGCTCACCACCTGCCGGCTGATGGCCGAGGAGACGGCCGACGTGGTCTGTCGGAAGCTGGGGGTCACCGCCCCCTGTCAGACCGCCGCGGAGGAGTTGCCCTTCCCCGAGGGTGACCGCCACCGCTACTTGGAGGTGGGCGACCGTGCCCAGGCCAACGAGGCCCGCGGTGGTGGAGATGCCGACCTCCTCTGCGAGTGCGAGATCGTCTCCCGCCAGACCGCGGAGGAGTTCGCCCGCGGCTTCGGCCGGGCGCGAGTGGACGACCTGCTCAGGGGCCTCAGAGTGGGCATGGGACCATGCCAGGGTGGCTTCTGTGCGTATCGCGCCGGCGGCCTGCTGGAGCGGCTCCAGCCGTCGGAGGCGCCGCTTGGGCGGATCGAGGAGTTCCTGGACGAGCGGGCCAAGGGCGCTCGCCCGATCCTGTTCGAGGACGCCGCCCGTCAGCTGGCGCTGAACGAGACCATCTACCGGGACCTCTTCGATCTCGAGCATGCCGCCCCAACGGTCCCCGTATGACGTGGTCGTGGTCGGGCTGGGGCTGGCTGGCCTGGTCGCCGGGTTGGTGGCGGCCCGTCGCGGCGCCCGCACGCTGGTGGTGGGCCGAGGCCAGGGAGGGCTGCGTCAGCGCCACGGGGCGCTCGACGTTCTCGGCTACCATCGCGGACTGGTGGCGTCGCCGGAGCGCGAGCTGGCCGGTTTCGTGTCCGAGCGACCCGAGCATCCCTACGCGCTGACGGGTGCCGCCCTAGGCGAGGCGCTGGAGCTGGTCCGGGAGGCAGGTGCCGACCAGGGCCTGGATCTGGTCGGAGACCTGGGCCGGAACCATCTCGTCGCCACGGCGGCCGGTACCCTGCGGCCGAGTTGCCTGGTGCCTCGAACTATGGAGGTGTCCTGGCCGGGGGCACGGGTGCTGGTGGCCGGCCTCGCTGGCTACCGCGATCTCTGGCCTGAGCTGTGCGCGACCCAGCTCCCGGTCTCCGCTGCCGGCTTCGACCTGCACGTGGAGGCCCGCGCCGTCAGCCTGGAAGAGCCGTCACCGTCGCCCCGGCACCTGGACGGGCTGGCCCTGGCCCGGTGTTTCGACCGGGCCGACTTCCGGGAGCGGGTGGCGGTTGGCCTGCGTCCGCACCTCGATGATGCGCTCCTGGTGGCGCTGCCGGCGGCGCTGGGCGTGGACGACTCGGGGGCCGTCCCGGACCTCGAGGCCCGTCTGGAGCGGAAGGTGATCGAGCTGCCCTCGCTCCCGCCGAGCGTGCCTGGCCTGCGCCTGGAGCAGGCGTTGATGGGAGCCTTGCGCCGGGCCGGCGGCAGGACCCTGGTCGGCCCAGCGGCCAGGGTGGTGGTCGAGCGAGGAGGGGTGCGCCGGATCGAGCTTGCCTCCAGCGGCCATCCCACACCGTTGTCGGTCGGACGGGTGGTGCTCGCCACCGGGGGGCTGCGCGGAGGCGGGCTCTGGCTGGAGCGGGACGGGCGGGTTCGAGAGACCACCGCCGGGCTCCCGGCCGTGCCCCCGCAGGGAGAGCCTGGCCACTCGTTCCTCGAGCTGGCACGCTGGCTGGCCCCGGTCGGGGTCCGGGTGGATCAGCGGATGCGGCCCCTGGACGAGCACGGTCGGGTGGCGGTCGAGGGCCTCCACTGCTGCGGGGGGCTGCTGGCTGGCGCCGACCGCGCCGGCGAGAAGTCGGCCGACGGGGTCGCCTGCGCCACCGCCCTGGTGGCTGGCAGGGAGGCGACGGCATGAGCGGCTGGTCCAGCTTCCTGCTCCTCGACGAGGTCGCCGAGAGCGCCGACCGCTGCATCAAGTGCAACATGTGCAACACCGCCTGCCCGGTGATGCCAGCAACCGACCTGTTTCCCGGGCCCAAGTACTGCGGACCGCAGCTCCAGCGCTTTCGCGCCGGCGACCCGGTCGAGGAGTGGGTGGACTACTGCTCCGGATGTGGCGCCTGCACCCGGGCCTGCCCGACCGGGGTGATGGTGGCCGAGCTCAACGCCCGGGCCCGCGCTCGCATCTACGAGCGCCGGGGGGTGCCGCTGCGCAACCGGCTGATCAGCTCCTCGGAGCTGCTGGGCCGTCTGGGAGCGCCGGTCGCGCCGGTGGCCAACCGGATGCTGGCGAGCCCGGCCGCACGGGCACTGGCCGAACGGGTTCTGGGCATCGCCCGAGAGGCGCCGCTCCCCCGCTTCAACCGCCGGGGGCTGCGGGCCGCGCTGGCCCAGGTGCAGCAGCCCGAGACGGGCGAGCGGGTGGCGTACTTCCACGGCTGCGCCACCGGGTACTACGAGCCCTGGGTGGGCGTGGCCGCGGTCCGGGTGCTCAACCGGCACGGGATCCGGGTCGAGGTGCCGGAGCAGAGCTGCTGTGGCCTCCCCTTCCTCAGCAACGGCGACTTCCGAACCGGGCGCCGCTACGCCCAGCGGCTGGTCCGCCAGCTGCTGCCGGCGGTGCGAGCTGGGCTTCCGATCGTGGCCACCTCGACCAGCTGCAGCTTCGCCCTGAAGTCGGAGTACGAGCACGTGCTGGGCATGCGCGAACCGGAGGTCAAGGAGGTGGCCGCGGCCACCCGCGATGTGTTCGAGTTCCTGCGCGAGCGGTCGTGGTTGGGAGAGCTCGAGCTCCGGCCGGGCGTGCTGCACCGCCGCGTCCTCTACCACGGACCCTGCCAGCTGCGCTCCCACGGCATCGGCGAGCCGGCGCTGGAGGTGCTGGAGGGGTTGGCCGGGGCGGAGGTGGAGAGCAGCTGGGTGGAGTGCTGCGGGATCGCCGGGACCTACGGGCTCAAGGCGGAGAAGTACGGCATCGCCCGCCGGGTGGGAGAGGCACTGGTGGCCCGGGTGGAGGAGCTGCGGCCTGACCTGGTCGCTTGCGACAGCGAAACCTGCCGCTGGCACATCGCGGCCATGACCGGCCTTCCCGTCCGCCACCCTATCGAGCTGCTGGACCAGGCCCAGACGGCGTTGGAGGCGCCATGACCGTTTCCCTGGTCGTCGTCTCCCACAGCCGGCGCCTGGCCGAGGGGTTGGCGGAGCTGGTCGAACAGGTGGTCCAGGGCCGGGTTCGGGTGGCCTTTAGCGGCGGTGCCGAGGACGGGAGGTTGGGGACCAGCGCGGCGGACATCAGACGGGCACTGGACGAGGTGGACGGTCCGGACGGGGTGCTGGTCCTGATGGACCTGGGCAGCGCGGTGATGAGTGCCGAGGTCGCGCTGGAGGAGCTACCGGAGGAGCGCCGCCGTCGGACCCGGCTGGTAGACGCACCTGTGGTCGAGGGCGCTGTCGCGGCCGCAGTTGAGGCCAGCCTCGGTTCGGAGCTGGACGCAGTCGCACGCGTGGCCGAGCAGGCCCGCAGCCAGCCCAAGCTAGGAGGCTGATGGCCGCCAGCACCGAGGTTACGGTCGAGCACGAGCACGGGCTGCACCTGAGGCCGGCAGCGGATTTCGTGCGTCTGGCTGCCCGCTTCCAGAGCCAGATCCGGGTTTCCAACCTCACCCGGGGAGGGAATCGTCAGGCCAGCGCCAAGAGCCTTCTGGAGGTGACGAGCCTGGGGGTGGATCGGGGACACCGGATCCGGATCGAAGCCGAAGGGGGCGATGCCGAGGAGGCGGTGGTCCAGTTGCGTCGGCTCGTCGAGTCCGGGTTCGGGGCGGGCTGATCGCGCCAGCGCTGCCATCTGCGAAGGAGCCGGCGCGGTTCGGAGCCGAGGCTCATGGCCGCGGCCAGGTGGATGGCATCCCGACCACCGGGCTACCGAGGTGCGAAAGGTCGATGGGGCCCCATCTGGACCAGATCGATGCCAGGAAGTGCCCGCCGGCCGTCTCCAGGTAGCGAGGCAACCCACGCATCACCACCGCACCTACCAGCGCTTCCTGCGTTCGGCCATCCCTGGCCATCGCCTGGCCGGCGGTGGTCGGTGAGTCGGGCGGGTGAGCAGGTCGGGCGGGGTCCGTTGAGCTGGTCGAGCTCTGGTCCCGAGCATCCGCCCAGGCCGGGGGCCACCTGGCGAGGGCCGGCGGACGTGTTCACCCCACCAGCTTTTCCGCCGCAGGCACGATCGGGTGATCGAGGCGCTGGCCGCCTCTCAAGCCATGATCCTGCCCCCGGCCACGTCCAGGGTGATCCCGGTAATCCACGATGACGACCACGAGGCGAGAAAGAGAGTGGCGGCGGCAACATCCTCCGGCTGGCCAAGCCGTGCCAACGGGAAGCCGGCCGCCAGCTGGCGACGGGCCGGCTCGGTCATCCAGGAGCGGATGCGGTCGTTCTCGATGGTAGCCGGGGCAATGCAGTTGACCCGGACGCCGGCCGCCGCCAGCTCCCCGGCCAGGTGTCGGGTCAGGCCCGCCACCCCGGCCTTGGCGGCGGCGTAGGCAGCCGAGGCCCGCGTGGCCTGCCGAGCCGCCGAGGAGGCCATGGTGACGATCACCCCGGAGCGGGTCGTCAGGTCGGGCAGGAACTCCGAGATCGTGAGGAAGGTGGCGGTGAGGTCGGAGTCGATGACCTGACGCCAGTGGGCCGCGGTCTCGGAGGACGTCGTCACGGGGGCGCCAGCACTGCCGCCGCCGGCGAAGGCAATGAGGATGTCAATCGGGCCCAGCTGCTCGTCGACCAGGCGGTGCAGCCCTTCCAGGTCGGCCTCAACGGTACAGTCCGCTGCCACCCCGATGGCCCGTCCCTCGCGGGCGGTGATGGATCGCACCACGGCATCGATGGCAGGCCGGTCGCGGCCGACGACGGCCACCGCGGCTTTGTTGTCGGCCAGGGCACGCGCAGTGGCGGCCCCGATCCCGCGAGAGCCACCAGTGACCACTGCCACCTTGCCGGCCAGGTCGGGATAGGTCGCGGTGGGTCCGGGGCTGGGCATCGGACCCGGGCGAAACATGTCGCTGATCGCCGTTCCTCCAGATGCGCTCTGATGCCGGCCCACGGCGGGCCGGCGGGAGCAGGACTGGTCAACGCTGACTCAGGCACGCCGGTAGAGGACCGGCATCGACACGGTCTGGTTGGCCTCGAGGTTGGCCCGGACGTATGTCCAGAAGCTGGGCGTGCTGAATTGCTTCATCATCAACCACTGCAGACCGCGGTCCCAGCGGGCGTGGTTGACCAGCGTGTAGGTGGCCTGGCCGATTGGCTGCAGCAGCGTGGAGTTATCGAGCCCGGTCTCTACCGCGTACCAGCCGGCTAGCCTGTCCCACAGCTCCAGCGCCACCCCAGGATCCTGGGCGATGAAGTGGTTGAAGAGGAACAGGCCTCCGGGGGACTTGTCCACGTCTGCGATCAGCCGCACGCATCGGGCCGCCATGCTCTGGACGTCCTGGGCGGCGGCGCCCACAGCCTCGACCAGGCGCCGGTACGGTTCCGCGGTTCGCACCTCCGTAATGTCCTCGGGCGAGCGGGTCTCGACCAAGGCCGTGACGTCGAAGCGGGCGGGGTGGGCGAGCGGCTCCCCTTGGTTGTTGCCCGCCGGTGGCACCAGCACGGCACGGTAGATCGTGGCCCGGACGACCGGGTCCAGGCGCTCCAGCTCCGACGCCAGCACCTTGAGGTGGTCCAGCAGTGCGGCCCTCGCCGAGCTGGGGCCCGGGAAAGGCGAGCGGTTGGGCGGGGCGACGGCGGCCCCGATGTGGAGGTAGCCGTACCGCAGCGGCTGGCGCTGCTCCGCCGGCGGCCACTTGGGGCTCGGGTTCACGATCGTCAGTTCCATGATCCGGTCCTCCGGCTAAGCTGTGGGTGAGTGCTCACACAGCATTCTGAGTGAGCGCTCACCCGTCTGTCAACCCCGGGTACGGAGCCAGCCGGAGCGCCAAGATGCGAGAACCGACCGAGACCCAGCCCATGCAGGAGCGGATCGTTCGTGCCGCCATCCGCGTCATGGCCCAGCGGGGGGTGGCCAACGCCACCACCAGGGAGATCGCGCGAGAGGCGGGCGTCTCTGAGGGCAGCCTCTACAACCACTTCGAGAACAAGACCGCCCTCTTCGGCGCCGCCTTCGGCCAGGTCGCGAGCGGGATCCGCTCTGCCATGGAGGAGCTCCAGGCGGCCGTCGGTCGGGCCACCGTGGAGGAGAACCTGGCTCGCTTTGCGGTGGCCGCGATCTGCTTCTACGCCGACCTCCTGCCCATCACGGGTTCCGTGCTTGCCGACCGCGAGGTGCTGGGATGGCTCCAGCGGACGGGTCGATCTGGCAGCCTCGCCCAGGGCCAGGCGGCCCTGGTCGGCTACCTGGAGGCGGAGCGGGAGCGTGGACGGCTGGCTGCTGAGGCCCGGCCTCCTTTCATCGCCGCCGCCCTGCTGGGTGCATGCCAGTACCGGGCATTCGCCGCGCTCATCATCGGCTCTGCCGGCCCGGTCCGGCCTCCTGGGCTGGACATCGACACCGACGAGTACGCGCGCCTGGTGGTCAACACGCTGCTCACCTCCCAGCTGCCCTAAGTTGGAGCGAGCGAGTCGCCTGGACATCCGAGCCGTTGCGGGTCAGTGAGCATTAGCCAGCCGACCCGCAGCCACCGATCGGTGGCGGTCCCGCTCTTATCCGCTTGCACGGTGCCGGGGCCTGCTTCCTCGCCGTGTGCCCGGCAGTGCTGGGTCTTACCTCGGTTCCTCAGGCGTTTATCCTCTGCCACTGACGACGAGCTTCTCACCCCACGAAGCAGGCTTCGTGGGGGCCCCGAGCGTGGGGACTCCGAGCTTGAGCAAGTTCTTCGCAGCGTTCACATCTCGGTCGATGATCAGGCCACAGCCCTCGCAGCGGAAGATGCGCTCGGCTAGGGACAGCTTGGCTTTCACCGTCCCACAGCCCGAGCACATCTTGGGCGGCCGCTCCAAGCGTGCCCGAGCGGGCGCTCCGGCGGATGTCGGCACCAGGTCGATGGGCCAGCCGGACGGTAAGGCGGCGATCCACCAGCGCAGCCACCACCCAGTGCAGGGCGACGGCCAGGGGCATTCTGCTGAACCGGCACCGTAGTGCGAGTGCCAGACTCAAAGCTCTGCCGCTACTCGGAGGGTCGGGGCGAGGGCCGCCAGCGCAGGCGCGGAATGGCCTCCAGAAGACGCACGGTGTACGGATGTGTGGGAGCCGTGAACAGGGATTGCGTCTGTTGTTGTTCGACTACCTCGCCACGGTGCATGACCGCGATCCGGTCGCACAGGTGCCGGACCACTGAGAGGTCGTGTGATACCAAGACCAGGGCCAGCCCGTACAGGTCCCGGAGGTCGTGAAGAAGGTTCAGGATCTGGGCACGCACTGACACGTCAAGCGCCGATACTGGCTCGTCGGCGAGTAGGACGCGGGGTCGAGGGGCGAGGGCACGAGCGATTGCGATCCGCTGTCGCTGTCCACCCGAGAACTCATGTGGATATCGGTCGGCTGCTGCTCGTGGCAGCCCGACGGCGTCGAGCAGCTCGCTCAGCCGGGTGGACATCGGCTCACGGAGTCGCAGCACCCGGAGCGGCTCCAGGACGATCTCGGCCACCGTCATGCGCGGGTCAAGAGCGCGGGTGGGATCCTGGAACACGATCTGGACCTCGCGACGCCGCCATTCCCCCTGGTAGCGGATGGAACCCTCATCGGGCGGCTCCAGGCCCAGCAACAAGCGGAGCAGGGTGGACTTGCCCGCACCCGAATCTCCAACCAGCCCTAGGCTGTCGCTGTCATTGAGATCGAGATCCACCCGGCTGACCGCCACGATCTCTCGTCTGCGTGCAAACACCGACGTCCGGGGCAGGCGATACCGCTTCGTCACCCCGCGTACCTCGAACAGGGGCGAGCTGCTCACGACAGCGGGTGCCAGCAGGCGACCGGGTGAGATGTCCCTGCCATCTCGGGCATCGTCGAGCAGCAGCTGGTCTCACGTAGGCAGCGAGTGCGAAACGGGCAACCGGAGGGGAACTCGCCCAGGCCCGGGACTGCGCCCGGGATCTGGGTCAGCCGACCATTGGGGAGCTGCTGGTCGATCGGAGGGATGGCCTCCAGGAGCGCCAGCGTGTAGGGGTGGCGTGGATGGCTGAAGACCTCCGCGGTGGGCCCCGCCTCGACGATCCGTCCCCCGTACATCACCAGCACCTGGTCGCAGACCTGGGAGACGATGGCCAGATCGTGGGTGATCAGGAGCAGGGTGGTCCCCTCCTCCCGGACCAGGCGCTCGAGGAGGGCCAGGATCTCGGCCTGGACTGTCACGTCCAGGGCCGTCGTTGGCTCGTCGGCGATGAGGATGTCGGGACTGCAGGCAACTGCCATGGCGATCATCACGCGCTGTCGCTGGCCTCCCGACAACTGGTGCGGGTAGGCCCTGAGCCGTTCCACCGGATCGGGGAGCTGGACCCGCTCGAGCAGCTCACGGGCCCGGGCCCTGGCTTCGGTGCGGGAGAGTCGACGGTGGAGGCGCAGGGGCTCGGCCACTTGGTCACCCACCCGCATCAGCGGGTCGAGGGCTGACAGGGGCTCCTGAAAGACCATGGTCAGACGGTCGCCACGAAGGCGGGAGCGTTCACGCTCGGAGAGGCGGAGCAGGTCTCGTCCCCGGTACCAGATCTCGCCTCGGGCCACGAGCCCGTCCGGGAGCAGGTCCATTACGGCCAGGGCGGTCAGCGTCTTGCCCGATCCCGACTCCCCGATGAGGCCGGTTCGGGCGCCCTGCTCCAGGGTGAAATCAACGCCGCGAACCGCCTCCGTCTCCCCTACCAGGACCTGGAGGCCCCTGACCTCCAGCGCCGGGGCGCTCACCGTGACGCTGAAGGGACGAGGGACGGAACGCCCGTCTCTGTGGCTGTGGGGTTCATGTCTGCGCCATCCGCTCCACCAGGCGCGGGTCGAGCAGGTCCCGGATCCCGTCGCCGAGGAGGCTGAAGCCGAGCACGCTGAGGCCGATGCAGAGTCCAGGCCAAACGCCCAGCAGCGGCGCCTGAGCCAAGTAGGTCTGGGCCTCGGCCAGCATCAACCCCCACGACGGCGTGCCCGGAGTTGTCCCCAGTCCAAGGTAGCTGAGCGAAGCTTCGGCCAGGATGGCAATGGCGAAAGCGACCGTGGCCTGGACGATGATCACCGACCCGACGTTCGGTAGGAGGTGACGGACCATCAGCCGGAGCGGCCCGCTGCCCCAGCCCCGGGCGACCGTTACGTAGTCCTGCTCCATCACCTGCAACCCAGCGCCCCGGACCACTCGGGCGAAGGAGGGTACGAACGCAATCCCGATCGCGGCCATCGCGGTCACCGTGCCGGGCCGAAAGACTGCCGCGAACAGGATCGCGAGCACCAGCGCTGGAAAGGCCAGCAGGACGTCGCTGACCCGCATCACCGCCTCCTCCAGCGCCCCGCCGAAGAGCGCCGCCAGCCCACCCAATGGCACCCCCACCGCCACCGCGATCACCACCGTGACCACGCCCACCAGCAGCGTGGTTCGGGCGCCGGCCATGAGCAGGCTCAGCTCGTCCCGGCCCAGCTGATCGGAGCCGAGCAAGAAGCCGTTCTGGCCGATCCCGCTCAAGCGCCGGACTACGTCGACCTGGGTCGGATTCCGGGGAGTCCAGATCGTTGCCACCACCGCCACGAGGACCACCAGTGCAACCAGGACTCCGCCCGCGAGCAGCGAGGGCGGGAGCCGACGTCTCATCGGGCTCGGATCCTCGGGTCGAGCAGCCGATAGGACAGGTCGACCACGAGATTGACGACCAGCACTGCTGCGGTCAGAAGCATGACCAGGTCCTGGACCGTGACCAGATCGCGGTTGCCGACCGCCTGGAACAGCAGCAGCCCCAGCCCGGGCAGGTCGAAGACGTTCTCGATCACGACCGCACCGACGATCAGCGAGGTCAGCTGGATCCCGAGCACGGTCACCACCGGGATGGCGGCGTTGCGGAACCCGTGCCGCACCAGCGCCTGCCAGCGACTCAGCCCCTGGGCGCGGGCGGTGCGCATGAAGTCCTGGCGCTGGACGTCGATCACGGCCGAGCGCACATAGCGGGTGAGGACCGCTCCCTGGACCAGGCCAAGAGCGAGGCAGGGCAGGGCCAGCGAGGTCAGCGACCCGAGCGGATCCTGGGACCAGGGAACGAAGCCGCCGGAGGGCACGAGCTGGAGCCGGACCGCGAAGAGGCTGATCAGCAGGAGTCCTGCCCAGAAGGCCGGAACCGCCATCCCGCCCAGGCTCAAGGCCGAGATCACGACCCCACTCGGTCGGCGGTGGCGAATTCCTGCCAGCGCACCCAGCGGGATCGCGACCACCAGCGCGACCAGTGTGCCTCCGAGGGCCAGTGGAGCGCTGACGGTGAGCTTCTGCAGGATCTCGGGACCGACCGGGATCCGGGAGATGGGCGAGATCCCGAAATCGCCGTGCAGCATGCCGCCGACCCACTCCAGGTACCGCACCCAAGCAGGCTGGTCGAGCCCCAACTGCTGGCGCAGCTGGGCCAGCGCCCCGGGCGTAGCAGCGGTGCCGAGGATCACCGAAGCCGGGTCGCCAGGGAGCACGTTGACGACCACGAAGATCAGGACCGAGGCCGCCACCAGGGCGACCACCAGCCCTGCGGCGCGACTCAGGATCAGCGGCCCCATCCCCTTCAGGCGAAGTACGTGTCGGCCAGGTAGAGTGAGGGCGAGACGGCGCCGGAGGGATAACCGCGCACATCGGCGGCAGTCACGGCCAGGCTGTGGGGAGAGGCGACGAAGATGTTGACCGCGTCCTCGGCGATGGTGCGCTGGATCTTGGCGTAGAGGGCGTTGCGGGAGGTCTGATCGGGGTCGGCGTCGGCCTGCCGCAGCCAGCCGGCGAGGGTTGGGTTGTCGTAGTGCCAGTAGTAGGCGGGGTTGCCGTAGTTGCCGATGTCCCGCTCCTCGACGTGGTCCACGATCGTGAGGTCGAAGTTCTGCGGGCCGGTGAAGATGGTGGCCAGCCACTCGGCGAAGCGGACGGGCTGCTGGGTCACCTTCACCCCGACCTCCTGGAGCTCGCTCTGCAGGATCTCCGCGCCCTGCATGGAGTAGGCGAAGTCGCTGATCGGAGCCAGGCGCAGGGTCAGCCCCGAACCGTAGCCGGCGGCCTGCAGGAGCTGGCGGGCCTGAGCCGGATCGTACGGGTTGATGCTGGTGGTGTCGATGTAGTACGGCTCACCCTGGTTGGGGCAGGCGTGGCTCCCGATCGGGACCGCATAGCCGTTCCAGATGCCCTCGATCCAGCTACGGCGGTTGACCGCTCGGGAGAGCGCGCGCCGCACCCGGAGGTCGCGGAGGGGGCCGCTGGCGTTGTTGATGGTGACGATCACCTTGCCTACCGGCTGGCCCTCCATGACCCGGAATCGTGGGTTGCTCTTGAAGGCGGCGAGCTGCTGCGTGCCCTCGACCTGGCCGATCGCGTCCAGCCCGCCTGTCAGCAAGGCGTCGTTCATGGCGGTGGGGTCGGTGATGAAGCGAAAGACCACCTTGCGCAGTCTGGCCTTCCGTCCCCAGTAGGCGTCGTTTCTGACCAGCGTGAGGCTGGCACCGTGGTTCCAGCTCTGGAAGCGGAAGGGCCCGGTGCCGATCGGATGGGTGGCGTCGGTGGCAATGGTTCGAGGGGAGACGATGCTGGCCGAGCCGGCGCCCATGTGGAAGAGGAAGTTGAAGCTGTACTCCTTCAGCGTCACCCGGATCGTGTGCGGGTCCACCACGTCGACCGACTGGACAGGCTCCCAGTAGTCGGCGTGCGGGTTGGGGGGCCTGGTCGAGGGGTTCATGGCGCGGTCGAACGAGAACTTGACGTCCTGGGCGGTGAACGGGGTGCCGTCGTGCCAGCGGGCCTCCGGCGTCAGGTGGAAGGTGTAGACGTTGTCCTGGCGCTGCCAACTGGTGGCGAGCTGGGGAAGGACCTCGCCGTTGGGGCTGAGGCGGACCAGCCCCTCGTAGACGTTGTCACGCAGGAGGAGGGCTATGGAGGCGGTGGCGTCGGCGGTGGGGTCGAGCGAGGTCGGCTCCTGCACGATCCCGACCGTCAGCGTGTCCTTGCGGACCCTGCCCGTGCCCTCCGCACCGCAAGCGGCAACCAGCTCGGCCGCGGCCAGGCCCGCCACCCCGGCTCCGCCCCAGCGCAGGAACTCTCTCCGCGTAAACCCGGCTGTCATCGCGATCTTCGCTTGCACAAGTTTGGCCCAGCGCCGGGGACGAGGTGGGCGGGACCCTCGACTGAACTCCGTCCGACCGACTCACGGAGGAGACGAAGGCGTCGTCGTTCCCCGGTCCTCGACGCTCCGTCGTGGGTACCCACGGGGCAATTGTTGGGCGGTCGCCGGGAAGGAGGCTTCCTGGAGGAGCTGCCGGCTCGGGCGGCTGCAGCGAGCTGGCTTCGCGGCGATGCGGGCGCCCGGCTAGGGGTGCGAGCCGACGTGGTTACCGCCCGGCGCGGAAGATTGCGGGCGGGGCAAGGGCGGTGCCCGCCGGAGCACCGCCCTCGACGTCCCTACCCGCTACGGGTGGAGGATGACCTTGGTGTAGCCCTCGATGCGCTTGTCGAACTTCTCGTAGGCCTGGGGGGCCTGTTCGAGGGGCAGCTCGTGAGAGACGACGAAGCTGGGCTTGGCGCGCCCAGCGATGATGAGGTCGCGGAGCTGTCGGTTGTAGCGCTTGACGTTGGCCTGACCAGTACCCAGGCGCAGGCCCTTCTCGAACAGCTTGCCTACGGCGACGCGCAGGACCCCACTGCGAGCGTGCTCGTCGACCCCGCCCGGGTCAGACGGAACGTAGAGGCCGGGGATGCCGATCGCCCCGGTGGGGCGCACGGTCTCGACCAACGCGTTGAGCACGATGGCCGGCTCCTCCCGTTCGCCGCCTCGGGTCACTGCCTGGTAGCCGACCGCGTCGATTCCCTTGTCGGTGCCTTCGCCCTCGGTCTGGTCCTTGATCTGCTCGATCGGGTCGCCACGGTCGAAGTCGATGGGGATGGCGCCGATCTGGCGGGCCTTGTCCAGCCGCTCCGGCACCCGATCTACTGAGAAGACCCGCGAGGCGCCTCGGAGCAAGGCCGAGTAGGCTGCCATCAGACCCACCGGACCGGCCCCGTAGACCGCTACCGTTTCCCCAGGACGGACGTCGGCAAGCTCGCACCCGTGGTACCCGGTCGGGAAGATGTCGGCGAGCAGGGCGAAGTCGGCCTCGTGCTCGCGGCCCGGCGGCAGCGGCAGGCAGTTGAAGTCAGCGAAGGGGACACGCAGGTACTCGGCCTGTCCCCCTGTGTATGGGCCCATCGCGACGTAGCCGTAGGCGCCACCGGCGAAACCGGGGTTGACGGTGGTGCAGAAGCCGGTGTAGCCGGCGAGACAGTTCTTGCAGAAGCCGCAGGCGACGTTGAAGGGCATGACCACCCGGTCGCCCCGCTTGATCGAGACCACCGCACTCCCCACTTCCTCGACGATGCCCAGGTTCTCGTGACCGAACACGATCCCGGGCTGGGCCGCGGTGCGGCCCTCGTACATATGGAGGTCAGAGCCGCAGATGGCCGTGGAGGTGATGCGGACGATGACGTCGTTGGGGTGCTCGATCCTGGGGTCGGGCACGTTCTCCACAGCAACCCGGTACGGCTCCTTGTAGACGACAGCTCTCATTCAAACCGCCTCCTGTTGAACCACGACCTCGCCGCTCCCTGCTAGGGCTCGGCCCAAACGCGTATCAGATCGGGCGATAGGCGATCACCTCCCGACATCCCCTGCCCAGAGCCACCGTCACCCGGAAGCGAGGCTAGGACGGGGCCGGCCGGGGGTCAAGTCCGCCGCTCAAGCGCGCTCGCGCCCGGGCCGCGTCTGGCTCTGCCGTCGCTGCCTCGGCCTGGCGTCGGAGATCTTCGCGATCCGATCCCCTGAGCGCGGCGGCGACCGTCGCCAGCGAGCCCACGGCCATAGAGAGCGAGCTCACCCCACAACCGACCAGGAACCTGGCCCCGGCCGGCGCTCCAGCCATCTCGCCGCACACCCCGACCTCGATCCCGATCCTGCGCCCCAGCTCCACCGCCCCTCGGATCAGCCGCAACAGGCCAGGGTGGAATTCGCCCAGCTCTGCATCCCAGCTCAGCTCCCGGTCGGCCCCGAGGGCGTACTGGCCAAGATCGTTGGTACCCAGGCTGGCGAACTCGATCAAGCCTGCGAACGAGTCCAGGGCGGCCGCCACCGCAGGCAGCTCGACCATGATCCCGAGCCGAGGTAGCCGCGTCCGCTGGCGCTCCGCCTCGGCGGTGAACAGAGCCCGGGCAACCTCCACCTCCGCCCGGGACCCGACCATCGGCAACATCACCTGCAGGTTGGTGTGCTCCCGGGCGGTGGCGATCAACGCGCGCACCTGGGGCCCGTGCAGCTGAGGTTGGTCCAGCCAGAGCCGGATCCCGCGCCGGCCCAGTGCGGGATTGGGCTCGACGGCCACGCCAAGGTAGGGCAGGGTCTTGTCGGAGCCAGCGTCCAGGGTCCGCACCAGCACCGGGTGCGGGTGCAGGGCGGTGCACACCGAAGCGTAGACCTCGGCTTGCTCTTCCTCGCTCGGAGCCTGCTCTCGGCCCAGGTAGAGGAACTCGGTGCGAAACAGCCCGATCCCGCGCGCCCCGGCAGCGGCTGCTGCCCGGGCTGCCGCCACCGAGCCGGCATTGGCCATGATCCGGACCGGCAGGCCGGCCAGGTCGAGCTGTGGCGAGCGGGCGCGGACGGCGCTGGCATCGAGCCGGTCGGAGAAGCGCACCGTCCCCTCACCTCCGTCCACGGCGGCGAAGGCACCGGCCGCCGCCACCGCCCCTGCCACTGCCACCACCGCCGGCACGCCCAGCTCCCGGGCCACGATGGCAGCGTGGGACTGGCGCCCGCCGGTCTCCGTCACCACCGCCAGCAGCAGCTCCGGCGGCACCGAGAGCAGATCGGCAGGGGCGAGCTCCTCGGCCACCACCACCGAGGGGCGCTCCAGTCCGTCGAGGCGGGAGGCGCCACCGCTAGTGAGCTCGGCCAGCAGCAGCCGGCCGGCCTCCCGGACGTCGGCCGCCCGGGCCCGCAGGTAGTCGTCCTCCAGCGCCTCCAGCTGGGCGGCATAGCCGTCGACCGCGGTAGCGATCGCGTCCGGCAGCGGCCGTCCCGCCGCCAGGTTCTCGGCCAGGCTGCGATGCAGGGCCTCGTCACGGACCAGCAGCGCCTGGGCCTCGAGCACGTCGGCGGCGCCCGGGGCGTTGGCCCAGCGCTCGGCGGCTAGCCGCTACAGG
>CADDZO010000033.1 GCA_902812395.1 bacterium | reverse complement strand
GGACACGGTCGACCTCCGGTCGCTGGTCTCGGGGGTCCTGCGGGACGCCGGCGCCAGGCTGGGCGGCGCCCGACTCGCGGCCGGGCTGGGCCGGATCTGCCGCCGGCTGGGCGACTACGCTGAGTCGCACCGCGAGGCCGTGCTGGCCCTGGACGTCGCCCGGGCCTCGCCCGAGGGCGGCGTCCGCACCCACGAGGAGCTCGGCTTCTACGGGCTGGTGGCGGGGGCGGTGGACCCGGGCATGCTCGATGCCCTGGCCGAGCGCACCCTGCGGCCCCTGCTCCAGGCCGACGTCCGCCACCGTACCCGCTACGTCTCCACCCTGGCCACCTACCTGCGCGCGAACCGCCGTCTCAAGCCCGCTGCCGCCGCCCTGCACGTCCACGTGAACACGCTCCGCTACCGGCTGGCCCGCATCGAGCGGCTGCTCGGTATGGATCTGGAGGACGTGGACGCGCGGTTCCTGCTCGAGCTGGCGGTGCGCCTGTTAGAGGCCAGAGGCGGGGCGGTCGTCCCTCCGCCCTTTCCCCGTCCGGAGGCTGGAAGACCCGGTGCCGGAGGCGGGATCCCGGCTCAGGTCGTCTCCTCCTCTTGACATCCTCTCCACCCTCCGGAGGGTGGAGATTCCCGGTCGGCTGGGACCCTGACCGCCGGGTGGTTGACGTTCGGGCCGCCGAGTGCCCCCCGGCCTAGTCCGTCACCGGAGAGAGATGGTTTATCACGGCGCCCCTGCGGGGCGCGCGGCGCTTCACCACCGGCCTGAAGGCCGGCGCACTGCGCCGCAATCTCGGTAGAGCCTTTCTGCACGGTGGAGCCACGGCGCTGGCCCTGGGAACGGGTGGTGGGGGCGGGCGCGGCCAAATAGCCGGCGGCGGTGACCAGGGGCATGGCCGCGTCGGTGGCGCCGGCGAGCAGCTGGTGCTGGCGCACCGCCACCTCGAGGCACTGGATGGTCTAGGAGTTGCCGGCCTCGCGGACCATCTGCGCCCTACCGGCTGGGCCACGGTCTCGTTTGGCTACGTCTTGCCCTGCAACACCTGTGGAGGAGCTTGCGGTGTGTGGCGGGTGGGCTCGCCGGAGCGGCTCCGGCGGTTCCAGTCCCGCCAGATCGCCCGATGGAGGGGGATAACGCGAGGTATGTCGCGCAGGCCGGGTATGAACGGAACGAGGAGCAGGACGATGGTCGCCGCTCCAGTGAGGTAGATGGCGATCAGGTCGACGTTTGGCGAGGTCTTGAAACCCGGCACCTGATACCAAAGGGTGTAGAGCCACAGCCAGGGCTGGCCCGGGTAGCTGCCCGTCTCGTTCATCACCCCCCACTGGGACCCGGTGAGGTGCTGCGCCTTTGCGAGGGAGGAGAAGTAGTTGCCGTCCTCCATGAACAGCAGCGGCTTGGTGTAATTGGTGCCGTAGAAGGGCTGCTGGGCCAGCAGGTCAGCGTCGAGCGCACCGGAGCGGGCGAGGCTGAGCTCGGTCGCCACCATCACCGGCACCGGCCCGTCAGCCGCCTTAGGGACCGAGGGTACCCCGGCATGGAACCTCACGTGGGTGAGCGCCTTCAGATAGGCGGCGTCCCAGGCCTTCTGGAGGGAGGAAGGAGCTGACTCGTACCTGGCTAGCGCTCGGCGGAGGGAGGGGTCGGTCGCTGCGAGCTTGGAGAGCGGCGACAGCACGAAGGTGTGAGCAGGGTGTATCGGCTCGCGCACCCCGGCCAGCATCTGCCAGGAGATGCCTATGCCTTGGACGTTGGAAGAGCCGTGGTTGTAGGGAGGTCCGTAGGTGGCAGTCTCGGAGGTGCCGGCGAGCTCGCTGGCGGCGGTGCCCATGAAGTCGGCGGGGGCGACCTTGGCCCAGGACTGGATCGTGACCGGCGGGGTATCAGGCGAGGACAGGATGCTGGCCAGCGCGACCACGAGGGCGAGCACCACCGAGCCGGCGATCGCCGCCTCCTTCAAGAGGTCGTAGCGGCGAGTAGGTCCCCGCCACTCCGCCCGATCGGCGGCCGCCTGGTTCCTTGGCGCCACCCAGCCGTGGCGGCCCTGGGATGGCAGTGGGTGTGCCACGCCGCGCACCCTGACCAGCAGCACGTGGACACCCACGATGGCTATGAGGCCCAGCGGGATAAGCACGATGTGCCACATAAGCATTTGGCCGAAGTTCATGAGGTTGAAGAAAGCGCCCAGCCCTGTGGCGTTGATCGCGTCCTTGCCGTTGGTCGAGATCCACTGGGAGTCGAAGTTCTGCTGGGAGAGGTAGCCCGTGAAGGACTCGACTATCGACGCCAAGAAGGCGACCACGCCGGTCATCCAGGTGAGGGCTCGCCGCCCACGCCAGGCGGCCATCCAGAACTTGCCCCACAGGTGGATGACCATGAAGGCCATGAACAGCTCTACACTCCATAGGTGCAGGCTGTTGAAGAAGTGGCCGACCGAGTCGTAGTGCCACCAATCGGGCCCCCCTAGAGCAATGGCGAAGCCAGAGACGATGGCGACGCCCAGAGCGGCCAAGGTGGCTACTCCGAAGACGTAGACCCACGAGGAGACGTAAGCAGGCTGGGAGTCCGGGAGGAGCTTACCCGGGGGCAGCCACTTCAGGCCGAACCGGCGAAGCCTTGCGGTCCACATGCTGGCATCCGCGCTTTCGGGAGCTTTCCGCTGGGCCTCGCCGGCGCTGGGGGGATGCCCGGCGTGGTCTTCTTCGACTACATCCCCAGGCGAGGGGGGCTGCCACGGATGACCGCGACCAGGAAAGGGCAACAGCAGCGCGGCGGCGAAGATCGCCACCATGACGGCGATCAGCACGAGGTTGGCGAGCGAGACCTCGAAAATCGACCAGTGCAGATAGCGACCGGGCTGGTCGAGGTTGAAGCCCGTTGTGAGGAAGCTTGCAACCGCAATCATGTCAACCATGGTAAAGCCGGTCTTACCTGTGGCACCAGGGTCCAACGGCCTAGTTGATAGGGTCCAGAGGGCCCGTTGGTCCGAACGACAGCCCCAGCGAGGCTTGCTTGCGACGGTGAGGCGCTTGCAGGAGCAGCCTCGATCATGCTGATGAGCAGGGGCTTTGGAGCTTACCTGCGCTCGGCGAGACCCTTCTAGGGTACAGCCAGCAGTCATTGAGCAAAGGAGAGACATCCGCCCCGTCGCCGAATTTCCACAAAAACCTCGGTGACCTCTCTCGATCTCGGCAAGATTCGATTCAGCCGGTCTTTCGGGCATTCCTTCCCTCGGGCCTGCACGCTCACCTCCTCACAGTGGCGAGGAAGGGTGCTAGAGTCAGAGTCCCGCCTCGCTAGCTTTCACCTCTCCAATAGTGTGGTCGCGCCTGTCCATGATTGGTGATCGCTTACGGCGCGGGTGTAAGAGGCAGAGTCGATGGCCGAGCGAACGCGAACCTGCGCCGGCTGGATGGCCGGGCCTAGCACGGAGGCTTGCGACCATAAGCGTAGGGGATCACGTAGCGACTGCGGTGCTGCTCGCATTCCTGCAGAGCCGTGGCGATCAACTCCCAGTACTCGTCACGGTCGACGCCAAGCTCGCTCTCAACCACGTCGGTCAACCTACTAGCGGCCGCCCTGAAATCGGCCGCCCCGAGCGATCCGGCCCTGCCCGCCCACTCCCCAATGGGTACCGTCAAGGTCCCGGCCTGAACGGCGCCTGCCCCTGCAGCTGCGAGATAGTCGGGCAACCGGCGGCCGACTTCGCCGGTCCCGTCCAGGCCCCGGAGGCTGGCCGCGGCGCCGATGAGATCGAAGAGTCGTCTGGTCGCCGGTCCGCCCGGGTTTACCTCGTAGCTGCTCTCGACGAGTTCGATCCAGCCTCCCGGCCTCGTCACCGCCACCAGTCTGCGGACAGCTTCTGGCCAGGACTGCAGCGGGATGCCTGCGACCAGGAATCGCTGGTGGACGAAGTCGAACGAGTCATCTGCGAAAGGGAGGCCATCTCCTTGAAGGAGATTCCCCCTGACCAGGCAGTAGTTGGCGGGGGCGTTGGCCTTGCTCGCCACCAGATCGAAGCCGACTACGACCGCATCCGGGAACTCCTCACAGAGCTCGAATGCCCACTGCCCCGTGCCCGATCCCACGTCGAGGATCCGCTGCGGTCTGTCAAGTGGTGCCAGGTAATTGCCCTGGATCTCGGCCCGAATCGCGTAGTGCTGGACGTCGAGGCGATCCACCTCCGAGATGTGCTCGGGGAACAGGTAGGGCACACTGTCCCGCGCCCGCCTCCCAATCGCATCCATCTCCCCTGCAGACACGTGTCCTCCCCATTACCTCCGGCCAGGATGGCAGTGTAGGGCACGAGTCCACACCGGGCCGAACCGGCGCACCTTCCGCACAGGTATTGCTCGTAAGGGTTTGCGCCTTGCGTCCCCGGCGGCCTCTGTGCTGAGCACCGGCGGCACATCTCGGCGGCCTCGCAGCTGCCTCGTCCGATCTGCGCACGAGGCGACGGGCAGGGGTGGGTCTGGTGACCGGGCACCTTGAAACGACGGTGCGATACCGGGCCCGCCGTTTCGAACACCGAGTACAGTGGCGGCCGTGACCCGGTCCGGTGCATCATCCCAGACCTCGACCGTGTTTCGAGAAGGTGAACTTGTGTTCTTACACGACCGTGGTGGCCGCCGGTATCCGATCCGGCTGGTCGCGGGCGGCACCTTCTCGATGCATGGCGGGAACATCCCTCACGACGACCTGATCGGCCGGCCGGAGGGCACGGTAGTGGAGACGCACCTGGGGCGCAAGCTGCTCGCCCTCCGGCCCACCTTCGCCGAGCAGGTAGTGGAGCGACGGAGGAGGGCCCAGCCGATCTACCCAAAGGACCTGGGCGCGATCCTGGTCCACGCCGACCTGGGACCGGGCGCCTCGATCGTGGAAGCCGGGACCGGCACCGGGGCGCTGGCCATCGCTGCCTGGCGCGCCGTGGGCCCGAGTGGCCTGGTCCGTTCCTACGAGATTCGCGAGGACTTCCTGGAGGCAGCACGCCACGCGGTGGTCGAGGTGCTGGGTGCCATTCCGCCCAACCTGGAACTGCGGCTGGGTGATGCCTATCAGGACCTGGGCGAGCGGGAACGGGACCGGGTCCTGCTCGACCTGCCGGAGCCCTGGCGGGCGCTCGGCTGGGCGGGATCGGCGGTGCGTCCGGGCGGCGTCATCTTCGCCCATTGCCCCAACGCCACCCAGGTCCAGCGCTTTTGCGACGCCCTCCGCGAGATCGGCGGCTTTGGGCTGATCGAAACCGTGGAGGTCCTGGAGCGCCCGTGGACGGTCCGCGGCCGCAGCCTACGGCCGGCCCACCGCATGGTGGCTCACACCGGTTTTCTCACCTTCGCTCGCCGTCTGGCCGGCCCCGGCGTGTTCGAGACTGAAGACGAAGGGTTCTAAGCGGAGCGCCGACGACGAGCAAACGAACGCAAGGAAGGAGTTCTGGTCGATGTCTCGCTACAAGGTGACCGTGGTCGGTGCCGGCATGGTCGGGGGTACGCTGGCCCAGCGCTTGGCCGAGCGCGGCTATGCCGACGTGGTGCTGGTGGACATCGTCGAGGGGCTGCCCCAGGGCAAGGCCCTGGACATCGCTGAGGCAGCACCGGTCTGCGGCTACGACTCGGCCGTGATCGGCTCCAACGGCTACGAGGAGAGTGCAGGCTCGCACGTGGTCGTGATCACCTCTGGCGTCGCCCGCAAGCCAGGGATGAGCCGCGACGACCTGCTCAAGACCAACGCCGGCATCGTGCGTGAGGTGACCGAGCAGGTGAGACGCACCTCCCCCGATGCGATCCTGATCGTCGTCTCCAACCCGCTCGATGCCATGGTCACCCTGGCCCATCGGGTCAGCGGCTTCCCAAAGCAGCGGGTGGTGGGCATGGCCGGGGTGCTCGACACGGCCCGCTACCGCACCTTCATCGCCCGCGAGCTGGGAGTCTCGGTCGAGGACGTCCACGGCTTCGTGCTGGGCGGCCACGGGGATCAGATGGTCCCGCTCCCCCGCTACACCACCGTGGCCGGCATCCCGCTTGCCCAGCTGATGGCGCCGGAGCGGATCGAGGCCATCGTGGAGCGCACCCGGCAGGGCGGAGGCGAGATCGTCTCCCTGCTCAAGACCGGAAGCGCCTACTACGCCCCCTCGGCCTCGGTGGTGGCGATGGTCGACGCTATCCTCCTAGACAAGAAGCGGGTCCTGCCCTGCGCCGCCCTGCTGGAGGGTGAGTACGGCATCGATGGCATCTTCGTCGGGGTGCCCTGTGTCCTCGGTGCCGGTGGGGTGGAGCGGATCATCGAGGTGGGGCTGACCGAGGAGGAGCGAAAGGCTCTGCACGCCTCCGCAGATGCGGTTCGTGAGCTCTGGGAGGCGACCGCCCGAGCCTGAGCGGAGCAGGTCCCGGCCCCGGTAGGCTCGGGACGTGGCCTCGATCGTGCCTGAGTGGCGGCCGGAGCAGGCAGGTGGCAACTGCCCGAGGTTTCGGCTAGCTTGCGGAGGCTCGTGCTAGTGCGCGGGCGGGTGTTCCCGTTCAGCGCCATCGTCGGGCAGGACCTGATGCGGTTGGCGCTCTGCCTTAACGCGGTCGAGCCGCGCATCGGCGGGGTGCTGATCCGCGGGGAGAAGGGGACGGCCAAGTCGACGGCGGTGCGGGCGCTGGCGCGGTTGCTGCCGGAGCAGGAGGTGGTGGAGGGATGCCGGTTCGGGTGCCACCCGGACGATGGGGAGTCGTGGTGCCGGGAGTGTCGGGAGCGGCGGGAGGCGGGGGAGGACCCGCTGCCGCGGGTGCGGCGGCGGATGCGGGTGGTGGAGCTGCCGATCAACGCCTCGGAGGACCGGGTGGTGGGGACGATCGATCTGGAGGCGGCGCTGAAGGAGGGGTCGAGGCGGTTCGAGCCGGGGGTGTTGGCGGAGGCGAACCGGAACATCCTGTACGTGGACGAGGTGAACCTGCTGGACGACCACATCGTGGACGTGCTGCTGGACGCGGCGGCGATGGGGGTGAACGTGGTGGAGCGGGAGGGGGTGTCGGTGACGCACCCGTCGCGGTTCATTCTGGTGGGGACGATGAACCCGGAGGAGGGGGAGCTGCGGCCGCAGCTGCTGGACCGCTTCGGGCTCTGCGTCGACGTCCAGGGAATCCACGACCCGGAGCTGCGAGTCCAGATCTCGGAGCGCGATGCCGCCTTCCGGCGTGGCGACCAGGCGTTCTGGTCTCGCTTCCACGCTGCCGACCGCGATCTGAGTGGCCGACTCACGGCGGCGGTCCGCAACTACCCCGCCGTCACGCTGACGTCCGACCAGGTCCGACTGGTGGCGTCGATCTGCGTGGAGGCGCGGGTCGATGGCCATCGTGCTGACATCGTGATCGCCCGCACCGCCCGAGCCCTGGCCGCGCTCCGCCAGCACTCGCTGCCTACCCGGCAGGACGTCTACGATGCTGCCGAGCTGGCCCTCTCCCACCGCGCCCGGGCGCCCATCCAGCGTGAGCCCGGGGAGGAAGAGGAGTCTGCTGCCACCAGCTCCCCCGGCCAGCCCGGGGAGGAGACGGAGGCATCGGCCGGCGACGACCTCCAACCTGGCGCGGGCGACCGTCGGGAGGGGGCGGACCACGACCGGCAGGCCCAGGCCACCGAGAGCGGGGAAGAGGCAGCCGGGGCCGATCAGGGCCGTGCCAGCGGTAGCGCCGGTGGCCTGGAGGCGGTGCCGGAAGCAGCCGAGCTCTTCAACCTTCGTCGGATCGAGCTGCCACGCAAGCGGGTGCCGCGCAGGCAGAGCGGGAAGCGCACCGCCAGCCGCTCGCCCGATCGGCGCGGCCGCTATGTGCGAGCGGAGAGCCGGGACAAGGTGACCGACCTGGCCGTGGACGCCACCGTCCGTGCCGCCGCACCCCACCAGATGGGGCGCGGGCGGAGCGCCGGCGAGCGGTTGCGGCTTGAGCGGCAAGACCTGCAGCAGAAGGTCCGCGAACGCAAGGTGGGCAACCTGATCGTCTTCGTGGTCGATGCCTCCGCATCGATGGACGCGGAACAGCGCATGACCGCCACCAAGGGAGCCATCCTGTCCCTGCTCCAGGACGCGTACGTCCGTCGCGACCGGGTGGCGGTGGTGGTGTTCAAGAACCGTTCCGCCGAGGTGGTGCTGCGGCCCACCTCCAGCGTGCAGCTGGCCCAGCAGCGTCTGGAACGCCTTTCCGTGGGCGGGACGACTCCCCTGACCCACGGCTTGATGGCCGGCTACCAGGTGATCAGGGCCGAACTGGCCCGCGACCCCTCTGTTCGCCCGTTGCTAGTTCTGATCTCCGACGGCCGCGGCAACATCTCGATGTTCAAGGAGGAGCCGTTGGTCGAGGCGCAAAAGGTGGCGGCCCTGATCCAGAGCGAGCGCATCGAGGCCCTCGTCATCGACTCCGCCCGGGACTTCAGCCACCTGCCGTCGGTCCAGCATCTGGCCCGAGTGGCGCCGATGTACCAGACATACGCCATCAACGCATGCGCTGACCTGGCCGAGCGCATGGGTGCCCGTTATTACGGCCTCTACGATCTCTCCCGAGACGAGATCGCATCGGCCGTGACCAGCCATCTCCGCAAGAAGCGCTGAGGGGCGCGGCGCCGCACGAGATGCCGCATTCGCCCACCCTCGCCGGGCCTGTCACGATTGGCGATCGCCCAAAGCCAGGAGTGGAAGGGGGAGTTCGAGAGTTGGCGCCGGCGCCCGCTCAAGGGCCGCTCCATTCTGGTGTTCAACGATGAACACGACGCTCCCACTCCCTTTGCGACAGTTCGCAGATCGGCCTTGAACTGATGCGCCTGACATGGCGGCGCAGCCGTAGCAGCCTGGTTATGGATCTGGTAATCCGGGCCGGCTCCCCCGCCGGCGCCGCAGTTCGTCGCCCACCGCGTCCATCCTGCTCCCGCGGCACACGGGGCGGGTCTTCGCCACCGGGTCGATGGTCCGCACCGGTGGGGTCAGATGCCGGCGCCGCGCAGCCCAGACCAACGGGACCAAGCACACCAGCGCGGCCACGAACCCTCCCGATCACATCGTGCCACGCACGGATCCACCCTCCGGCTTGCCTTCAGGCGGGCCGTGCATCTCACCACTTAGCGATCACAGCTGCCGGGTGGCGCAGCTGCGCCTCCCGGAGCGCCTGCACCGCCGGCTGGATCGCAGAGGAGCAGCTCCCGACGTGTGATTTCCCAAGCGTCGCACCAATGCTCGACGCGCCATGAGTGTTAGCGGCGGATCTATATGGCGCGTTAGCCGCCGTGACTGGCAAGGCTATTTGGTGATGGCGGGAGAGCGAATGTTCTGGGTCCGATAGGAGACAATCCGGGGTCTCCCGCGCCAGAGATGAAGTGACCCTCCGGAGATTGGGAGCTCGCAGGAGGGTCGATTGGTGGAGCAGTCCCACCGACGTCGATCATATGCCTTTGCCCCTGCGACGTTCAGGGTCCGACCGTGCGATGGTCCTCGTGAGATCGCGGAGCCCCGCCGCCGGCCGGATACCGCGGCGCTGACGAAGGAGCGCAACAGAAGCACAACAGGAGCACAGCAGATGGTTTGGAGCCGCGTGAGAGTCGCTGGTGTGGTGGTAGCGGCCTGCGGGGCCATGGCCCTTCTGGTCGCGTGCGGTGGGTCAGGATCGTCGAGCTCGTCGAGTTCGGCGACCGGGTCGGGTGGACAGGCCCCGAACTCCGGTTCGGGATCGAGCTCGACGGCATCCAAATACCTGACCTCCGACGCGTCGACCAAGACCGTGGACCTCACCTTGATCGCCGGCGCCACCAACGCCCTGGGGGCTTCAACTTCGACGGATACGGCAACGGCAAGCTGACGGTGACCGTACCCGAGGGCTGGAAGGTGGTGGTGACCTGCACTAACCGGCAGTCGCTGCCCCACTCCTGTGCGATCGTGAGCGGGCCCAGTTCGACCACGCTCGCCTTCTTGGGCGCTTCGACTCCAGACCCGACGACCGGGCTGCCGCAGGGACAGAGTGCCACCTTCAGCTTCACCCCCAACCAGACCGGGACCTACCGAATCGCCTGCCTGGTGCCCGGCCACGAGGATGCCGGGATGTGGGACACGCTGGTGGTGGCGTGGGGCGGCTCGCCCTCGATCTCGACCTCGTAGGTCTGCAACTGCCCGGCGGCGTTGACGGTCTGCGCCGACGGCCGGTTGATGGCGCGCGCTCGGCCAGCGCCAGGTCGGCCTGATCCGTGGCCTGGCTGGGTGCGTCGGGCTCGCCGGCAGCGAGCTCGAGGTTCCGAGTCTGCCGGCCAGAGCGATTCGGCCGGTCCGCTGGGGACGATCCCGGGTTGCCGAAGCGGTCTGTCGACCGCGACTGGGCTCTACCAGGTGAGCCGGGTCAGACGGGCGAGCCTGCCTGGCGCGTAGAGCTGCTGCGTAGTGGCCACCGGCAGATCGTAGGCCTGCTCCCCGACGGTCACCCGAAGATCGCCGACCACGGTCCGGGGCGACACCGGAGGGTTGACCGCTCGTGCCTCCAGGCTGGCTCTGATCGGGCTGCCCGGCCAAGTGAGCACGTTCAGGTCCTCGACCGCCACGATCCCGGAACTCTCCCCCCAGGGGGTGCTGTAGCTGCCCACCGGCTCGCCTGCCGAGGCCAGGTGGCGCACCACCAAAGAGGCGCTCATGGCCTGGATCAAGGTCTCGGCGGCACTGAAGGCGTCCTCGATGGTGGGCAGGCCCTGCACCGCCCCGTACACCACCCGCTCCTGCCCGTTCGACAGTCGGGCATCGGCGCCAAACAGGTACACGGCGCCCACCTGGGGGATGTTGCCGGTCTTGATCCCGATGATCCCGTCCTGGTAGAGGGCGTAGTTGACGTTGATCACCTTACCCGCGAGCGGCAGCACGGCCTCGCCCTGGGAGACGACGTCGGCGATCACCGGGTTGTTCATCGCTGCCTCTCCCAGGCGGACAAGATCGGCGGGGACGCTGCGGGTGCGAGCGCTGAAGCCGCTGGCGTCGGCGAAGGTGGTGTGAACCAGGCCCAGCTCCCGCGCCTTGCGATTCATGCGGGCCACGAAGGCAGCCTGCGAGCCCGCCACCCACCTGGCCAAGAGGGTGGCGATGTTGTTGCCGGAGGGGATCAGCAGGCCCTGCAGGGCCTGGTACTCGCTCAGCTGCTCACCGGCCTGGACCTGGACCACCGACTGGCCCTGGGCCTGATCGCGCTGGTAGGTCTCGACGTCGGCCTGGTCCACGGTGATGGTGGGACCGCTCTGGCCCACCCGGAGGGGATGGGCGTCGAGCGTGACCAGTGCGGTCATCACCTTGGCCACGCTGGCGATCGGCTCGGGCCGGGCCGAAGGAGTGGCCGCGATCACCCCAGCGCCATCGGCTCCAATCGCAGCCTGTGCGCCCTGGGGCCAAGGGATGGCGGGGCCCGACCCCCCCAGGTAGGAGGGGAACCTCTGCACCGCCACCACCGCCCCCACCGGTCGGAACTCGTTGACCAGTGCCGCCACCACCAGCAGCACGCCCAGGATCAGGAGAGCAATCCGGCGAGGGCCCCACTGCCCCATCACCACACTATGACGGTGGTGGCAGGACGAACGTTTCGCGGCCTCGCCTCGGTGGCCCGCAAGTGCTGAGTACCATGGGATGGCCGTGCCCGTCGAACGCTATACCTTCCCGTTCACCGCCATCGTCGGCCAGGAGCGGATGAAGCTGGCGCTGGTGCTGAACGCGATCAATCCCAGCATCGGTGGGGTGCTGATCCGCGGGGAGAAGGGGACGGCCAAGTCGACGGCGGTGCGGGCGCTGGCGCGGTTGCTGCCGGAGCAGGAGGTGGTGGAGGGATGCCGGTTCGGGTGCCACCCGGACGATGGGGAGTCGTGGTGCCGGGAGTGTCGGGAGCGGCGGGAGGCGGGGGAGGACCCGCTGCCGCGGGTGCGGCGGCGGATGCGGGTGGTGGAGCTGCCGATCAACGCCTCGGAGGACCGGGTGGTGGGGACGATCGATCTGGAGGCGGCGCTGAAGGAGGGGTCGAGGCGGTTCGAGCCGGGGGTGTTGGCGGAGGCGAACCGGAACATCCTGTACGTGGACGAGGTGAACCTGCTGGACGACCACATCGTGGACGTGCTGCTGGACGCGGCGGCGATGGGGGTGAACGTGGTGGAGCGGGAGGGGGTGTCGGTGACGCACCCGTCGCGGTTCATTCTGGTGGGGACGATGAACCCGGAGGAGGGGGAGCTGCGGCCGCAGCTGCTGGACCGCTTCGGGCTCTGCGTCGACGTCCAGGGAATCCGCGACCTGGACCAGCGGGTGGCGATCGTGGAGCAGCGAGCGCGCTGGGAGGAGGACCCGTCCGGCTTCGCCGCGGCCTGTGCTCCGCAGGAGGAGGAGGTGCGGCGACGGATCGCTGAGGGCATCGCCACCTACCCCGAGGTCACGGTGCCGCGCGAGATCCTGCGCCTGATCGCCCAGCTCAGCATCGCCCTGGAGGTGGATGGCCACCGCTCCGATCTGGTCTGCGCCCGCTCCGCCCAGGCCAAGGCCGCCTACGACTCCGCCGAGCAGGTTGAGCTGGCCCACGTGGTGGACGTGGCCGAGATGGTGTATGCCCACCGCCTGCGCACGGTCCCCTTCGGGCGCACCAGCCCCAACTTGAACGAGGTCATCGCTCGGCTGGTGGGCCGAGCCTCCTGACCGGCGGCCCGCTCCCGGGTAACCTGACCGCCGACATGGCCCAAGCAGCGACCGAAACCGGTGCCGAAGACGTCCGCTGGGATCTGAGCGAGCTCTTCTCCTCGCCCCAGGACCCAGCAATCGAAGCCACCCTGGAGGAGGCTCTGGAGTTCGCCCGCGAGTTCGAGCGACGCTACCGGGGCCGCATCGCCCAGCTCTCCCCGGCCGAGTTCACCGAGATGATGGAGACGCTGGAGCGATACCACCTGGACAGCTCCAAACCCGGACTCTACGCCCACCTCCTGCACAGCCTGGACACCTGCGATCCGGCCCGGGGACGGCTCCTGGCCCGCATCCGGGAGGCGGCGGCGGAGCGGGGTCGGCATCTGGTCTTCTTCGGGCTCGAGGTCGCCCATCTGACCGACGAGCAGTGCCAGCGCCTCTTCGCCGACCCCGCCGCGGCCCGCTACCGCCACGCGATCGAAGTGGAACGGCGCTTCCGTGACCACCAGTTGAGCGAGGTCGAGGAGCGCCTCTTGACCGAGATCAGCCCGGTCGGGGTCAGCGCCTGGTCGCGGCTGTTCGAGGAGCTGTCGGCCTCGATCCGCGTGCAGCTCGACCAGCCGGTGCCGCTGGCAGTGGCGCTGGCCGAGCTGCGCGAGGCCGACCGCGCACGCCGGGAGCGGGCCAGCCACGCCATCACCGAGGCTCTGCGCCAGGACCTACACACCCGCGCCTACATCCTGAACGTCATCCTCCAGGATCATGCCATCTCCGATCGCCTCCGCCGGTACCCGACCTGGATCTCGGCCCGAAACCTGGCCAACGAGACCTCCGACGCTGCAGTCCAGGCCCTGATCGAGGCGGTCACCTCCCGCTACGAGGTGGTGGCTCGCTACTACCGGGTCAAGCGCCGGCTCCTGGGACTTCCCGAGCTGACCGAGTGGGACCGCTATGCTCCCATCGACCAGTCCAGCCGCCGGATCGGCTGGCGGGAAGCCCGAGACCTGGTGGTCTCTTCCTACCACCGTTTCAACCCGCGAGCAGGCGCCATCATCGAGGAGTTCTTCGATCGACGCTGGGTGGACGCGCCGGTGGTGCCGGGCAAGGAGGGGGGAGCGTACTGCGCCTTCGCCACCCCCGACCTCCACCCCTACGTCATGGTGAACTTCACGGGCCAGCTCAACGATGCCCTCACCCTGGCCCACGAGCTCGGCCACGGGCTGCACGACGTGCTGTCGTCGAAGCGAAACCACGTCTTCGACTTCCACCCCCCGCTGACCCTGGCCGAGACCGCCTCCGTCTTTGGGGAAACCCTGACCTTCGACGCGATCCTGGCCCAGGAGCCGGACCCAAGGGTGCGCCTGGCCCTGCTCTGCCACCACGTGGAGGATGCCTTTGCCACCATCTTCCGGCAGGTGGCAATGAACCGGTTCGAGGACGCCGCCCACACCGCCCGCCGTACCGAGGGCGAGCTCTCAGCCGAGCAGATCGGGGACCTCTGGCAGGGCACCCAGCAGGCGATGTTCGGCAACTCGCTCCGGCTCACCGACGAGCACGCGGTCTGGTGGAGCTACGTCGAGCATTTCATCCACACCCCCGGCTACGTCTACGCCTACGCCTACGGCAACCTGCTCGCGCTCTCCATCTATCGCCGGTTCCGCGAGGCAGGCGATCCGAACTTCGCCGAGACCTACCTGGACTTCCTGGCCACCGGCGGCTCGATGGCGCCCGACGATGCCGTCCGCAAGGTGGGCGTAGACATCACCGATCCCGGATTCTGGGACTCGGGCCTCGACATCCTGGACGAGATGGTGGCCGAGGTGGAGAGGCTGGCGGGCTGAGGTCTACGGTGAGTGCTGACGTGCCCGCCGTGCGATCCAGCGCATGTTGTACTTGGCCAGAAGCCAGGTCACCAGGATCATGAAGAACACGCCCACGGTGACCCAGAAGATGTTGCTCTGGGCCAAGGCGATCGGGTCTAGTTCGGAGGTGCCGGAGGTGTTCTGCTGGATGATGAAGGCCGCCAGGTCCTTGACGTCCTGCTCGGTCAGGCTTGGATTCCCACCCTTGGCCGGCATTGGCGTCGAGTAGCCGCCCACCCCCTTCAACCCGTAGGTGATGGTGTGGATCAGGTAGCTGGGGTCGAGTGGGTTCTTGACGTTGCCCAGGTGCGTGATCGGGTTGAGCCGAGGGCCGATTCCCCCCTCCAGGCTGGCGCCATGGCAGGCGGTGCAGTTCTGGGCGAACAGCTGCGCTCCGACAGTGGGGTCGCCGGGGAGGGCCTTGGATCCCGATGAGGAAGAGGAGGCGTAGGCGACCGCGGTGAAACCGAAGAGCGGCACCAGGATGACGGCGACCAGGAGCAGGTTCCGGAACGATCGGTGCATCGTTGCCTCGGATGCTACCTCGACGCCGGCTGTGGGCGCGGGCCCAGGCGCTCGACCACGGTGGCGGTGACCGCCCAGCCCGGGCGCGGCCAGCGCTGGAGGCCCCTGTGGTTGGGATCGAGCACGACCCAGCCGTCGTCCTCTTCGGCCACCACCACGCTGTGGCCACCGGTGGCGTAGGTCCTGGGCCGGAGCGGATGCCAGCCCCAGGTGCCGAAGCGTCCGGGTTGCTCCTGGCCCCAGGCCAGGTTGGCCACCACCAGCCGTGTCGGGGCCGGGTGGGGGATGCGACCGAAGGGGCAGAATCGGGTCCGGCAGCGGACCTCGATCCCTGCCGCCCTAGCCAGCCTCTCCACGCGGCGGTCGAGCGGTGCCGGTTGCCCGGGCAGGGCCACGTAGTCGCGCAGGCGCGGGGCCGCGTACGGGGGAGCCCCCAGCGCCTGACAGGCCGCTCCCAGCTCGGGTAGGGCGCGGGCACCCAGTCCCCCCAGGGCGGCCAGGAGGGCGGCGGTAGTGCAGGCGGCACCGCGGTTCGGTACCCAGGCCGCCTCCAGGGCGTCCAGCTGCGGGGCGGGCCAGGACCGGGCCATGCGGGTATTCTCGGCCACTGGGTGGCACCGATCGCGTCCGTCGCCAAGCAGGCAGATCCCACCCTCGTTCCCCGAGCGCGGCGCTACGAGCGGGACGCGGTGGCGGAGCTGTGCGACCGCAACCTGCCCCTGCTCTGGCGCCTCTGCCTGGCCGTGACCGGGGACCCGGAGACCGCCGAGTCGGTGGTGGACGCGGCCCTGCAAAGGGCGCTGGACGGCCTTGAGGACTTCCAGGGCGACGGCCCCGGCTTCGACGTCTGGCTGCTGCGGATGGCCGCCACCGGCTGCGCCCGCCATCGCCCTGGAGGGAGCGGGGTCCAGGGTGGCCTGGCCCGGCTGAGCAACTTCGACTTCGAGCTGGTGGTGCTTCGCTGCCTGGGCGAGGTGGACTGCGAACACCTCTCGCCCGCCCTCAGCGCGCCCGTGCCCAACCTGCGCGCCTGGTTGGTCTCGGCCCTGCGGGAGCTCGACGGCCGCGCCGGCAGCGGCTGGGGAGACGACCTGCGCCCCTTTGACAAGGCCATCGATGAGGTTGTCCAGGGGGCCGAGCCGGAGTCGGCGGCGGCCGACCTGGCCGCGCCTCACGACGCTGCATCTCTGCTGGCGGTGGTGGTCAGGGTCCGGGCTCTGATCGGCGACCCATTGCCGGACGACGTCGCCCTTCGGCTGCGCACCCGGCTCCTGGCCGGGGTGGCGGAGAAGCGGGCGCAGTGGGTCTGGCGCCACCATCCAGGTGGGGCCACCGTGCCCGGGGTCGAGCGCCGGCGGTACCCGAGCCGTCGCGGCACCCTGGTGGCGCTGGCTCTGGCAGCGGTGCTGGCGGTGATGGTCGGGGGGGTCCTGGCCCTGCTCAGCTCCTTCGCTGACCCCGACTCGTTCCTGTACCCGCTCAAGCAGGCGTCGGAGTCGGTCCTGATGGCGCTGAGCCTGGATCCGGTGGGCCGGGCCGAGCTGGAAGTGAAGCTGGCCCGGACCCGTGAGCTGGAGGCTGAGGACATGGCCGCTCGGGGCGAGGGGGCGCTGGCGGTGCAGGCGATGCAGCAGCGCTACCAACTGCTCCGGGCGGCGGCCCAGGATCTGGCCTCGGTCCCGCTCGCCTCGCGCGACGCCAGCTGGCGCCAGGCCCGCCAGCAGTTCTTCGCCGAGGAGGACCGGCAGGTGACGCTGGTCGCGCAGGAACTGGCCCAGCACCACGAGCGCCAGGGGGTCCAGGAGGTGAACCAGATCGTGGCCAGCTATGAGGCCCAGAGCCAGTCGCTGGACCGCGAGCTGGGGCGCAAGACCGCCCCCCACCCGCTCGCTCCCACGTCCCCGCCGGCCCCGAGCCAGCCCTCCTTCTGAGAGTCCGGTGGCTGGTTGGGCGGAGCCGCTAGTCCTGACCCTGGACATCGGCACCAGCTCGGTCCGCTCGCTCCTGTTCGACGCCCGGGCCCGGGCGGTGGAGGGCGCGGAGACCCACCTGCCCTACCGGCCAACGATCGCCGCCGACGGGACCGCCGAGGTGCCCTTCCCGCTCCTGGAGCGGCTCTGCCGGCAGGCCATCGACGCCACCCTGGTCAAGGCGCCGGCTCCGGCCGCGGTCGGTGTCTCCAGCTTCTGGCACGGGCTGCTCGGGCTGGACAACCGGCTCCGGCCGACGACACCCGTGATCCTGTGGTCGGACACGCGCTCCTGGCGCCAGGCGGTGCGCCTGCTCGAGCGACTGGACGGGGAGCGGGTGCGAGAGCGGACCGGTTGTCCCGTCCACCCCAGCTACTGGCCGGCCAAGCTTGCCCTGCTCCGGGAGCGGCAGGAGGTCTGGGAGCGGACCCGGCACTGGGTCTCGCCCGCCGACGCCCTGTTCCTGCACCTGCTGGGCGAGCTCGGCACCAGCCCGTCGATGGCCTCGGGCACCGGACTCCGGCGCCTCGACGGGGGCTGGGACGGCCCCCTTCTCGAAGAGCTGGGCCTGGAAGAGGAGCGGCTGCCGCCGGAGGCGGTGGAGCTGCGGGCGCCGCGCTCGCCAGCCGCCCGGCGCTGGCCCCAGCTCAAGGATGCCCTCTGGGTCTGTGCCCTGGGCGACGGCGCTCTGGCCAACCTGGGCACCGGCTGCACCGACGAACGCCGGCGAGCGGCGACGGTGGGCACCTCGGGCGCGCTCCGGGTTCTGACCCGACGCCGGCCACGCCTGGCTCCGGGCCTCTGGTGCTACCTGCTCGACGAGCAGCGTCGGGTGGTGGGAGGGGCGCTCTCGAACGGTGGCAACCTGTACGAGTGGCTGCTCCAGACGTTGCGTGTGGATCCGGAGCGGCTGGAGGCGGAGCTGGCCCGGATGCGACCTGGCCAGAGCCGCCTGGACGTGCTCCCCCTGCTGGCCGGAGAGCGCAGCCCTGGGTTTGCCCCGCGCGCGACGGGGGCCATCGTTGGGCTCACGCTGGCCACCCGTCCCCAGGACATCGTCCAGGCCACCCTGGAGGGGGTGGCCCTTACCTTCGCCGCTGTAGACCAGGCTCTGGACCGGACGGTGCCGGGCGCACGGCGGCTGGTGGCCAGCGGTGGCGGCCTCTTGCACTCGCCAACCTGGATGCAGATGGTGGCGGACGCGGTGGGCAAGCCGGTGGCGGTGGTGACTGGAGCAGCCGAGGCCTCCAGCCACGGTGCCGCCCTCTACGCGCTCGAGCGGCTCGGGATTCGGGCAGCGACCGACTTTGCCGTCGAGCGTACCTTTGAACCGCGGGCCAGCGCCCGGGCCGCCTATCAGGAGGCGCTGCTGCGGCAGGAGCGGCTCTATCGGATGTTGATCGAAGGGAGAAACTGACCCATGTCGACCGCGCTGACCGAGCTGAGCCAGAAGGACGTGACCTTCCTCTCCGAGCTGGCCGCCCAGCTGCGGGTGGACTCAATCCGCTGCAGCACCGCCGCTGGGTCCGGCCACCCCACCTCCTCGATGTCGGCAGCGGACGTGGCAGCGGTGCTGCTCGCGCGCCACCTGGTGTACGACTGGGAGCGCCCCAGGGAGCCCAACAACGACCATCTCATCTTTTCCAAGGGCCACGCCTCGCCCCTGCTCTACGCTCTGTTCCGAGCGGCGGGGGTGATCGACGAGGCCGAGCTCATGACCTTCCGCCGCTTCGGCTCGCGCCTCCAGGGACACCCCACCCCGGCCATCCCCTGGGTGGACGTTGCCACCGGCTCGCTCGGGCAAGGGCTTCCGATTGCAGTCGGGGTGGCGCTGGCGGGCCGCTACCTGGATCGGCTCCCCTACCACGTCTGGGTGCTGTGCGGCGATTCGGAGATGGCCGAGGGCTCGATCTGGGAGGGGATCGACAAGGCGGCTCACTACCGCCTCTCCAACCTGACCGCGATCGTAGACGTGAACCGCCTCGGCCAGCGCGGTGAGACCGAGCTGGGCTGGGACCTGGAGGCCTATCGGCGCCGCATCGAGGCCTTTGGCGCGACCGCGATCGTGATCGACGGCCACGATCTGCAGCAGATCGATCGCGCGCTGGGCCGGGCCCGCGCTGCCCAGGACGCGCCGACCGTGATCCTGGCCCGCACCGTCAAGGGCCGCGGCTTCCCCGAGATCGAGGACCGAAACGGCTGGCACGGGCGGGCGCTGCCCCCGGAGATGGCGGAGCGGGCGATCGCCCAGCTGGGCGGGGTGCGCAACCTGACCGTGAGCTGCCGGCGCCCGGAGCCCGGTCAGCCCCACCGCTGGCCCAGCCGGCCGCTCCAGCTGCCCGCCTACCAGGTGGGGGACAAGGTCGCAACCCGCAAGGCCTACGGCGATGCCTTGAAGGCGCTGGGGGCGCTGCCCGACGTGGTGGCGATGGACGGGGAGGTCTCCAACTCCACCTATGCCGAGGAGTTCGCCGAGGCCTTCCCGGAGCGCTATTTCGAGATGTTCATCGCCGAGCAGATGCTGGTATCGGCCGCGGTCGGGACCAGCGTGCGCGGCTATCGGCCCTTCGCCTCCACCTTCGCCGCATTCTTCACCCGCGCCTACGACTTCGTCCGCATGGCCGGGATCTCCGGGGTCTCGATCCGGCTGTGCGGCTCCCATGCCGGGGTCGAGATCGGCCAGGACGGCCCCTCGCAGATGGCGCTGGAGGACCTGGCCGCCATGCGGGCGATCCACGGCTCCACGGTGCTCTATCCGTGCGACGGCAACTCGGCGGCCAAGCTCACGGCGGCCATGGCCGAGACCTCCGGAGTGGTGTTCCTGCGCACCACCCGGGGCGCCTATCCGGTGCTGTATCCGCCCGAGGAGGAGTTCTGGCCCGGCGGCTCCAAGGTGCTGCGGGGCACCGCAGACGACCGGGTGGCATTGATCGGAGCCGGGGTCACCGTCCACACCTGCCTGGAGGCCGCCGACCGCCTGGCCGCCCAGGGGATCGCGGCCAGGGTGATTGACCTCTACAGCGTGAAGCCAGTGGACCGGGACACGCTGCGGCGGGCGGCTGCTGAGACCCGAGGGCTGGTCGTGGTCGAGGACCACTACCCGGAAGGGGGCCTGGGGGCAGCGGTGCTCGAGGCCCTGGCCGGCCAGCTGCCGGCCTACCGGCACCTGGCCGTGTCCGGACTTCCCACCAGCGGCAGCCCGCAGGACCTGATGCGGGCGGCCGGGATCTCGGCCGACCACGTGGTGGCCGCGGCCCGGGAGCTGGCGGGCTGAGCCGAGGCCAGGACGGGCTGTCGGAGGAGGAAGGGGCATGAACCTGCGTGTCTTCGACGATCCCGAGTCGGTGGGCCGGGCCGCCGCCGACCTGGTGGCTCAGGCTCTCCTCGACGGCGCCCGGACCCTAGTCCTGGCCGGCGGCTCCACGCCCCATCGCGCCTATCAGCTGCTGGCCCAGCGGCGTCTGCCCTGGGGGCGGGTGGCGGTGCTGTTCGGCGACGAGCGTTGCGTGTCGCCCGACGACCCCGAGAGCAACTACTGGATGGCCTACCGTGACCTCCTCTCGCGGGTCCACCCGTTCTCCGTCCACCGGATGCCGGGCGAGCTGGGAGCGGAGGAGGCGGCCGGGCTCTACGCGGCCGTGGTCCGCCTGTACGCTCCCCTGGACCTGGTCCTGCTCGGCATGGGGCCCGACGGCCACACCGCCTCGCTCTTCCCTGGCCATCGGGCGCTGGGGGCGGATGGGGAGGTGGTGGCGGTGCACGGGGCTCCCAAGCCGCCGCCGGATCGGGTGAGCCTGAGCCTTGCCACCCTGCGCCAGGCCCGCCGGGTGGTCTTCCTGGTCACCGGCGAAGACAAGGCGGAGGCGCTGGCCCGGGCAGGCCGAGGCGACGTACCGGCGGGCATGATCCCCGGTGCCGAGTACCTGGCCGATCGAGCGGCGGCGGGAGGGTGAGGTGGCCGGGATTGTCCCCTCGATCCTGTCCGCCGACCTGACGCGGCTGGGCGAGCAGGTGCGGGAGGCGGTGGAAGCCGGGGCCGACCGCATTCAGGTCGACGTCATGGATGGCCACTTCGTCCCCAACCTGACCTTTGGGCCCGACGTGGTGGCGGCGGTGCGGCGGGCTGCTCCCGGGATCCCGGTCGAGGCCCACCTGATGGTGGAGCAGCCAGAGCGGTTCGTCGAGGCCTTCTGCCGGGCGGGTGCTGATTATGTCCTGCTCCAGGTGGAGTCCACGCCCTCGCTGTACCGAGCCGTCCACCTGGTCCGCGAGCACGGTGCCCGGGCGGGGGTGGTGCTGAATCCCGCCACCCCGGTGGAGATGGTGCGGGAGCTGCTGCCGGTGGTGTGCATGGTCCTGGTGATGACAGTGGAGCCCGGCTTCGGCGGCCAGAGCTTCATCCCCGAGAGCCTGGACAAGATCCGGCGGCTGCGGCGGATCACGGAGCTGGACATAGAGGTCGACGGTGGCATCGATGTCTCCACCGCCCCCATGGCAGTGGCGGCGGGGGCGACGCTGCTGGTGGCCGGGACCGCGGTCTTCGACCACCCGGAGGGGGTGGCGGCGGGGATCCGGGCGCTGCGTGAGGCGGTGCGGTGAGCCAGCACGAGGCCGAGAAACGGGCGGCGGCAGAGCGGGCGCTGAGCCTGGTGCGCTCGGGCATGGTGCTGGGCATCGGGACGGGCACTACCACCCGGTTCTTCATCGAGGGTCTGGGCCGCCTGATCCGAGAGGGGCTGACGATTGAGGCCGCCATCCCCACGTCGGTGGAGAGCGCCGGGCTGGGCCGCTCGCTCGGGCTTCCCATCCGCGACGACGTCGAGCGCCCGATCGACCTTGCCGTGGACGGCGCGGACGAGATCGATCCCGAGCTGCGGCTGGTCAAGGGCCACGGCGGGGCGCTGCTCCGGGAGAAGCTGGTCGCCACCTCGGCCGGGCACTTCGTGGTGATCGCGGACCACACCAAGCTGGTCGATCGGGTGGGACGGACCTTCGTGCCGGTGGAGGTGGTGCCGTTCCTGTGGCGGCACACGGCTCGACGGCTGGCGGCGTTGGGGGCGGCGGGCACCTTGCGGGGAGGTGAGGAGACCCCTTACCGAACTGACAACGGCAACCTGATCGTGGACCTCACCTTCCCGGACGGGATCGTGGATCCGGAGCGGACCGCAGCCACGCTGAAGGCCATTCCCGGGGTGGTCGAGCACGGCCTCTTCTTGGGGCTGGCCCAGGCTGCGATCGTGGCGGTGGAGGGAGGGGTCAAGGTGATGGGGGCGGAAGAGCTGCTTGGCAGCTGACGGCTGACACAGCCCCGGGTCCGCATCCGCGGACGACGGAGAGGGTAAACGCCTGTGGAGCCGAGGTAAGACCCAGCACCGCTGGGCACACGGCGATGAAGCAGGAACCCGTCCCGGTCGATGACCAGGCCGCAGCCCTCGCAGCGGAAGATGCGCTCGGCCAGCCTTGGCTTTCACCGTCCTGCAGCCAGAGCACGTCTTGGAGCTGGGGAGGAACCGCTCGGCAACCAGCAGCCGTCCGCCGCGCCAGACGGTCTTGGAGCCGAGCTGGTGCCGCACGGTCCCGAAGGACTGGTCGGCCAGGCTCCGGGCCAACCTCCGGTTGCGGAGCATCCCGACCACGTTGAGGTCCTCGACCACTACCGTCTCGTATCGAGTCCCCAGGTCGTGGCCTTGTGCACAGCATCGAGACGGGAGTTGGCGATCCGGGCATGGAGTCGAGCAAGGCGCTTGGCGCTCTTTCTTCGGTTGGCAGAGCCGGTCTTTTTGCGGGAATGGGCGCGCGCGGCTCGGCGGAGGCGCCGCAGCGCAGCCTTCAGCGGCTTGGGACCAGGGAACCGGATCACCTTGCCTTGGTGGTCCACCGCCGTGATCAGGGAAGCGATCCCGAGATCGAGACCGACCGCCGTCTGGGGTCGCCGATGATGATCCGGGACCTCACGCTCAACCTCCACGGTGAAGGACACGAACCACCGCTGGGCGGCCCGCGACACGGTAGCAGAGAGGATCCTGGCCTTCCCCTCCGCGATCTTGCCCGCCAACGCCTCGGTGGACTCGTGGGTGTGAATGGTCCCCAGCCTGGGCAGCGTGACCGTCGAGCCCGAGCAGCGCATCACCCCGGTGCTGAAGCGGCAGGAATCCCGGCACCGGCCCTT
>CADDZO010000032.1 GCA_902812395.1 bacterium | reverse complement strand
ATAAGGACTGGGACGACGAGCGGGAGGGTGGCGAGGTGCGGCGGCCGACGCGGTGAGGTCAGCCCCTCCGGCCACCTGCTCCAGGGCGGCCCGAGGTCGTAGGCGCCCGGTAAGCCGACGCTTCTCGCGTCTCCTGGTCACGGGGCCAGGCTCTATCGGCTCCAACTTCGTCCGCCTGCGCCGGCGGGAGCGGCCGGAGACGGAGGTCTGGGTGCGGGACAAGCTGACCTATGCGGGTAGCCCGGCCAACCTGGCCGAGTTCGAGCGCCAGGCGGGTTTCCGTTTCATCCAAGGTGACATCTGCGACCGGCGGCTGACCGACGAGCCGGCGGCCGAGCTCGAGGCCAGCGTCAACTTCGCCGCCGAGACCCACGTCGATCACTCGCTGATGGATCCGACCCCTTCGCCTTCGTCACCACCGACATACTGGGCACGGCGGTGCTCTGCGAGGGGTGCGGCGGCACCGGCACCAGGTCTTACTGCTGGTGAGCACGGACGACGTGTACGGGCACGTGCCCGAGAACCGGCAGCGGGAGACGGGGCGCCCTGGATCTGGAACCTCGCCACCGAGCCCGTCCCGAAGGGGCTCCAGATCGTCTACCTTGTACCACGCCCACGAGCGCGTGAGCGACCTGGGAAAGACGGTCTTTCCACGGGGAACGGGGGAGGAGCGGACACAATGGTCACGGCTCGCCTCGACGAGCTCTACGATGGTGACATTGAGCCTTTGCTAGCGGTCTTCGCGGCCCTGCTTCCCTGACCCCGCTACCTCGCCGACGAGGTCCACAAGGCCACGGGTTACTTCCAGGAGCACATGAAATGGATGCGCTATGCGCTCTTCCGGGAAATGGATCTGTTCGTCGGGAGCGGCGTGGTGGAGGCCGGCTGTGGGAGCGTCGTTGGAGAGCGCCTGAAACTGGCCGCGATGCGCTGGTCGGTTGCCGGAGTAGGGTCGGTGATCACCATTCGCTGCCATCGGAGTCGACGCTGACCGCAGGCCTGGCGATCCTGCCGCTACCGGCCGGTCGCTGGCTGAGCAGTTGAACTGCGTCCGTGCAACCCATATTAACGCGCGTTCGCCAACAAAATCGTCCTCCACCCGGCTCCACGGATATGGCTCCTGCCCCAAATCCTGCGCCACCTTCTCGGCACCTATCCCAGGGCGACATCGCGAGTAGAATTCAGCTCAGGGCCGTCCGCATGGCAGGGTCACAGACCACCGAATGCACCATGACAGGTGAGGCAGTTTTGCATCCGTTAGGCTTCCGCACAAGGCCCCGTCTACGCGTTGTGCGGCCTCCTTTCACCGCTACCAGTCGCTGCCGCACAGCTCATCGGTCACCCGATGGTCTCGCCCAAGCTCGTGAACCCGGACCAGGACGAAGGCAACGAAAAGACATCCAGATAGATGCTCGAGTCCGTGCCGCGGACGACAACCTCAAGATTGCCAGACCCTTGGGATGTGGCGCCGGGAGCTGAGGCAAGGGTCCCGCCCAACGCTTCCCAGCCGGCCCATGCATCGCTGTACCAGGTGTGATCTAGCTCATAGTCTGGGCCTGACGCGAATACGTCGAGCCGGCCCGATCCCCATGACGCAGCACCTGGACTCGACGTCAGGGTCCCGCCTAGGGCCTCATAGGCGGACCAATCGCCACTGGAGAACCACTTGTGCCACAGCTGGTGGTCGACCCCTGTGACGAATAGATCGAGGCGACCGGTTCCCCACGATACGGCCGAAGGGCCAGTCCCAGTCGCGACTTCACCGCCGAGCGACTCCCAACCAGACCAACCACCCATGTACCACCTGTGCCAGACCGCGCCGTCTGATCCCGCGACAAAGACATCCAGGCGGCCCACCGCCCACGATGCGACCGTGGGCGGCGATGTCAAGGTCCCGCCCAGCGCCAACCATCCCGACCAAGCTCCACCGCTCCAGAAGTCCTGATATAGCTGGTGATCAGTGCCTTGAACAAATACGTCCAGGCGGCCAGGGCCCCCACGACACAGCTGCAGGACTCGTGTCGGGTTCCACTTGCCCGCCAAGTGAGATAGTAGCAATCATCCCATTGATGCTCATCCGATCCCAGACCGCCCCGTCGGCTCCCCGGAAAAAGACATCGAAACGATTGCCGCTCGACGCCGCGTCGACCGGGCCTGAGCGAATCAGGTCACCACTGCTCTGACTCGTCAGCTTGGCAGCGAGAGAGGTGACGTCGCCGTCGAACTCATCCAGATCACATGGACCGGTTACGCCGGGAGCCGAGCCCACTCCGTACTGCCAGAGTTCCCACCACGCGAACCCTGCGGGTAACGTCGGTGAGGCCGTGCCGGAGCTCGCTATCCACAGCGGATTCGCGGCAAACTCGCTTGATCCTCCGGTGCAGTTGTTCCACCACGAGGCGTCGGTGTAGATCACAGGCACTTGTCCCGCCTTCGCCTGGATCTCCGCACTAAACTGCTGGATCCACGAGACCATCTGTGATGACGTCAATCCGTCACAGGGCTGACTGGTATCGTAAGGGTCACTCTCCAGGTCGATCATCGGCAACATAACGTGTGGCCCTATACTGTATCCAGTAGCGTCTAGGAAATAGTCCGCCTCTGCCTGGCCACTTGCCACATCGGGCGTGGCGAACGCGTAGCCACCGACATACATCTCGTTCTCAAGTGCATCAAGAAGGTCGCTGCGGTAGTAGGGATTCGTGTAGTAATTGCGTTCCGTTGCCTTCACGTATGCAAACTGGAAGTTCTGTGCGACCGTTGACCAATCAATTGGGCCCAATTGGTGCTGGTATGAGGCGACGTCGATTCCCTGCGCATCTCCCGCGTCCGGTGCCTGATCGCCTGAGGCGGCTCCGCGCGCAGAGACATTGCTCGCCGCCTCAAGTTGTGCGGGGCCGTGGGGCAGCGTCGGGCTCGGCTGTAGGTTTCGCGGATAGGCAGCTGTTGATCCCGTGGTTGCGGGAGAGGGCGAAGGTGAGCGGGATGAGGTTGGCGAGGCTGCTGGAGGTGCCACATTGGACGCTGCCCACAGTGGTCCCGCGGCTTCAACGGATGGTGGCGGAGCAGCGCTGAGCAAGAGTAAGGCAATGAGTGCTGACCGTACTGCAAGCGCCATGGTAGTGGCGGGCCACAGATGTTTCATCGCTCCTTCCCCCTCACCAGGGCGACGAGGATACAGGGTCGCGTCCCGCGGCAGTCGCAAGGGAGCGCCTAGCGCCGGCGAAAGCGACACACCGTCAGGGCTCGCAATCGATGTCCGCAGCTGAGGCAGGCGCAGCCCACTGGTGGCAACCTCTCCCCTCTGCACCCGGCTACTTGGTGGCCACGGCCCAATTGTTGGCGAAGACCTCGAAAGAGCCCGTCCTCACCTGGCCCGGTAGGAAGCCAGCATTCTCAAGGGCGTCGCGGATCTCGCCCTGGCTGTAGCTGCGCTGGTGTTCATCGATCTCGTCCCGGCTCAGCAAGCCGAGCCGCGACATAAAGGCCAACAGCCAGCCTGTCCAGGGTGCAGGCGTGGTCAACACATATACGCCACCCGTTCGGAGGACACGGTGAACCTCCACGAGCAGCTCGGGCAACCGATGCGGCGAAATGTGCTCAAACACTGCCAGCATCGTGACTACACTGAAATAGCCATCCGCATAGGGTAGATGGCAGTCCCGATCGAGGTCCTGCTAGACGAGCTGTATGCCCTGCCGCGCCCATTCGTCGGCCGCCTGCACCGAGATCCGATCGATGCCATGACATTCCTTAGCCTCGACCTGGCTCAGGAAGAGCGGAAAGGCTCCATGGCCGATATCCAGGATGCGGCCCTCGCGATGACTCGCTGGGATAAGTCTCTTAGCCATATCAATGCGCCGGCGGGCCAGCATCCCTTCCAGCAAGCCATGACCGCGAGTAACTCGTTTCGATTCGATGGCCATCAGTCTAGTCCCTCACAGCGTTGCTGCCAACGAGGTCTGGTACCGACGACTGGGGCACATACCAGTCTCCTTCAAGTGCGGTCTGGTCAGCGCATGGTAGCACCTCGGCCAGTGTTGGTCACACGTCCAGCAGATGGTACCCCAAATGCGCGGCCCTCAATGGCTTGCGCCCGGGCTCGCCGCATCGGGACCCGGAACGGGCAAGGTGGGGACCCGACACAGCCGGTTACGCAACATGTGGGGCGGCAGGCCAAAGAGGATGCCCACCAGATGGAGAGCGAATGAAGCAACAGCGGCGGCCGCGGCGCGAGTTGCCGGCCGAGAAAGTAGAGGACCGACGTCGTCCAGCTCTGCGGGAAGACCGGCCGCTCGATCCGCCAGATCGCGCGGGATATCTTCGAGCTGACCGACAGCTCGGTGTGTCGGTGCGCCAAGCTGGGCCTGACCAGGAGTGACCTCCAAACCCCGGGCGCAGGCTCTACGCGCGGGACCGGTCGTGGCGGCGGTTCGATGTCGCGGCGGCGCGGGCCAAAGCGCTCTGTCTCGTCCGTCTTGACAGTCCGCGACACCGCGGGCCTATGGCATCCGATGACCTGACGTGCCCTCGGCTGTCAAGAACGCCAGCCCAGTCCGGCGGTCGAGTCATTTGAGATGGTCGAGGAACCCTTACCTGTGCGAACCCGATTTACAATCGGGTGAAGTACTCGGAGGTCGGTTCGCCGTTGGACCCAGAGGGGTGGGCCGTCGTCGCCAATGCGCCGGAGTCCCACGGCCAGCCCCCTGCGGAGGCTGCGGACGATCCTCCTGTCAACCCTGGTCCTCAAGTCTCCGACGATGAGTCTGTCGGACAACGGCGCCTTATCGTCCCGAGGTCCTATCCAGCGTGGCGTAACGACCCCTGCACGGCCCCTCGGCTCCCCGTTTTGCCACTAGCTGTCTTGGCCGCTAGATGATACCCATCCTGGATGATCCTGAGGCGCCGCTACCCATTTATGTCCGCCCTGACGTTCCACCAGACATAAACGCCCTCAGCATATTCCGGCCGGCGGGCCGTGACCCTTGTGAAATAGCCGACGACTGCGTCCTCGTGAGGGGTCGGGCCGACCACAATGGTGTCGATCTTCCACTGCCTCAGATTGATCCTTGCCTGCTCACGCTCCACGGATGCGGGCCTGGGCCGATAGGTCCCTGCCTCCAACTCCACCAAATCTGTCTGCACCTGGGACGCCGGCGGGCTGAGGGAGGGTCCTGGCACGTATGCCTCACCCTCCGGCATTCGGAACCGATAGTTGCTCAACGCCTGCCAGTACATAGCCGTCGACGAGTCCTGGTTCGAGAATGGAACAATGAGGGCCACGCTACCCTGAGGTATGCGGTTCACCTCCCCTCCGTTGCCAAAAAATGCAGGGGCTGTGGCGGAAGTGCTCATCATCGGAGGAGTTGGGAACAGGGGGACGATCATCACTACAGCGGCCACCGCCACCCCTAAGGCTCCTCGCCTGCCTGCAGCTACGAACCGGCTTCCTACCACACCGAGCAAGACCGCAAGTCCTAGCCACTGGAACAACGCGAGCCGCGCAGGCAGTGCGCTTGCTATCAGAGGTAACCGTCGCACCACACGCCATGGCAATGACAACCCCGTGACCCATCCGTTGATGTGGAGTATCGCACCCATAGACAGGATCATCACCGCCAGCGTGAGCAGACCCGCGAACCGGACGATGCTCCACCTCCATCCCACCACCAGAGCGACAATCATCACTGCCAGTCCCGTGACCCCGAGATACACTCCGCCGGTCTCTACCCCCGACCCCGTGAAGTGGGTGGTAATCGGCCAGGTCCGCAGGGCGCTGAAGATGCGGTAACCTGGTGGTACAATGAAGCTCAGCAAGTCGGCGACATAGATGTCCGGCACGTTGAGGATTCCGGATACCCGTTGCGGGCCGAACAGAAGGTTCTTGAGCGGGTAGGCTGCCAGCACGAGGAAGGAGACGAGCGCTACTGCGCTTCCAACGGCGGCACGGGACAGCACTTGCCTGACTTGTGTTGGGTTAAGGAACGCTAGCAACACCACCCCAATCCCGGCCACCAGTACCGTCGTGGCCAGGACCTCGGTGGACGTGAGCAGCTGGGCCGCGGCAGCCACCCCCAAAAGCGCGCCGATCACTGCTGGGGACCAACGGCGACGGACGAGCAGCTCGTCGAGCAGCAGCCATACCAGAGGTGGGAAGACGCCGATGGTCACGTGGGTGTGACCGAGCGACTGCAGGATCATGTACGGGCTGAACCCGTACAGCATCCCGGCTACGAACGCAATGAACTCGCTTGACGCATATCGCCGTACCACGAGATACGCGGTCCAGCTAGACACTGCAAGCGCGACTGTTGAGAGTACATTGTACGTGACAACTGGGCCGAAAACTGCGGTTACGGGCCACAGTAGCAGAGCAGGGAAGATCACCGACACGTTCCACATCAAGTTGACGCCGGCGGGATACATGATGTAGTCAGTGATAAGTGGGTGGCGCGGCAGCATGCCGAGGTTATGGGGCGTCCATCCCAGCGCCCATATCATGATATGAGGATCGTGATCGTCACCGATCCATGAGCTCGCCGGATGCTGCCACGTGCTCCAAAAGAGCCACACTGCGAATGCCAGGTTCGCTACGAGCACGCCTAACGGCCACACCACCGATCGCGCTCGCCAGACGCCGGCCTCCCTGCCCAGGGTTTCCTCCAACCTTCTCACGTGATACGTATCCTCACATATAGTGTTGGAATCTGGTCTCCAATCATGGGCATCGATTGCATTGCCCACCGGACGAGAGCACCCGCCCGTTGCGGCTAAGTGTAGCCGCTGCGATGGGCCGGGCGTCCCGGCACAAACGTACGCTCGAAGAACCGAAGCCGTGAGGAAGGTAAGTGAGAGGCATCCCCCGGCCGCCACCAAGGGAGGGTGGTGGCTGCGAATGGCAACGGCAGAGCGGTGTGGATAGGCGACCCGGCAAGGCACTGTGGCGATTTCCGTGATGGCTGACCTCGCAGTGGGCCGGGTAGGGCCCGGAACCGGCGTGGAGGTGGCCAGCGAGCCCGCCCTGGGACCCCCATGACCGGCCGGACGTCGGGCTCCCGCGCGGCGGAGGAGCGGACGGCTGGCTGCGGTCGCTTGCCCGTGCGCGTTGGGCGCGGAGATCGCCTGGCCCCTGTCGGGAGATGCTGACGGAGCCGGAACCGGCCGTCAGGGGCGCCGCCCCACCCGTCACGGCTCCCCCGGTCGGCGACCCCCAAGCGGCCGGCGGCTTTATGAGGCACGTGCGTCGGGTGTCAAGCCGAAGAGCCCTTGCACTAGGCGACCATCCGACCTGGACGTCACTGCTCGAACCCGGCACGGGCTCCTCGTCGCCCGACGAGGTGGCCCGCCGCATCAAGTACGCCATCCGCTCAGAGGTGAGTCGCACCGCGAGCGTCGGTGGCGCGACTACAAAGCCTGTCGCTAAGATCGCAACATCCATTCAGAAGCCAGACGGCCTGTTGCTCATCCGGCCTGGCACCGAGGCGGAGTTTTCTTGCCCATCTTCCGATCGACGTCATCCCAGGGGTCGGTCCCAAGGCGCAGGAGAAGCTCCACTTGATCGGGATCCACACCGTGGGGGACCTCGCCCGACACGAGACAGCAGCGGGTGATACAGATCCTCGGCAGTGGCGTGGCCCTCCGCCAGCGCCTCTGTAGAGCGCCTGGAGTGGAGGTTGTACGCCATAGCTACACGAGCAGCTTAGGTGCCGACAATGGTGTGGCGTTGACACACAGACTGCGGTTTCTTGCCTAGACCTTTGTCTAGCGGCCGCAGCCGAGTGGATAGGATTCGCCTCCTCACGGAGCCGCTCGGTCGGGTTCACCTTCGTGGGGGAAACTGCCCTTCCAACCATCCCCTGCGGCCTGTTCGAGAGTCCGTTGCGCGCGAGCCTCTGGGCTTGCCCCGGTTCTCCGGACATCCAATATATGGGGGATGACCCCGGGAGGATGTTCGACGGATGGGGCAGGCGATGCAGCAGAGACGACGAATGAGGGCATTCACGGCTGCCTACAAGACGGAGGTCGTGGAGCTCTGCCGGAAGGGTGATCGCTCGATCCCCGAGGTGGGTGGTGGCGCGTGACCTCGACTTGATCGAGATCGCTGTCCGTCATTGGGTGCGGCAGGCTGGCATCGATGACGGCCAACGGCCGGGCCTGAGCAGCAGCGAGCGCGAGGAGCTGGCGCGGCTGCGCAAGGAGAACCGGGTGCTGTGCGAGGAGCACGACATTCTGAAGCGGGCGACGGCTTTCTTCGCCAGAGGAGACCGGTGAGCGACGTATATCCGTTCATCGAGGCGGAGAAGGCCGAGGAGCGCAGCGTCAACCGAGCCTGCGCGCTCCTCGAAGTCTCCCGAGCCGCCGACTACGAGTGGCACCAGCAGCCGTCTCGACTGGCCCAGGAGGACCGGGAGCTAGCCGAGAAGGCGAGGGCGATCTTTGAGCGCTCGCGGCAGACCTACGGGGCACCGCGCGTGCACCGCGAGCTGCGGCGGCAGGACGTGAGGTGCTCGCGCAAGCGGGTGGCGCGGATCATGCGGGGGCAGGGTCTGGCCGGCCGGTACCCGAAGCGGTGGAAGAAGACCACCATCCCCGATCCCGACCCGATCCGCCGGCTGCGGACCTGATCGGGCGGCGGTTCCGGCCCGAGGGCCTGCTCTGAACGCCTGCTGGGCGGGCGACATCACCTACGTGCGGACCTGGGAGGGCTGGAGGTACCTGGCGACCGTGATCGACCTGGCGTCGCGGTGGGTGGTGGGCTGGGCGATGGCCGACCACCTGCTGGCCGAGCTGGTCTGCGAGGCCCTGGAGATGGGGCTCAGCCAGCGTCGGCCGGGGCCAGGCCTGATCTTCCACTTCGACCGGTTGAACCCAGGCAGTACACCTCGCGGAAGTTCCGCGAGCTCCTGGCGGGGAACGGGGTCAGGCAGAGCCTGTCGCGGCCGCGGCAGGTCTGGGACAACGCGGTGGTCGAGGCCTTCTCCGCGACGCTGAAGACCGAGTTGGTCCAGCGATACGTCTGGCCGGACCGGGCTCAGGCACGGCCGGCCATCTTCGACTACGTAGAGGTCTTCTACAACCGGCAGCGTCTGCGCTCCACGCTCGGGTACGTCTCGCCGGCCGAATACGAGGGCTGTCTGGCAGCGGGCGGCGCTCATGCAGCATAGTGTTGTTGTCTGGGGTTTCGGGGCAGGTCCACTCTGACTCCCAGACGTGCTCGTCGCAGACATGCTGCGAAGGTAGGAAGTCATACGTCACAGAAGCCCTACCGACGGCCGTGAACCGTGTCAATCCTATCCGCTCAGTTCCTGCCGACCCCCCGGTAGACGAAGCCCAGGCGACGCATCAGGGCGGGATCATAGATGTTCCGGCCGTCCACCACCACTGGCCGACGCATGGCCCGCCTCAGCCGGTGCAGGTCCAGCTGGCGGAACTCGTTCCACTCGGTCACCACCAGCACCGCGTCCGCCCCGCGAGCGGTGGCATATGCGTCCCGCCGGTAGTCCAGCTCGGGCAGCAACGTCCGCGCCCGCTCCATCGCCACCGGATCGTAGGCTCGCACGCTGGCCCCCCTGGCCAGCAGCGCCCGGGCGATCTCGATGCTGGGCGCCTCCCGCATGTCGTCGGTGTTGGGCTTGAAGGCCAGCCCCAGCATCCCCACCGCCTGTCCCCTGAGGCTGCCCAGGCACTGGACCAGCTTCTCCACCACCAGCAAGTGCTGGTCGCGGTTGATGTCCATCACCGCCTGCAGGAGCTCGGGATGGTAGCCGTAGCGCTCGGCCATGGCCGCCAGCGCCTGGACGTCCTTGGGGAAGCAGGAGCCGCCGTAGCCGATCCCCGGCTCTAGGAACTGGGCACCGATCCGCCGGTCCAGTCCCATCCCCTCTGCCACCAGCTTGGCGTCGGCGTCCACCCGCTCGCAGATCCGGGCGATCTCGTTGACGAACGAGATGCGCGTGGCCAGGAAGGCATTGGACGCGTACTTGACCATCTCCGCCGTGGCCACGTTGTAGATCACCACCGGCGCCTGCAGGGGAGCGTAGAGCTCGGCCACCCGCTCGGCCGCCTCCCGGCTGTCCGCCCCGATCACGATCCGGTCCGGGTGCATGAAGTCCTGCAGGGCCGAGCCCTCCCGGAGGAACTCCGGGTTCGACACCACCTCCACGCAGAAATGCTGGTTGTGGCGCCGCACCACGTCCGAGACCACCCTCGCGGTCCCGATCGGCACCGTCGACTTGTTCACGATCACCAGGGGCCCCGACAGGTTGCGGGCCACCGCGGCCGCCGCCGCCTCCACCTGGGAGAGGTCGGCCTCCCCGTTGGGCGACGGAGGAGTGCCCACGGCGATGAAGGCGAACTCGGCGCCCGGGATCGCGTCGTGGTACGAGCAGGTGAACCGGAGGCGACCGGCGCGGGCGTTCCGCTGTACTACCTCCTTGAGGCCCGGCTCGAAGAAAGGGATGCGGTGGCGCCGAAGCGCGCGCACCCGATCCGCGTCGACCTCGATCACCGACACGTCGTTGCCCAGGTCGGCCATGCAGGCGGCGGTGGTCAGCCCAACGTATCCGGCCCCGATAACCGAGATCCGGCTCACGGCGATGGATTATCACATTCCAGGCAACGCGCACACCGGACGATCCAAAGCTAGGAGGTTGATCCAACAATAGCTGATAGGCGGCATATCACTATGGTCTCGCATGAAAGAGGCAATGCTCCTGACTAGCCTGATCAATGAGAACTCCTCCTCACCCTCACGGATCGACGTCGGTGGACGAATACTGGGATGCTTCATGCAACAGAGGGTGGCTTTGGTTAAGCTCACGTAGCCTTTGTCGATGATAGCTGTCATCGTACCGCTGGCCGAATAGCGACTGTTTACGAGCGACCCGCATCCGCATGAGATACGTGACAGCTCGCAGCCCGTCTCGCCAGGTGATCTTCTTCCCTGCTTCCCTGCTCCGGGCATAGTATCGAATTCTCACCTCATGAATGCGATAGCCCAGCCGCAGCACACGTGCTGTGATATCCGGCTCAATCTCAAACCTGTCACCACCAAGATTTAGACGCTTCCAGAGCTCAGACCGCAGTACCTTGAATCCGGTCTCTAGATCCGAGATATAAGCATTGAACAAGAGATTTGCGACTAGCGTGATGACCTTGTTGCCGATGACGAACCAGAAGCTATACGCGGTGTGACCACCGAACCCGCGTACTCCGTAGACAACATCTGCTCTTCCCTCCCGCAGCGGCTGTAACAAGATCGGGTAGTCTCTGGGATCATATTCCAAGTCTGCGTCCTGTACAAGAGCAAAAGGCATTCGCAACTCCGCAATGGCTCTGCGCAGAGCCGCGCCCTTTCCGAGGTTTCTCGGTTGACGGAGGATCCGGACGCGTGGATCCTGCTCGGCGAATCGCACGAGGATATCCCAGCTCCGATCGGTGGAACCGTCGTCCACAGCTATGACCTCCCCCACCTCGGGCCGGGCCAGCACGTGCCGGAGGATGGTCGGCAATGTGCGCTCCTCGTTATAGATCGGCATCATCACACTGAGGAGCTGGGTTTCCATCTCGTCCATACGACCGGAAAGAGTATCGGATCGCAGTCGGACGGAGCGGAGGAACGAGCGGGCCCTGGTTGACCTCCCCGGGGAGGTTGTGGAATTTCCGCAGTGCAGGCAGGCCCAGGCGGGGAGGAACGAAAGGCGGAGAGCACGAGAGGGCTCCTGATCGACAAAAAGTTGTCTATGCAGCGGCGGCAAGGCTGAGTTGGTCGAAGAGCACCTCCCTGGTGGCGCGGATAGTCCGGTAGTGGCGGTCGATGGGGGCGGGGGTCGAATTCGCTTCGCGAGAATGCGCGTTAGTTAGCGGGACAGCGCCGCCGCCGCGCCGTCCGGGAGCTGGAGCGCCCCTCCCCGGCCTCGGGGTACGCAGGATACTAGCAGACGCCGGAGCTCACCGCCGGCGCCCGGCGCGACGGCTGGTTACTCCCTGGGGACAATGGCCGGCTGGACGAGGACAGATACCTGTCGCTCGTCGAGCGCAGGGAGGACCTTACCGTCAGGGTCGGAGTTCGGGTCGTCCCCGGCGACGTGGAGGTAGTCCTGTTCGAGTATCCGGCCGTGGCCGCGACCGGCGTCGTCCGCCGGCTCCACCCTGTGCTCGGGGGAGGAGATCGTTGCCTTCGCCGCCTGCAGCCGGGGCGGACCATCGATGTGGCGGAGCCCGGTTTTCCTCTCCGATAGGCGTAGGTCCACGGCTCGAGCATCGCGCTGACTCGTCCCGCAGCGCCTCTGGACCGTCACGTTGGCCAGACACCATGATCACGATGTCGTTCGCGTGTCGGATGAGTCGCGCCACGGCGCCGCCGATGTGACGATGCTTCTCTCGCATCCACTCCGGGCCGAACCCTTCCCAGCGAGCTGTGAGATGCTCGTCCAGAGCGGACACGGCGATGTTGGCCAACAGCGGGAGAGGATGCCACCCTGGGTGTACCGGTGATGGTCTGTCGGTCCAGGCCCTCTTGGCTGAGGATGCCCGCCTTGAGGAACACCTTCATCAGCGCAAGCACACGCTTGTCTCCGATCCGACCTCTCATCCGGTCCACGACGGCCGGATGGAGAGATCTCGTCGAAAGCACGCCTTGACGTCGGTCTCGAACCCCCACTGATAGCTGCGGGTCGCGAGGAAATGGATCTCGGCGATCGCATCCCGCGCCCGCGCCCCGGGCGGAAGCCGAAAACTGCACGATTTGAAGTCCCCGCGAAGATCGACTCCAGCACCAGCTTCAACGAGGCTTGCACGATCCGGTCTGCTCGGTCGGTATGCGCAGACAGGGGACTTTGCCCGACGACTTCGGAATTGCCTTCTCGCGCACCCGGTCGGGAGCTCCCCCGCTGACCGTGAGGTCGTCTCGCGGCCCATTGAGCAGGTCCTCCCGTTCCTGGGCTGATGGAGCGCGGTCGCAGCCATCGACTCCGGCCGTTCGTGTTTCCTCTGTTGCCCCGCACCTGGTTCCAGGCCATGCCGAGGAAGGCCAGGTCATACACGAGGTTGAAGAGATCCTCGGACCGGTGGAAAGTGCCGGGATAAACCGGCATGGAGGAAGAGCTGAAAGTGCTCTACGTCGAAGGGCTAGCGACCCACGACGACCCCGAGTGATGCGTTGGCGACCCGAGAGGGCGCAGCGAAGCGTTGGCAGGGGCACGTGCGGGCCGGGCTATCGAGCCGCGAAATACCAATTCCGGGGTGCCGACGCCGTCATCGGAGGGGAAGGCAACATCGCTGGCGACGGTCAAGCGCGAGCCGCCAGGGGACCCGGCGCGGTCCAAGAACCAGGGCACGCACGGAATCTCCATGAACCGGGAGAGCCCACAAACGCCCGTTCATCCGATCAGCGGGCGGGCCGCTCGGGGAAGGCCAAGCCGCAAGCCCGAGATACACGTGCGTGGGCAGTCGGACAGTTCCGTAGTACCTGCGAAGCCACAGAACACCTCTGCGCGTGGGGAAACGAACCCGCGCAAGCCCGAGCGGAGGCGGTAGCGGTGGAGGGAAGGGAACTGGCCTAGGGGAACGCGGACAGCAAAACAGGTACCGGACGCAGAGCCGGAAGGACGAGATCGCCATCGGGGCGAGCACCCGAGAGCATGTCAAGTGCGCTGGACCGCGTGCGCGAAGCGGCGAAACCGTTCCCAAGTCGACGCTTCGACGCCACTCACCCAAGGCAGGAGCCCGGTGCGGTAGTGCCGCATGCAGGGATCTGAGCGGGGGGCCGGGGGCAACCCGGGGTCCTACCGCGCTGCCAGGATCACCGATCGCCCATTTGGTGCAGCTTCGTCTGCACATGGCGTACCCCCTGCTCCGCCTCTTCGAGGTGCGGCCACGGCGCCCGGCTATTGACCGGGGACCTCCACCGTCCGTGTTTCGGCTGCGATCTCGCTGGGTCCTTCGCCATGGGACCGCCTTTCCCGTCCTGGGACCACTGCGACCCGCCCATTCCACCCCGGTGGCATGAGCCGGCGACGAGCCTTCCCGCCGGCCAGTGGCTACTGGCCGGGGTGGGAACGCGGCGGTGGTTCCCACGTTCACCATGACCCGCTCGACGGGGGAGGCGCTCAACTCTGTCCCAGCCCAGATCCGCCAGGTTCGAGCTGATTGTTCTCTTGGGAGGCGTCCTGCCGTTGGTTTCTGTACGTACTCCTTCCCCCCTCTCTTGCCGGACCCGGACCCATGTGACGGTGCTGGTCCGTCTAGATGATTGATTCCGATCGCTCAGTGGTCGTAGGCGACCAGCGAGCGCTTGTCCGGGAAACCGGTGAGCCAGTTGTGCCAGACCCCCGCGGTGAGGACGAGCAGGCGCTGGGCGACCCGGACGAAGACGCCAAGGTGGGTGCGCCCGCCGTGCTCTTCGAGCCCGAGCTGGCCCTTGAGGGTGTCGTTGACGGACTCGATGCGCTGGCGGATCCAGCCCAGCTTGTCGTACCGCCGACGCTCGCCGCGCCGATCGGGCCGGACCCGGGTCGCGCCCAGCTCGCGCACGAAGTCCTCGAACTCCCGGCCGGCGTAGCCCTTGTCGGCGACGATGAGTAGGCCCCGACGGATCGGCGAGCCTGCCAGCATGGCCTCGGCGACCTCCCGGTCGCCGAGCTTGGGGTCGGCCAGAGCCCACGCGACCACCGCGCCGTCGGGCGTGGTGAGCAGGTGGAGGCGCAGGCCCCAGAAGAAGCGCGAGTGGGAGGCGCAGGAGCCGGAGTTGGCCCAGCCGGCGAGCTCGGAGCGCTTGACCGTCTCGCGGGAGGCGCCGCAGGGCACTGGCGTCGAGTCGAGCAGTCGGAGCTGATCCCACCAGGACGGAGTCGGACAGGCGAGGCGGCCGGCCGGGGCCTCGGCGGAAGCCGAGCTCGATGAAGAGATCGTCGACTTGGACGTAGAGTGCCACGATGAGGGTGTCGAGTTGGTTTTGGACACTCGATATCTCGGCGCCCTCGCCTTACTGGTTACGGCCTGCTTCCGGCTCGTAGCCGATTCGGAATCAATCATCTAGCCCTTCTCGGGGCTGCTGTTCACTTCTCCACCAGTCCCGGAGGTCAGGCAGCCCCCAGCTTCACCGGACCGCTGCGACGGCTCGGCGGCGGTGCCCTTACATCACCGCGCGGTCTCATAGCGCCTCATGGCGCACGAAGTCAGAACCCCGAGCTGGCCCTCGTGCCAGCAGGGGGCTTCGAGGAAGGCGAGGCCCTCGGCCAGGACCCGCAGTTCGCGTGCTGCCATGGGATCATAGTGTGGGCGGCCCGGCGATTCGGAACCGGTTGCAGGACCGTACGGCAGCTCTGCCCCGGGGCTGGCGTGGATCGTGTCAGGGTGAACCATCTCTCACCACCCTCGGCTCCAGGCGAGGGGGGTAGGTTTCTACTACGGTTGGGAGTTGGGCCCGGCAATGAGGCGGCCGGGGCGAGCATGCCCTGGACGCAGCTGTGTGAGGCAAGTGTGCATATGATCGAGGGCGTCGAGATCAAGCAGCTGGTGACCCACGCGGACGAGCGCGGGTTCTTCCGCGAGATCATCCGGGAGACGGACGAGTTCTTCTCCCACTTCGGTCAGTGGAGCCACTCGCTGATGTATCCGGGAACGGCCAAGGCCTGGCATATCCATCAGAGGCAGACCGACTGGTGGTACTGCATCGGCGCCCTGAAGGTAGGGCTCCACGACCTGCGCGAGGGGTCGCCGACCCGAGGGGAGACGATGATGCTGTTGATGGGGGACCGCTACGGTGCGGCCTGCCTCCGCATCCCGCCCGGGGTAGCCCACGGCTGCCGGGCACTGGAGCTGACCCACCTGCTCTACATCACCTCACGTGTCTACGATCCGGCCGACGAGGGCCGCATACGTCACGACGACCCCTCGATCGGGGTCGACTGGACTGCCTTCCCGGAGATCAGGTGAACGTCGTTCGATGATCGTCTAGCGGGCGCGGGAGAGGGAGGCGGACATGCTGCCCATATGAGATACCCTATGCCAAGCTCAAGGTCTGTTCGGTGGTCTACCAGCGGTCAGGCCGCGTTGCCGAGTGCCCGATTGCAGTTGGTGAGGCGGACCGGGCCATTGTAGAGAATGCCGTTGCGCAGGCAGGTGCCAGAGCATCTCCAGCCAGCAGTTGCCGAGCGCACGCCGGCCAGCATAGTGGCCCTTGGCGCGAGCGCGATGGCGTTTGAGAACTTGCGTGCCCACACCGAGCGGCTGCTCGAGCAGCAGGCCCGCGCCCGGACGGGGTTGGCCAGATGGCGGTTGCAGACCAGGCGGTGGGCCACCACCAGCTCGCTCTTCCCAAGGCGGCGGGGGCGGGAGCCTTTCCGGCGTAGCGAGGCAGCGAGCTCGATGTCTCGAGCTGCTCGGGGTGGTCGCCGACTCTGCCTCGTGGCGGCGAGGCGGTGACCAGGCCCGGGGAAGCTGAGGGAGATCTTGCAGCCAGGGGCCTGCGTTTCCACCTCATCGCATCAAGGATGGCGGTTACGCTCCGGCCGCAGGGCTCAGCAGCAGCCCGCTCATCTGCCGTCCCCAGCGCTTGCGTTGCTCGCGGATGGACAGGAGCTGGCGGGCAGCCAGACGGATGCTTTGCGCCCTGGTCCTGACCAGGCCCGGCCGAGCCTGGAAGTGCCTGTGTCGGAGGGCCCCCCGACGCGGTCGGCATTGCGCTCGGGCCAGCCATGGTGGCGGGCGTGGGCGAAGGCGACCAGTTGCTGGTGAGTTGCGTTGGCCGGGTTGCTCCTCGGGGAGCGGCCCGCGAAAGTTGTAGCAATTGATCTGGACGGTAAGCAGCCGATGGTGTTGGTGCGGTGACGCGACCTCGCTGGCCGGTCACCGACTGTTCGCATCCCAACCGTTGCTGCAATGCAGATCGGTACTGCCGACGGTGAGTAGTCTTTTGTACGCTCTTCGCCCGCAGCAGCTTCCCCGTGACCGAACCCACTTCCGGCAACCGCTCGCCCGCCGCTAACCTAGGATCCTCCACGTAATCTAATCAGGCTCCGATCCCACAATAGGCGTTCAGCAGCAACAGCCACTTCCATCCCATGGCCCCAACGGCCTGCTTTGCAGCGCGCGCCAAGCCGAGGTTGGTAGGGTTCGCTATGAGCTGCAGAGCTGGGTCCTCCGTCTGCAACCGGCCGAGCGAGCCATCGCCGGAAGCGGTATCGACCACCAGACGCTGGAGGGAACCTCGGTTTGCCGCAGGAGGCCGCGCAGGCAGAGGACGACCAGGTCCCTACCGTTCCGGTTCAGGATCGCGGCGCTCACCCCGGCTCCTCCGCCCGCCGACGCCGGCTGGTCAGCCATTTCCTGGTCGGTTCTGCGTCGACCCGTCCCAAGAGGGCCACCGCAATGCGTGGTTTGGCGAGATTAGCTTGGACCTCGACCGGGGAGGGCATGCCCCGGTGGGGGCCACGGCGGCCACGGCTCGACGCCTACAATAGCGGTGGTCAGGCCATGCTTTGTACTTTCCTGCTAGCTTGGGTCATGGTCGACGGCCATCGCGCGGATCGGCATACTGCCCAATGATGGCCGGCGATTCGATTGCTGTCCGTGACACCTCCTGGTCGCCCTCCGCCATCGCTGCATCCCCGTATCAGGTCACACCCTGGCTTGCCATCCTAACCTGCGCCCTCGCGCCCGCGTACGTGGTCCGCTGGCACATCTGGTTCTATCCGACCACCCTGCTCGAGGTCATGATCGGGCTCACGATCGTGGCCTTCCTGGTAGAGACCTGGCGGTCCGGCGAGCGGCTGTCCTGGCGGTCTCCGTACACGGTTCCAGGCCTGCTCTTCTTGCTGGCGGGCTTGATCGGCGTTGTCGTTTCTCCGCTCCACGTGCAGGCAGCCGGCCTTTGGCGTGCCTACATCCTTGAGCCCTTGGCCTTCTTTTTCGTCCTCGGGACGGTTATCCGCTCCAGCAAGGCAGCGTACTTGCTCCTGGCCGGGCTCGGCCTGGGGGGGCTGGCTGTGGGGCTGACCAACTCGTTCGTGGTGGTGGAGGCGATGCGACATCACGTCCTCCATGTCACTGTTCGGCCACCGGTAGTGATCTACAACACGGCCAACGCCATTGCCCTCTTCCTGGTACCGCTGATTGCAGTTGCTGGAGCAGTAGTCCTGTATGCGAGCAACCGCCGTTTGCGGCTGGGAGCGCTGGTCTTCGCGGCGCTTGCTGTCCTCTCCGTTCTCCTCAGCTTTTCCCGCGGCGGCTACATGGCACTGGCTGCAGTGGGAATAGGACTCGCTCTATCACATCGCTGGCGCTGGGGACTGATTCCAGCGGTAGTAGTGGTGGGTGCGGCGCTGACACAGGTGCCGCCGATTGAGCACCGCTTGATCGCCGACCTAAATCCCTCGGATCCGGCGAATTCGTTCGTCTTGCGCCTCAAGCTCTGGCAGGCGAGCGTGCACATGCTTGCTCAGCATCCGCTCTTCGGCGCGGGCATGAGTGCATTCCCGGTGACGGTTCAACCATATATCAAGGGACTCCTCCCAGATCAGCAGCTGGTGATGTACCCTCACAACCTGATCCTGAACTTCTGGACGGAGACCGGCTTGCTGGGCCTCGCCGCCTTCCTGTGGCTGTTGGTCCAGACGTTCCGGATCTCGCTCCAGGGTTGGACGGGGCTCCGAGGGGAATGGCGGCCTCTCTACCTAGGTGTACTCCTGGCCATGGTGGCTGTAGTCGTTCACGGCATGGTCGATGTACCCTATTGGAAGAACGACCTCAGTGTTGAGTTCTGGACGTTGCTCGCCGTCACCTGGGCGGGCCTGAGATGGGGCCTCGGAGATGTGCTTTCCCGTGGCTTCTCCAAAGGGTCGTCGTAGGGACGCGAGTGCGGAGGATCCAGTCAGGGCGAGGTCGCGGCCCAGATAGAGCTTTGCCTGGATCGCTTCTGAGCCAGTGCTGGCTGGCTCGGGACAGTGGATCGATGCTTGTCTACCCGTTCGCGCGGCGCGTTCCCCTTTTATCATCTTGTCTGGCCCCTGGCCCGCTGGCTCTCCCTGCACAGGGAGCCCTTAGCTGGTAGCAACTGGATGTTGCTTGCGAGTGATTCGCACGTTCTGAATAGAGACTGGACCGGGAGATCGGGCCGTCGGTCCCGATCTGCAACGCAGGTGGCTACCGGCGCACCCTTGGACGCGTGGCAGCGGAGAAGCTGACAGCGCGCCGTCGGGTACTGCTCGATGCCCGGCCTCTCCAAGGGGCTGACGCCCAGCGCGGTATTGGCAGTTACGTGCGTGGCCTCATTACGGGCCTGATCGACGAGGGCTATGACCACCGAGTCGCGCTGCTCTTCGACGCGTCCCTGCCGGCTCCACCCGTACCGGAGAGTCACTTTGTCGCGTTCACCATACGCCGTCGCTATCGCGGCCGACTGGGTCTGATCGAGGAGGCAACGGCGGTCGGACCGCAGCTTGCACAGATTCGCCCAGCCCTGTACCACGCGACCACCCTCGCATTGCCCGGGCGCTGCCCCGTTCCCCTGGTGGTGACCGTCCACGATCTCATTCCGTGGGCACTGCGCGGCCGGCGCCTTCTTGGGGAACGCACGCGGTGGTGGTTGGGACGCCGACTCCTTCGTCGTGCGGACCTGGTGTTAGTCCCGTCCCATGCGACTGCGCAGGACGCATGCAAGTACGGTCGGGTTCCAATCAGCAAGGTGATGGTCGTACCCGAGGGTGTCGCAGCCGGATTCGCTCCTGCGGCCGGCGCGGCCGAGAGAGTCCGGGAACGCTATGGTCTGCACCGGCCGTATGTGCTCTTTGTCGGAGCGCTGGATGCCCGTAAGAGTCCTCTCGCTTTGCTGCGGGCATGGGCGATCGCATGTACGGAGGGGATGGAAGTCGATCTGGTTCTGGCAGGCCCGTCCAGTCGCCAGGCACCGGCCAACGTGAGTGTGGCCCGTCGTCTCGGCTATGTGGATCACGCGACCCTAGTGGACCTGTATTCTGCAGCCGCTTGCCTGATCTTTCCGAGTCGCTATGAGGGCTTCGGCCTCCCCGTCCTGGAGGCAATGGCGTGTGGCTGTCCGGTGGTGGCCTTCGAGAACTCCAGTCTGCCCGAGGTAGCAGGCGATGCTGCGCTCCTTGTGAAGGACGGGGATGCGGTGGCATTGGGACAGGCGGCGGCAAGGGTCTTGACCCAACCGGCGCTGGCGGCGCGGCTTCGCGCGGCCGGAATCGCCCGTGCCCGCCAGTACACTTGGCGACGGGCGGCCCGCGCGACGATCGATGCTTACCGGCGAGTGCTCGATCGATAGGTTCCCCAGGTCAGGGCAGGACGAACCCGGGCTCTCGGTTACGACCTGGCGACTTCCCAATGGAGGTGGTGTCGTCCCGACCAACATCCTATGGATTAGCTCCGTCCGTGGGGGCTTCCTGCGTTGATGACATACGACATAGATGGGGGTTACAGCAGTGGCAACTGGCAATATCTTGTCCTAGCTACTGCGTGCCCCGACGGCTCCTCACCACATGCCAGTATTGACGACACCACTGTCATGCAGTAGTACGGCCAACTCGTGTCATCTTCAGGGGTCGTTTAGGAGTTCCGTGCCACGGCCATGCCGCTTGCATGGAACCGCAGACCGCCGAGACCTTCCAACCCAGTGGTGAGGACAGGGAGAGCTGGAGACAGGATCAGATCGATGTCACTCCGCCACTGCGCTCCTGTGCGGGCATGGCGGATGGAGGTGTGGGCGCAGCGGATGGATACGGCCTGCTCACCACGGGTATTCTGGAGTCTCGCGGCGGTGTCGCGTGCCGACCTGTTTGGGCGTGGACCAGTCGGCGAGAGCTCCACCTGTCATTGAGGTGCTTGTGCACATGGGATACTCTCGGCCAGTGGAGATGGCGAAGCCTGATCTTGCGAGGTATATACGCGACGTTCCTGACTTCCCCGTCCGAGGGATTCTGTTCCGGGACATCACCCCCCTGCTGCGGGACGCGACGGCCCTCCGATGGTCGGTGGAGCTCATGTCCGAGCCCTGGCGGGACCGCCAGGTTGAGTTGGTCGCGGCCATGGAGGCGCGCGGCTTCATGTTCGGGGCGGCGATGGCGGTTCGTCTGGGTGCTGGTTTCGTGCCCCTCCGAAAGGAGGGCAAGCTGCCGTGGAGGACCCGTTCCGTCAAGTATTCTCTGGAATACCGGGAGGACGTCCTCTACATGCATGAGGACGCCGTCGCACCGGGCCAACGCGTTTTGGTCACCGACGACGTTATCGCAACGGGTGGCACCGCTGCGGCAGTTGTCCAGCTCATCGAGCAGGTTGGGGGTACAGTTGTCGGCGTCCAATTCCTCGTCGAGCTGGCCGAGCTGGAGGGGCGGCGGCTGCTGCCCGGGCGCGAGGTCCGGAGCGTGCTCCGGCTGTGAGGCGCGGAAGGCTCGGCGGCCCGGCGGCGTTTCCATAATCAGGGGTGAGCAAAAGGGATGCCGACAAGTGATGTGAGGAACCGGGCACAGGCTCGGGAGGGTGCGGATCTCGTGGAGTGGGCGGCTCGGGAGATGCCGGTGCTGGGTATGGTCCGGGACCGTTTCAGCAAGGAGCGTCCGCTGAGCGGCCTCCGAGTCGCTGCCTGCTTGCACGTCACCTCCGAGACCGCCAACTTGATGCTCACCCTCAAGGCGGGTGGCGCCGACATCGCTCTCTGCGCTTCCAATCCACTCTCGACCAACGACGCGGTCGCCGCCGCACTGACGGAACTCCACGGCGTTAGAACCTATGCCATCAAAGGTGAAGACAACGAGACCTACTACAGCCACATCCAGGCTGCTCTCGACCTTCGGCCATGCCTAACCATGGACGACGGTGCCGATCTGGTGACCACGCTGCACCGCGAGCGTACAGACCTGCTGGAAGAGGTTCGGGGTGGCACCGAGGAGACCACGACCGGGGTCGTACGGTTGCGGGCGATGGCCCGGCAGGGGGTGCTGCGCTATCCGATTGTCGCCGTCAACGAGGCCGACACCAAGCACCTCTTCGACAACCGCTACGGCACTGGCCAGAGCACGCTGGATGGCATCATCCGGGCCACCAACGTACTGCTTGCCGGCAAGACGTTCGTGGTGGCTGGCTATGGGTGGTGTGGCAAGGGACTGGCCAGTCGGGCCAAGGGCCACGGTGCCAACGTGGTCGTGACGGAAGTCGATCCAGTCAAGGCTCTGGAAGCCGCCATGGACGGCTTCAGAGTGATGCCGATGCAACAGGCCGCCGAGATAGGCGATCTCTTCGTCACTGTCACGGGCGACATCAATGTCATCGACCGTCCCCATTTCGAGCGGATGAAGGACGGTGCAATTCTCGCCAATTCCGGTCATTTCAACTCCGAGGTGAACCTGAGAGCGTTGGACGAGATGGCGACCGACGTACGGCAAGTCCGTCCCATGGTCCAGCAGTATCGGCTGGCCAACGGCCGGAGACTCAACGTCCTGGGCGAGGGGCGTCTCATCAATTTGGCCGCGGCCGAGGGTCACCCTGCGGCTGTCATGGACATGAGTTTCGCCAACCAGGCGCTCGCGCTCGAGTACCTGGCTCGGCACTGGTCGGAGCTGGAGCGGCGCGTTTACGACGTGCCCGCTGAGATCGATGCCGAGGTCGCCCGATTGAAGCTCCGCTCGATGGGGGTCGAGATCGACACGTTGACGGAGGAGCAGCAACGCTACCTGAGTTCCTGGGAAGAGGGCACCTGATCGGCCGACCACGCCGGCCTCGGCGGACCTGGGTGTTGGGTGGCGGGGGTGCCAAGGGAGCGGCCCAGGTCGGGGTCTTGCTGGCACTGTTCGAAGCGGCAGTGGAACCCCCTGCCCGGCTGGTGGGCGTGAGTGTGGGTGCCCTGAACGCTGCCGTCCTGGCCGGGTCACCGACGCTGGCCGGGGCCGAGATGCTCCGTGAGGTGTGGTTGTCGAAGCTGGCTCGGGACGTGTTCCGGGTGCACCCTCTGGGGATTATGCTCTCGCGGCTGCGGGGTGAAGCCCTCACCAGCCTTCCTGGGTCGAACGTGGAGCGCCTGATCCAGCACCATCTCCGGCTGACCGGGATGGAGACCTTCGAGCAGCTGCGGGTGCCGTTGCAGGTGGTGGCCACGGACATCACCGCCGGCCGCCCGCGAATCTTCAGCAGCGGGCCGCTGCTACCCGCGCTGCGCGCGTCAACCGCCATCCCCGGCGTCTTCCCGGCCGTACACCTGGACGGTTCCGACTACCTTGATGGCGGCATCGTCCACAACCTGCCGCTCACCATCCCGGTCGAAGAGGGCGAGAAGGAGGTGCTGGCCATCG
>CADDZO010000031.1 GCA_902812395.1 bacterium | reverse complement strand
CCGCGCAAGCGGGTAAGACCGGGACCGCCACCGGGCAACCGGTGGCTGCGGGTCGGCTGACTCATGCTCACTGACCCGCAACGGTGAGGAACGCACCATGATGAAGAACCCGAACACGAAGAAGAGGACCGTCGCCTTCGTTTGCCGTGAGTGCGGGGGCGAGTCGATCCGCTGGAGCGGCCAGTGTCCCCACTGCCGGGCCTGGAACACGCTGGAGGAGCTCCAGGTCTCGCCGAGCCAGCGGTCGCCGGCCCCGGCACCGCGGGTGGTCCCGATCACTGAGGTCGAGCTGGAGGCCGAGCCACGGCTGGTGCTGGCCTGGGACGAGCTCAACCGGGTCCTGGGCGGGGGTGTGGTCCGGGGCAGCTTGGTCTTGCTCGGCGGGGAGCCAGGGGTGGGCAAGTCGACCCTGCTCATGCACCTCGCCGCCCAGGCGGGGGGCAAGGTGCTCTACGCCTCCGGCGAGGAGTCGGCCCAGCAGGTGGGGATGCGGGCGCGCCGGCTCGGGGTTTCCGACCCCCGCCTCTTGCTGCTGGCCGAGACCGACCTGGAGCGGGTGATGGCGGCGATCGAGGCCGAGGCGCCGGCGATCGCGATCGTGGATTCGATCCAGACCGTGTCCGATCCTGCCCTGGAGGCGGGGCCGGGGAGCGTGACCCAGGTCCGCCAGGCATCGTCTCGGCTGATGCGAGCTGCGAAGGAGAGTGGGGTCTCGATCTTCGTGGTCGGTCACGTCACCAAGGAGGGCGCGATCGCCGGCCCCCGACTGCTAGAGCACATGGTCGATACCGTTCTCTACCTGGAGGGGGAGCGCAGTCAGGAGTTCCGGGTGCTGCGGGCGGCCAAGAACCGCTTCGGCTCGACCGAGGAGATCGGCATCTTCACCATGACCGACTCCGGCATGGAGGAGGTCTCGGACCCCAGCCGGGCGCTGCTCGGCGATCTTCGCGAGGTGCCCGGGACGGCGGTGCTGGCCACTCTGGAGGGCACCAGGCCGTTGCTGGTCGAGCTCCAGAGCCTGGTCTCGCCCACCCCGTTCGGGCTCCCCCGGCGCTCGGCCACGGGCATCGACCTGAACCGTCTGCACATGATCGTGGCCGTGCTCGAGAAGCGGGGCCGGCTCTCGCTCGGCGCCTCCGACGTCTTCGTCAACGTCGCCGGCGGGATCCGGGTTCAGGAGCCGGCGGCGGATTTGGGCTTGGCCCTGGCCATCGCCGGCAACCTGCGCGAGCGGGCCTTGCCGCCGGGAACGGTGGTGGTGGGTGAGCTGGGGCTCGCGGGCGAGGTGCGCCGCGTGGGTGGCATCGAGCGTCGCCTCCAGGAGGCCGCCCGCCGCGGCTTCCGACAGGCCATCGTGCCCCGGGGCGCCGCCGCGCCGTCCGGCCTACGTACGCTGCCGGTGGCCGACCTGGCCGAGGCCATGGCTGCGGCCTTCGGGGAGGGAGCGAGGTGAGCGAGGTCGGGGTGGTGGTGGCGGCGGCCGGATCCGGGACCCGCCTGGGCCGGGGCAGCAAGGCCTTTGTCGAGCTCGGCGGACGCAGCCTTCTGGAGTGGGCGCTGGCCCTGTTCGACCCCATGCCCGAGGTGGATCGGATCGTGGTGGTGGGCCCTCCGACTCGTCTGGAGCGAGTGCGGGTGGTGGTGGAGCGAGCGTCGCCGCGCACCCCGGTCGAGGTCTGCCCGGGCGGCGAGAGCCGGCAGGCCTCGGTCCGCCTGGGACTGGCCCGCCTGGAGGGAACGGAGCTAGTCCTAGTCCACGATGCAGCCCGGCCTCTCGCTACCCCCGAGTTGGTGCGGCGAGTGCTGGCCGCTGCCCGCCAGACCGGGGCCGCGCTTCCCGGCCTGGCCTGCAGGGACGCGGTCAAGCGGGTGGAAGCAGGGCTGCTGGCCGAGAGCCTGGACCGGACCCGGCTGGTATTGGCCCAGACTCCGCAGGGCTTTCGCTATCGGGTGCTGGAACGGGCGCACTTCCAAGCCGCCGACTCCGGGCTGGTCGGGGACGACGATGCCCAGCTGGTAGCCGCCACGGGCCACCCGGTGGCGGTGGTCCCGGGGGATCCCGGCAACCTGAAGCTGACCGCACCCGAGGACCTGGAGCTGATGGAGGCGCTGGTGCGAGCGCGCTCGGAGCGATGAGGATCGGGCTGGGCTCGGACGCGCACCGGCTGCGGGCCGGCCGGCCGCTGGTCCTAGGGGGCGTGATCGTCCCCCATCCGCGGGGCCTGGAAGGCCACTCCGACGCCGACGTGCTCACCCATGCCCTGATCGACGCCCTGCTGGGGGCGGCGGCACTGGGCACCATCGGGGAGCGCTTTCCCGACCGCGATCCCCGCTACCGCGGCATCTCCTCGCTGCTCCTCCTCGACGAGACCAGGCGGCTGGTGGAGCAGGCCGGGTACCGTGTGCACAACGTGGACGCCGTGATCACTGCCCAGGAGCCGCGGCTCGCACCCCATCTGGGGGCGATGGCGCGCACGCTTGCCGCCCGGCTGGGGCTGTCGCCCTCGGCGGTCAGCGTCAAGGCCACCTCGCCCGAGGGCCTGGGGGCGCTGGGCCGAACCGAGGGGATCGCGGCCCAGGCGGTGGTGCTGCTGGAGGAGGCGTGATGGCCCTGGTCCTCCAGGACACCCTGACCGGAGATCGCCAGGAGTTCCAGCCCCTGGAGCCCGGGCGGGTGCGCATGTACACCTGCGGCCCCACGGTGTGGAGTCACCCCCACGTCGGCAACTACCGGGCCTTCCTGTTCTACGACCTGGTCCGCCGACACCTGGAGCTGCACGGCTATGAGGTCGAGCACGTCCTCAACGTGACCGACGTCGACGACCGCATCATCGAGCAGGCCGCCCGCGCCGGGGTCTCCATCCGGGACTACACCCGGCCCTACGAGGAGGCGTTCTTCCAGGAGCTGTGCCGCCTGCGGGCGCGCCGCCCCCACCATACCCCGCGGGCCACCGAGCACGTGGGCGACATGGTCCGGCTGATCTCGCGCCTACTGGAGGGCGGCCACGCCTACCAGGCTCCGGACGGGGTCTACTTCAGGGTCGAGAGCTTCCCCGCCTACGGAGCCCTCTCCCACCTCGACCGGGCCGGCCTCAGGGCAGGGGCGCGGGTGGCAACCGACAAGTACGAGAAGCAGTCGGCCAGCGACTTCGCGCTCTGGAAGCGAGCGCAGCCGGAAGACGAGCGGGTCGGGGCGGCTTGGGACGCCCCCTTCGGGCGGGGCCGCCCGGGATGGCACATCGAGTGCTCGGCCATGGCCATGCGCTATCTGGGCCCCACCCTGGACCTGCACCTAGGTGGGGTCGACCTCCTCTTTCCCCATCACGAGAACGAGATCGCGCAATCCGAGGCGGCGACGGGCCGGACCTTCGTGCGCTACTGGCTCCACTCGGAGCACCTCCTGGACCCGCTCGGCGAGGAAATGCACAAGAGCGTCGGCAACGTCGTCACCATGCGCGAGCTGCTGTCCCGGCACCAGCCGGCGGCGGTGCGCCTCTACCTGCTCGGTAGCGCCCACTATCGCTCCAAGCTGCGGCTGTCGGAGGAGGGCCTGCATGGGGCTGCGGAGCAGGTGCGGCGGCTCCGAGACCTGGCCGGACGACTCCGTCAGGTCCGCGGGCTGCGCTCCGACGATGCCGCCTTGATGGAGGACGCGCTCGACACCCGGGACGCCTATCTGGCCGCGCTCGACGACGACCTCAACCTGCCCGCCGGTCTCGGCCACGTCTTCGAGCTGGTGCGTCAGGCCAACGCCGCCCTGGACCGGGGCCAGGTCGGGCCGGCAGCCCGCGAGGCCCTGCTGTCGGTGCTGGAGACCGTGGACCGCCACCTCGACGTCCTGAGCGAGGAGGAGGCGGAGCTCCCCGAGGAGCTGCTGGCCATGATCGCCGAGCGCGACCGAGCGCGCCAGCGCCGCGACTTCGCCACCGCCGACCGACTGCGTGCCCAGCTGCGGGAGCGGGGGGTGGTCCTCGAGGACACCCCGGACGGGGTCAGGTGGCGCGTGGTCGGGGTCTGAGCCGCCCCGAGCTGATCTACGGCCGCAACCCGGTCCTGGAGGCGGCCCGTTCCGGTCGGGTGCGTCGGGTGCTGATGGCCAGGGGCCTTGCCCCCGACCCTCGGCTGGACGAGCTACGGTTGCGGGTCCGGGTGGTGGAGGTGGCGCCCGAGCGGATCGAGGCGCTGGCCCCGGGGCTCCACCAGGGAGTGGTGGCGGAGCTGGCGCCCCGAGCCTACCTCAGCCTGCGCCAGCTGCTGGAGCTGCGGCCAACGCTGGTGGTGGCGCTGGACGGGATCGAGGATCCGCAGAACCTGGGCGCCGTCCTGCGCAGCGCCGAGGCGGCCGGAGCCGACGCCGCCATCCTGCCCCAGCACCGCTCGGCCCCGCTCTCCGCGGCCGCGGTCAAGGCCAGCGCCGGGGCCAGCGAGCACCTGCCCCTGTGTCGGGTCCCCGGGATCGCTTCGGCGGTGGCCGAGGCCCGCCGGCACAGGCTGTGGTGCGTGGCCCTGGACCCGCGCGCCCGGCTCCGGCCCTGGGAGCTGGATCTCACCCAATCGCTGCTGGTGGTGGTCGGGGGAGAGGGGCGGGGCGTGCACCGACTGGTCATCGAGCGCTGCGATGCCAGCGTGGCCCTGCCCATGGCAGGTCGGGTGGGCAGCCTCAATGCGGCCGCCGCGGCAGCGGTCTTCCTCTACGAGGTGCTCCGGCAGCGCGTCGGCAGTCAGGCCGCAGCAGGGATCTCGCGCAGCCAAACCGGCCCCAGCAGCAACCAGGCCGTGGCCACGATCTCCAGCGTGGACCCCAGGTAGAGGGTGGGGACGAGTCCGATACGGGCGCCTGCCAATCCGCCCAGGGCGGAGCCCAGCGGCAGCGTCCCCCAGACCACGGTTCGCACGGTGGCGTTGAGGCGACCCTGCAGCTCGACTGGCACCACCGACTGCCGATAGCTGAGCTGGTTGACGTTGTAGACGGTGAAGGCGGCCTGGCCGAGTCCGGCCAGTGCCAGGAACACCAGCGGCACGGCCAGCGTCGCCAGCGGAACCAGGAGCGTGGCCAGACCACCCGTTGCCATCGACAGCGCCAGCACCGGCCCCAGCCCCAGCCAGCGAGCAAGGCGTGACGCCAAAACAGCGCCGGCGACCGCGGCCGCGCTGCCGATCGTCCAGACCTCGCCGACCGTGCCCGGGGAGAGGTGGAGGCGCCGGTAGGCGAAGAGCAGGTAGACGGCGGCGATGGCGTAGCTGCCCAGATTGGAGGTGGCGGTGGCGGCCACGATCAGACGGATCCGATCGTGGCCGGCGACCAGCCGCACGCCCGCAGCGAGCTCCCGAAAGAAGGCGCGCTGGCTCGTGCGGGCCTGCTCGGGCCGGCGGATCGAGAGCAAGGTCAGCACCGAAACCGCGTAGGAGGCGGCATCGGCTGCCACCGCCCTGGCCGGCCCCACCAGTTGGATCAGGAGGCCGGCCAGGGCCGGTCCGACCACGCCGGCGGCGGAGGCGGTCGACTGGAGCCGGCTGTTGCCCGCGACCAGGTCGGCATGGTCGATCAGGTCGGGGAGGTAGGACTGGTAGGCGATGTCGAAGAAGACCGCTCCCACTCCGGTGGCGGCGGCCACGGCGAACAGCTGCCCCAGCGAGAGCACGCCCACCCACCAGGCGAGCGGCACCGAGGCCAGGGTGGTCAAGCGCAGCACATCGCAGGCGATCAGGATCCGGCGGCGGGAGAGCCGGTCCACCCAGACGCCTGCGAAGAGGCCGAGGGCCGGGAAGGCCAGGAACTGCAGCGCGCCGAGGAGGCCGACCTGGGCCGGACCGGCGTGCAGCAGGAGGATGGCGGCCGATGGCAGTGCCAGCCAGGAGACCTGGCTTCCAACCTGGCTCACGCTCTGCCCGCACCAGAGCTTGAGGAAGTCCGGGTTCAACCAGAAGCCGGGTCGGGAGCCCCCAGGTGGTCGGTTCGAGGCCATGGCGGGTGGAGCTCCGAAGATAGCGCCTCCTCCGCCGCGCCCCCAGGGTTGCGGTGGGCGAGCGGGCATCGCTCGGGCCAGTCGCCTCCCCGGCGGTGAGTACACTGCCAGCGTGGGTGCCCTCACCGTCGATGGCTACAACGTCATCTATGCCTGGGACGACCTGCGGGAGCTCATGGGCGTGTCGCTGGAGGTGGCCCGCGACCGTCTGGTGCAGCGGTTGAGCACCCTGGTCCACGTCGCCGGCACCGAGGTGACGGTGGTCTTCGATGCGGGACGCGGGGTCTCGACAGCGGGAAGCCAGGAAGTCCGGGATGGCGTCCGGATGGTCTTCACCCGCCGGGGCACGACCGCCGACCATCTGATCGAACGCTCCGCCTATCAGGCCCGCCGCCGTGGGCAGCCGCTGGAGGTGGCCACCTCCGACCGCTTCCACGGTGCCATGCTCCGGGGGATGGGGGCAGCCGTGATCGACGCCAGCGAGCTGCGCCGGCGGGTGGAGCGGGCCGAGGCCGAAATCGGCAAGCGACTCGCCGCGTCCCGGTAGCGCTCCCCGTTACCCTGACGCCGTGGACGGCGACCTGGAGGCCCTGCGGGTGCTCGGCCACGAGCTGCGGCGGCCGCTGACCGTGATCCGGGGGGCGGCCTCACTCCTGCTCGAGGACCCGGCCTCGCTGCCTCCCGCCAGCCGGGAGCAGATGCTGGGCCTGATCGAGGGCGCCATCGGCGCCATGGACGAGATGATCGACGACCTCTCCGTCGCCGGCCAGCTGCGCTCCGGCGGTCCCCGGCTCAACGCCGAGCCGGTGGCGCTGGAGGAGCTGGTCGACGCGGCAGTGGCGGCGGCGACCCGACAGGAGCAGCGCCAGGTCCTCCGCTCCCTCCCGGCCGGGCTGGAGGTCCTGGCGGACCGGGCCCAGGCCGTCCGTTGCCTTCGCTGCCTGATCGCCAACGCGCTCCGCTTCTCGTCTCCCGGCTCCCCGGTCGAGGTGGTGGCCGAGGCCGGTCCTGGCAGCGTCCAGGTCCGCGTGCTGGACCGGGGGCCGGGGGTGGCGCCCGAGGACCGCGATCGCGCCTTCGAGCCCTTCGTCCGCCTCGACCACCGGGCGGCAGGCCCCGGGCTCGGCCTGTTCTTGGCCCGCGGCCTGGCCCGGCGCATGGGAGGCGACGCCGGATTGGAGGCCAGGCCCGGCGGGGGTTTGGCGGCCTGGGTTACGCTGCCAAGGCGTGGCTGACAACGTGAATCCCGACGGAAGCGAGCGCTACGAGCGGGTGATGGTGGTCTCCGCCCACCCGGACGATCCCGAGTTCGGGTTCGGCGGTACCATCGCCAAGCTGGCCGCCGCGGGCTCGGTGATCGAGTACGTGATCTGCACCGACGGCTGCCAGGGAGGCGAGGACCCGACGGTCCCGGACGCCGAGCTGCGGGCGGTGCGGGAGGGCGAGCAACGGGCGGCGGCGGAGATCCTGGGGGTGCGGCAGGTGACCTTCCTCGGCTTCCGCGATGGGTCGCTGATGCCCACGCTGGAGCTGCGCCGAGCCATCACCAGGGAGATTCGGCGCTTCCGCCCCGACCTGGTCCTCACCCACTCACCGCTTCGTTCCATCAACGGGGCCATCGGCGCCTCTCATCCCGACCACCTGGCGGCGGGCGAAGCCACCCTCTGCGCCGTCTACCCCGATGCCCGCAACCCCCGTGCCTTTCGCGAGCTCCTCGCCGAGGGGCTGGAGGCGCACCGGGTGCGGGAAGTCTGGGTAGGGAGCGTGGATGGCGCCGACCACTTCGTGGACATCGGCCCCTACGTGGAGCGCAAGATCGAGGCCATCCGCTGCCACGTGAGCCAGTTCCAGAAGCCGGGCTGGGAGCCGGATGCACCGGCCAGGTGGGTGCGGGAGCGGATGCGCAAGGTGGGCGAGCGGGCCGGCCTGGAGTACGCCGAGGCATTCAAGCGCATTAGCACGGCCTGAGCGGCACCACCTCCCGGGCGGGCACGGAGGTCGGCCGCAGCCCCACCTCCGCCACCGCCCGGGCGAACCGGGTGGCGTCTCGGATAGCGCAGGCGTGCGTGTCGTTGTTGAAGAAGCAGTAGACGTCGCCCTGGGGCCATAGCCCGGCGATCCGCTCCGCCCACTCCCGGAGCCGCTCGGTCCGGTAGCAGGGGGTGGGATCACCCAGTCCCCAGTGGAACCGGCAAAACCCCCAGTCGGCCGTCTTCCAGGCCACGTTCCAGCGCTCGCCGGTGTCGGCCAGGCAGAGCGCCGCCCCTTGCCGCTCGAGCAGCGAGCGCACGCTATCCCGGAACCAGGTCTCGTGGCGGAACTCGACCGCCACCTGCAGCCCGGTCAGGCAGGCTAGCGCCGCCTCCAGTCGCGCCTCGTCGGCGGCCAGCGATGGTGGCAGTTGGAGCAGTACCGGGCCCAGCTTCTCGCCCAGGGCCGAGACCCGCTCCCGGAACAGTGCGATCGGTTGCTCGACCTCGGCCAGCCGGCGGACGTGGGTGACGAAGCGGTTCATCTTGACGGCGAAGCGAAACCCCTCCGGGGTCGCTTCGCGCCAGCGGGCGAACGCGGTCGCAGGTGGGAGCCGGTAGAAGGGGTTGTTGAGCTCGACCGCGGCGAAGCTCTGGGCGTAATGGCGGAGCCACTCCCGCTGGGGCAGGCGGGCTGGGTAGAAGGTTTCCCGCCAGTCTCGGTACTGCCAGCCCGAGGTCCCGATCCAGACCATGCCTTTCACCATGCCACCTGGCGGCGGTCGGGATGGCACGATGGAGGGAAGGTATGGGCGCACTCTGGGTCGCGAGCGGGTGAGGGGGTGAGCGCGTCCGAGCCCCTGCTGGGCTGGCGGCTCTGGCGCCTGCGGGGTGCCCGGCTGGAGTCCTGGGCGGCCAGCTACACGTGGGAGCCAGGCGAGAACATCGCCTACTGCCTGGCCCCCCTGCGACGCTGCCCTCGTTCCCCGGGGCGGGGATGCCGTTGCGGCTTCTGGGCCCTCCACGGCCTGCTCCAGTGCGTGGAGCGGGCGCGGGCCGAGCGCAGCGAGGGCTCGCTCGTGCTGGGACTGGTGCGGGCCTGGGGCGAGATCGCGATGCACGGCCAGGAGGGCTTTCGGGCCGAACGGGCCGCGGTCGCCTGCCTGGTCACCGACTGGCCCTGGGACGTGCCTCCCCGGCCCCAGCCGGCGGGAAGCTCGCTGGCCCGCTGGTGGTGGCACGTGGAGCAGGTGCTGCACTTCCTCTCGCCCCCGCCCCCACCCGACCCCTGGCGTTCGCGCATGCTGCAGGAGGCGGCCTCGATCTACGGCGTCCCTTTGACCACGGTCGAGGACGCGCTCAGGGTCGGGCTCCTCCAGGAGCTCGGGGCGAGCGAGCGGATCCTGCGCGACGCCCACGCCTGGGTCGGCCTCAGGAGGCGCCACTGATGGCGCCGGAGGAGGAGAAGATCCTGGGCGCCTACCTGCGGGGCGGCCGTCTGGTGGTACTTCCGGCGCGACGCCGCAAGCGGCTGGTGGTGCTGCGCTGGCTGGCCGACCACTTCCGTCCCGCCGAGCGCTATCCGGAGGCCCAGATCAACGAGATCCTGCGTCGCTACCACCCCGACTTCGCCAGCCTCCGGCGCTGGCTGGTGGACGAGGAGCTGCTCCAGCGCTCTCCTGCAACCGGTCTCTATTGGCGGGCGGGGACCCTCCCGCCGCCCCGCTGAACTATCTGGTCTCGACGTCGGCCAGGCTGCTCCAGACCTGGACCTTGGTCCGCATCCGGCGAACCACCTCGTCGGTGAACTCGCTGGTGGAGGCGTGGCCACCCAGGTCCGGGGTCCTGACCCCGTCCGAGACCGCCTCCAGGGTGGCCTCGTAGATGGCCCGTGAGGCGGTGTGGAGCGAGCGATCGGGCATGTGGTTCAGGACCGCGGCGACGGCCAGGATCATGGCCATCGGGTTGGCCACGTTGCGCCCCTGCAGGGCGGGAGCGGTCCCGTGCGGGGCCTCGCTCATCACCGCAGTCGCCTCTCCCTTGGCGTCGAAGGCCAGCAGCAGCGACTCTGCCCCGGCGATGGTCCCGAACAGCTGCAGGACCAGGTCGCTGAGCGAGTCCCCGTCCCGGTTGAGGGCGGGGATGACAAGGGGCTCGCCGCTGGCAGCCAGCAGCAGCGCATAGGTGGCGTCGATCAGCTGGGGCCGGTAGCGGACGTCCGGGTTGAGGCTCGCCGCGCGGTCCATCTCTTCCTTCAACAGCCCCTCGAAGACGGGGCTGACCGTCCACTTGGGCCCGCCGAAGACCTGTGCCCCCAATCGCCGGGCGTGGCGGAAGGCATACTCGGCCACCACCCGGCAGGTGCGGCGGGAGAGGTGCTCGGTACGGTAGGCCACCTGGTCCAGGCCCTCTCCCTCCCGCCACTCCCGGGCGTCGTAGGCCTCTTCCACCGCCATCCGAATCACTGAGATGGGGGAGAACACGCCGGCCAGGGGCCGCACCCCGGGGATGCGTCGCCCGGTGCGGACGATGACCTGGCCTCCGACCTCGCGGCGGAGCAGGGTGTTGGGGCTACCGACGTCATCGGCGCCCTCGGGGGTGATGGTGGCGGCCTTGACCCCGAAGCCGCCCTCCCGGATCGCGGCCGCCGCGTCCCTCACCACCTGGTTCCGGGTAGCTCGGCGCTGTTCCAGGGAGAGGTCGAAGTGGCGCAGCTCCAGCTCGGTCCCCAGCAGCTCGGGCTCGAGCAAGCGCAGCGCCTGGAGCAGGAGTTCCTCGCCAGTCTGGTCCCCGTGGAGGACCGCCAGCGATTGGGGGGAGGGCACGAGGGGTAATCTTAGGCAGGGCCGGAAGCGGATGGCGGCTCTGATAAGATGAAGCCTGTAGTCCAGGCGCGAGCATGTGCATTCGTGCCCGGCTCGCCTGAGAGCACGAGCGATGGAGACGATCATCACCCTGCAGTGCGGCGAGTGCAAGCGCCGCAACTACACCACCGTGAAGAACAAGAAGAACGACCCCGACCGGCTGGAGCTGCGCAAGTACTGTCGGTGGTGCCGGCGGCACACGTCGCACCGGGAGACCCGCTAGGGCATGGCGGTCAGCGCCCGGCGTCGGGTCCGGACCGAGAGGCAGCCGGCGCTGGTCGGCTTCCTGCGTGGCACCTATGACGAGCTGCGCAAGGTGGTCTGGCCCACCCCCCAGGAGCTGTATCGGTACACCTTCGTGGTGATCGTGACCGTGGTTGCCCTGGGCCTGTTCATCTGGGGCGTGGACTCGGGCCTGTCGGCGCTGGTGAAGAGGTTGATCGGCTGAGGGGTTCGGAGTGAGAGATGGCCGCCGAGAGAGCTGAACCAAGGTTGCAGGACGCCGAGTGGTATGTGATCCACGCCTACTCCGGGCACGAGGAGAAGGTCAAGCGGAACCTGGAGAAGCGGATCGAGTCGATGGACATGCAAGACCGCATCCTCGAGGTCTTCGTGCCCATGGAGGACGAGATCGAGATCAAGGACGGCAAGCGCCGGCACGTCCAGAAGCGGATCTACCCCGGCTATATCCTGGTCAAGATGATCATGTCGGACGAGTCCTGGTACGTGGTCAGGAACACGCCCGGGGTGACCAGCTTCGTGGGCTCCGGCAACAAGCCTGTTCCGCTCCAGGAGACCGAGCTGCGCTCGATCCTGAAGCAGGTGAAGCGGGAGCCCCAGATCAAGGTCGACTTCCAGGTGGGTGAGCCGGTCCGGGTGGTGGACGGGCCCTTTGCCGACTTCCTGGGGAAGGTGGACGAGATCAACCCCGAGAAGGGGAAGCTCAAGGTCCTGGTCAACATGTTCGGGCGGGAGACGCCGGTCGAGCTGGATCTGCTCCAGGTGGAGAAGGTCCACTAGACGGGGTCGTCGGCACCGCCGAGGAGCGAGATGGCAAAGAGGAAGCGCATTCGCGCCGTGCTCAAGCTGGAGCTGCAAGCGGGGAAGGCCACGGCTGCCCCGCCGGTGGGGACGGTGCTCGGTCCCCATGGCATCAACATCATGGAGTTCGTCCGTGCCTACAACGAGCGGACCGCTTCGCAGCAGGGGGACGTGGTCCCGGCCGAGATCACCATCTTCGAGGACCGCAGTTTCAGCTTCGTGCTGAAGACGCCGCCGGCCGTCTACCTGCTCAAGAAGGCGGCCGGGGTGGAGAAGGGCTCGGCCCATTCCCGTAGGGAGAAGGTGGGCACCATCACCCGTCAGCAGCTGCGCCAGGTGGCGGAGCAAAAGGCACCCGACCTCAACAGCTACGACCTGGAGGCGGCGATGCGCACGATCGAGGGAACCGCCCGCTCGATGGGGCTCGAGGTCGTTGGCTAGGCAACACGGGCGCCGCTACCAGGAGGCGCTCAAGAAGATCGAAGCGGCCGGGCCCGGGCCGCTCAGCCCGTACCGGGCCTGTGAGGTGGTAAGGGACACCTCCACGGTCAAGTTCGACCCCACCGTCGAGGCCCACGTTCGGCTGGGGGTGGACCCCCGCCACGCCGATCAGATCGTGCGGGGCACGGTGGTGTTGCCGCACGGCACCGGGCGCACGGTCAGGGTGCTGGCCCTGGTGAGCGGGGACAAGGTCAGGGAAGCCCAGGAGGCGGGGGCGGACTACGTCGGTGGGGACGAGCTGATCCAGCAGATCCAGGGCGGCTGGACCGAATTCGACGTGGCCGTCGCCACCCCCGACATGATGAGCAAGGTCGCCCCGCTGGGCCGGATCCTGGGCCCGAGGGGCCTGATGCCCAGTCCGCGCTCGGGTACCGTGACCTTCGACGTGGGCCGGGCGGTGCGGGAGGTCAAGGGCGGTCGGGTCGAGTTCCGCACCGACCGCTATGGCATCGTCCACGTCGCCATTGGCAAGGCCTCGTTCGAGGCCCGGCAGCTCGACGAGAACCTGGCTGCCTTGATGGATGCGCTGATGCGCAACAAGCCGGCGGCGGCCAAGGGTCAGTACGTGCGCTCGGTTTACCTGGCCACCAGCATGGGTCCGTCGGTCCCGGTGGACGTCCGGGAGGCGGCCCGGGTCCTGCAGGCGTAATCGGTATACTCGTCGCGCTGCCGCAGACAGCGGGTGGCCCGACGGCCTCAATATCCCGCCGAGGCACCGAAGGGACCCTTCGCGCCTCGCGGCGCGGAGGTTTTTGTATGGCGAGACCCGAGAAAGTTCGGCAGGTCGAGTTCCTGACCGGCAAGCTGCGGGAGACGTCGGTGGCATTACTCACCGACTACCGTGGCCTGACCGTGGCCCAGATGCGGGACCTGCGCAGCCGGCTCCGCGCCCAGGATGTCGAGTACCGGGTGGTCAAGAACACGCTGGCCCGGCGAGCGGCGGTGGAGGCAGGCCGGCCCGAGCTCCAGGAGCTGCTGAGGGGTCCGGTGGCGATCGCCTTCGGCTCGGGCGAGCCAGGTGCCCCGGCGCGAGTGCTGGGCGAGTTCGCTCGCCAGGCCCGAGTTCGGCTGGAGATCGTAGGAGGCCTGCTGGAAGGCCGGGTCCTGGGGCCAGAGCAGGCCCGGCAGACCGCCGACCTCCCCTCGCGGGAGGCGGCTCTGGCCGGGTTCCTGGCGGCGCTCCAGGCCCCGCTGGCGCGGCTGGCAGCGACCCTGGAGGCGCCGCTGACCCAGCTAATCGGGGCGCTGGACGCCTATCGCGAGAAGCTGGCGGCCTGAAGATAGCCAACGAGAAGCCGAAGGAGAACGCGAAGGATGGCGACGGCGAAGATCACGCCCAAGGAATTCGTGGAGGCGCTCAAGGACTGGAGCGTGCTCGACCTGGTCGAGGCGGTGAAGGCGATCGAGGACCAGTTCGGCGTCAAGGCGGCGGCACCGGTGGCGGCCGTGGCGGCGCCGCCGACCGCGGCTGCGACCGAGGAGCCGGCCGAGGAGAAGACCGAGTTCACAGTCGTCCTCCAGGAGGTCGGGTCGAGCAAGATCAACGTGATCAAGGCAGTCCGCGAGATCAGCCAGCTGGGCCTGAAGGAGGCGAAGGACCTGGTCGACGCGGCCCCGCGCCCGGTCCTGGAGAATGTGTCCAAGGAAGACGCGGATAAAGCGGTGGCCAAGCTGAAGGAGGCAGGAGCCACCGTCGAGGTGCGCTGAGCCCGCGTCCCGGTCGGGTAACCTGACCGGGCGCGCGGCCGTATTAGTCTGCGGCGCCCCGCGCCACCCGGCCCATGGGGCGGCGCGGGGTATCTAGTCGTGCTATGATTGCGGTTCGTGCTGCACCCGCCCGCTGAGCGTGCCTTGGGCTCTGCACGCCCGTTTGCCCTTGAGGAGGCTGGCCCGCCGATGATCTCCGAGATGAGAGTTCCCCCCCGCCTGTCCTACGGTCGGATTCCGGACCTACTCGAGCTGAAGGATCTGATCGCGACCCAGCTCGAGTCGTTCCACTGGTTCACGACCGAGGGCCTCAGGGAACTCTTCGACGAGATTAACCCAATCACCGACTATACCGGCAAGAACTTCGAGCTCCGGTTCCTGGACTTCGAGTTCGGCCCGCCCAAGTCGTCGGTCGAGGAGTGTAGGAACCGCGACATGACCTACGCCGCCCCGCTCCGGATCCGGACCAGGCTCACGGTTAAGGAGACCGGTGAGATCAAGGAGTCCGAGGTCTACATGGGCGACTTCGCCATGATGACCCCGGAGGGGACGTTCATCGTCAACGGCACCGAGCGGGTGGTGGTCTCGCAACTGGTGCGCTCGCCCGGCGTCTACTTCACCGCCGCCGAGGACCCGGCCAGCGGCCGGCGGCTGTTCGGAGCCAAGCTGATCCCCAACCGAGGTGCCTGGCTGGAGATCGAGACCTCGGCCAAGGACGTGATCACGGTCAAGATCGACCGCAAGCGCAAGGTGCCGGTGACGGTCCTGCTGAAGGCCCTGGAGCTCCCCCAGCTGAGGGGCACCGACAACGATCGCGAGGCGCAGCGGCGCGCCTTCATGGAGCTGTTCGGGGACCTCGACACCGACCCCGAGCATCGCTACATCGACAGCACCTTCGAGAAGGACACCACGGCCCGGGCCGACGACGCCCTGCTCGAGCTGTATCGCCGGGTCCGCCCGGGGGACCCGCCGAGCGTGGACAACGCCCGCAGTCTCCTCCATAGCCTGTTCTTCAACCCGCGTCGCTTCGACCTGGGGCGGGTCGGCCGCTACAAGGTTGACAAGCGGTTGGGCCGTGAGCCGGAGGTGATCCAGGAGCGCGTCCGCGACCGCAGCCTCCGGATCCTGGAGAAGGGCGACTTCATCGCCATCCTGCGCAAGCTCATCGAGCTTAACAACGCCCCTCGCGACCGTCAGGTGGCGGACGACATCGACCACCTCGGCAACCGTCGGGTCAAGCCGGTAGGGGAGCTGCTCCAGAACCAGTTCCGCATGGGCCTGATCCGGATGGAGCGGATCATCAAGGAGCGCATGACCATCTCCGACCCGGCGACGGTAACGGCTGCCTCGCTCATCAACGCGCGGCCGGTGGTGGCGGCGATCAAGGAGTTCTTCGGGTCCAGCCAGCTCTCCCAGTTCATGGACCAGGTCAACCCGCTGGCCGAGCTGACCCACAAGCGGCGCCTGTCGGCGCTGGGCCCGGGCGGGCTGAGCCGGGAACGGGCCAGCCTTGAGGTGAGGGACGTCCACACCAGCCACTATGGGCGCATCTGCCCGATCGAGACCCCGGAGGGTCCCAACATCGGGCTGATGTGCTCGCTGGCCGCCTACGCCAAGGTCAACCAGTTCGGCTTCATCGAGACCCCCTTCCGGCGGGTGCTGGGCCGGGCCTCACTCGCCACCGATCGCCACCTGCTCGAGGGCCGCACCCTGCGCCGGCCGGCGCTCGCGCCCGACGGCACCGAGGTACTGCCCCGGGGGGCGGTGCTGGACGCGGCCGCGATCGAGCGTCTGGTCGAAGCCCAGGTGGCGGCGGTGGACGTGGTGCCCTGGGCCACCGAGGAGATCCACTACCTGTCCGCCGACGAGGAGGACATGTACGGGATCGCCCAGGCGAACGCGGTGTTGAACCCGGACGGGACCTTCCGCGACGCCCGGGTGCCGGCTCGTGTGCGGGGCCACTTCGCGCTCGAGGATGTCAACAACATCCAGTTCATGGACGTCTCCCCCAAGCAGATCGTCTCGGTGGCGGCGGCGCTGATCCCGTTCCTCGAGCACGACGACGCCAACCGGGCGCTGATGGGAGCCAACATGCAGCGCCAGGCGGTGCCCCTGATGGTGACCGAGGCCCCGCTGGTGGGAACCGGGGTGGAGCCCTACGCCGCCCGCTACTCGGGCGAGTTGATCTTGGCCGACGTGGCCGGCACGGTCGTGGACGTGGCCCATCCCCAGGACCTGAAGGGAGTTCACGCCACCCCGGTCTTCGAGGTGGTGGTGCGGCCGGACGACGGCGGGCCGGATCGCCGCTACCCCCTGATGAAGTTCTACCGGTCCAACCAGGGGACGTGCCTCAACCACCGGGTCCTGGTCAAGCCCGGCCAGCACGTGGAGCCGGGCGACGTCATCGCCGACGGCCCGGCCATCGAGGGCGGGGAGATGGCCCTCGGCCGCAATGTGCTGGTGGCCTTCATGCCCTGGGAGGGTTACAACTTCGAGGACGCCATCCTGCTCTCCGAGGACATCGTCAAGGAGGACAAGTACACCTCCATCCACATCGAGGAGTGGGAAATCGAAGCCCGCGACACCAAGCTCGGCCCGGAGGAGATCACGCGCGACATCCCCAACGTCTCCGACGAGGCCCTGCGCAACTTGGACGAGCGCGGGATCGTCTACGTGGGCGCCGAGGTGATGCAAGGCGACATCTTGGTGGGCAAGATCACGCCCAAAGGTGAGACCGAGCTCTCGGCCGAGGAGCGGCTGCTGCGGGCCATCTTCGGAGAGAAGGCGCGGGAGGTGCGCGACTCCAGCCTCCGGGTGCCCCACGGTGAGCGCGGGATCGTGGTCGACGTCAAGGTCTTCAGCCGAGAGAATCGGGACGAGCTCCCGCCCGGGGTCAACGAGCTGGTCCGTGTCTACGTGGCCCAGAAGCGGAAGATCTCGGCCGGAGACAAGATGGCCGGGCGTCACGGCAACAAGGGCGTGGTGGCGCGGATCCTGCCCGCCGAGGACATGCCCTTTATGCCGGATGGGACCCCGGTGGAGATCGTGCTCAACCCGCTCGGTGTGCCCAGCCGGATGAACCTGGGCCAGGTGCTCGAGACTCACCTGGGCTGGGTGGCCCGGGCCACCGGCCAGAAGGTGATGACCCCGGTCTTCGACGGCGCCTCGCTGGAGACGATTCGCGAGCAGCTGGCGGCCAACGGCCTGCCCGCCGATGGGAAGGTGCGGCTGCGGGACGGTCGCACCGGCGAGGAGTTCAAGCAGCCGGTGACCGTCGGCTGGATCTACATGATGAAGCTCCACCACCTGGTGGAGGACAAGATCCATGCCCGGTCCACCGGCCCCTACAGCCTGGTCACCCAGCAGCCACTGGGGGGCAAGGCCCAGTTCGGGGGCCAGCGCTTCGGGGAGATGGAGGTCTGGGCCCTGGAGGCCTACGGTGCCGCCCACGTCCTCCAGGAGATCCTGACCGTGAAGTCGGACGACCTGGTCGGTCGGGTCAAGGCCTACGAGGCGATCGTGAAAGGGGACAACACCTTGGAGGCCGGCATCCCGGAGAGCTTCCGGGTGCTGGTCAAGGAGCTCGAGGGCCTAGCACTCGGGGTCGAGATCCTGAGCGAGGACGAGCGTCAGATCGTGCTCTCCGAGGAGGACATCCCCGAGCTGCCGCTGGACCTGGGCATCAACCTTGAGCGCGACGAGCTCAGCGAGGACTCGTCGTCGGGGGAGTGACGTGGACGGATTCGCAAGCGAAGGACAGGTGGGGTAACAGGTGCTGAAGCTCGAGAACTTCGATGCCCTCCGGCTCTCGCTGGCCTCCCCGGAGACCATCCTCTCGTGGTCGCACGGGGAGGTGACCAAGCCGGAGACGATCAACTACCGGACCCTGCGCCCGGAGCGGGACGGCCTGTTCTGCGAGCGCATCTTCGGACCGACCCGCGACTGGGAGTGTCACTGCGGCAAGTACAAGCGCTACCGCTACAAGGGCATCATCTGCGACAAGTGCGGGGTCGAGGTCACCCGCTCCAAGGTCAGGCGTGAGCGCATGGGCCACATCAAGCTGGCCTCGCCGGTCAGCCACGTGTGGTACTTCAAGGGCATCCCCAGCCGGCTCGGGCTGCTGCTGGACATGTCCCCGCGCAACCTGGAGAAGGTCCTGTACTTCGCCAACTACATCGTTACCGACGTCAACGAGCAGCTGCGGCAGGAGATGCTCGAGGGCATGAGCCTGGAGCGGGACGAGGTGGCCCAGGGACTTCGGGCCGAGATCGAGGCCAAGGCGGACGAGATCCGGGCCCAGCGCCAGGGCGAGCTGGACCGCCTGCGCCAGGAGGTCGAGGCCGAGGTGGCGCGGCTGGAACGCGAGTACGAGGAGGCGGTCAACCTGCTCACCACCCAGGGCCGGACCGTCCAGGAGGCGATCCGGACTGGCGCCGGGACCAAGGCCAAGCGCAACCTGGTGATCGGCACCGAGGGCACCGAGGAGGTGGTGGTGGCCAAGGGCGAGGTCCTGAGCGAGGACATGGTCCAGGCCACCCTGCGCAAGGTGCAGGAGCGGATCGAGGCGGCGGAGGCCGCTGCCCGGGCTGGACAGGCTGCGGCCCGAACCCGGCTGGAGAAGGCGGAGGCCGAGCTGGCGGTCGCGGTCGAGGGGGCGACGGCCGCCGAGCGCGAGCGCCTGGACGAGCGGCTGGAGGCGCGCCAGCTGGAGCTGGACGCCATGCGGCAGGACCTGGAAGCCCTGCACGAGAAGCAGCTACTGACGGACACCCAGTACCGCGACTTCCAGGAGCGCTTCGGGCGGGTCTTCCGGGCCGGGATCGGAGCCGAGGCGATCAAGGAACTGCTCTCCCGCATCGACCTCGACCAGGAGATGTTGCGGCTCCGGGAGGAGTCGCGCACCGCCAGCGGACAGCGCCGCCAGAAGGCGATCAAGCGACTCAAGGTAGTCGAGGACTTCCGCAAGTCCAAGGCCAGCCCCACCTGGATGATCCTGGACGTGCTCCCGGTCATCCCGCCCGAGCTGCGGCCGATGGTGCAGCTGGACGGCGGCCGCTTCGCCACCTCCGACCTGAACGACCTCTACCGCCGTGTCATCAACCGCAACAACCGGCTCAAGCGGCTGCTGGAGCTGGGGGCGCCGGAGATCATCGTCCGCAACGAGAAGCGGATGCTGCAGGAGGCGGTGGACGCCCTGGTCGACAACGGCCGTCGGGGCCGGGCCATCACCGGGACCGGCAACCGCAAGCTGAAGTCCCTCTCCGACCTGCTCAAGGGGAAGCAGGGCCGCTTCCGCCAGAACCTGCTCGGCAAGCGCGTCGATTACTCGGGTCGGTCGGTGATCGTGGTTGGTCCCGAGCTACGGTTGCACGAGTGCGGCCTGCCCAAGCGGATGGCGCTGGAGCTGTTCAAGCCCTTCGTCATGCGCGAGCTCGTGAACAAGGGCTACACCACCAACATCAAGTCGGCCAAGCGCATGGTGGAGCGGAGCGCGCCTGCCGTCTGGGACGTCCTCGACGAGGTGATCCGCGACCATCCGGTGCTGCTCAACCGGGCGCCGACCCTGCACCGTCTGGGCATCCAGGCATTCATGCCGGTCCTGGTCGAGGGCTCAGCCATCCAGGTCCACCCGCTGGTTTGCACCGCCTTCAACGCCGACTTCGACGGGGACCAGATGGCGGTGCACGTGCCCCTGTTCTCGGGAGCCATCGCCGAGGCCAAGAACCTGATGATGAGCTCGCGCAACCTGCTCAGCCCCGCCAACGGGACCCCGATCGTGGCTCCGACCCAGGACATCGTCCTCGGCTGCTACTGGTTGACCTCGGTAGCGAATGATCCGCCCCAGGGAGATGATGTCCGCCGGCTGCGGGCCTTCGGCAGCCTGGACGAGGTCCAGACCGCCTACGAGGCGGATGCCGTCCAGCTGCGCGAGTGGGTGCGGGTCCGTGCCGACGGCGAGTGGCTGGTCACCACCCCTGGGCGGGTGCTGCTCAACCAGGTGTTGCCGCTGGGTGAGCCGCCGCGGGTCCAGGACGACGGTGCCGAGCGGGAGCCGCTGCGATTCCAGAACGTGGTCCTGGACAAGAAGGGCCTGCGCCAGCTGGTGGCCAGGCTGTTCGACCTGTACGGGGGCGAGACCACGGCCCGGGTGGTCAACGAGATCAAGCGGGTGGGCTTCCATTACGCCACCATGGCTGGATTCACCATCTCGGCCATGGATGTGCCCACCCCGCAGACCAAGGCCGACATCCTGGAGGCCACCCAGCAGGAGGTCAACGAGGTCGAGCGGATGTACCGCCGCGGCGTCATGACCGACGACGAGCGGTACCGGAAGGTGGTCGAGCTCTGGACCCGGGCCACCGAGGAGGTGCGCCGCGCCAGCCTGGAGCAGTTCGACCGCTTCAACCCGATCTGGATGATGATGGCCTCCGGGGCTCGCGGCGACGTGCAGCAGGTGGGCCAGATGGCGGGAATGCGCGGCCTGATGGCCGACCCCACCGGTCGCATCATCGACCTCCCGATCCGATCCAACTTCACCGAGGGCCTGAACGTCCTCGAGTACTTCATCTCCACCCACGGTGCCCGCAAGGGTCTGGCGGACACTGCGCTGCGTACCGCCGACTCCGGCTACCTGACCCGGCGCCTGGTCGACGTGGCTCAGGACGTCATCGTCCGCGAGGAGGACTGCGGGACCCAGAGCGGGATCTGGATCAGCGGGGTCAACCAGGAGCGAGCACGGACCGAGCCGGTCTTCGATCGGCTCGCGGGTCGGCTGCTCGCAGCCGACGTCAGCGATCGCCAGGGCCAGATCCTGGGCAGGGCCGGCGAACTGATCAGCGACGCGATGGCCCGGCGCATGATCGCCGCCGACGTGGAGCGGGTGCGGGTGCGCTCGGTGCTGACCTGCGAGGCCCGCGAGGGCGTCTGCCGCAACTGCTACGGCCGCAACCTGGCCACCGGCGAGCTGGTCGAGATCGGGGAGGCGGTGGGGGTCATCGCCGCCCAGTCGATTGGCGAACCGGGCACCCAGCTGACCATGCGCACCTTCCACACCGGCGGCGTGGCCGGGGTCGACATCACGCAGGGCTTGCCTCGGGTCGAGGAGCTCTTCGAGGCCCGCGTGCCCAAGGGCAAGGCGATCATCTCCGAGATCGACGGCGAGCTCCAGGTGATCAGGCAGGAAGGTGGCCGCAAGGTCCGGGTCACCTCCCGCGAGGAGTTCCAGGTCTCGTATCCACTCGAGGCGGGCATGGAGATCCTGATCCGGGACGGCGACGAGGTGACGGAGGGCCAGGAGCTGGCGCGCAAGGGTGAGGAGGCGATCCTGCGCACCCGCCACGCCGGCCGGGCCCGGGTGGGAGCCCGGGAGATCACGATCCAGGCCGTGGACGAGGAGGTGCGGGAATACTCCATCCCGCCTGGCCAGCGCATTCGCCCGGAGCTGGAACGGAGCGAGGACGGCCCCGTCTTCATCAAGGCCGGCGACCAGATCACCGAGGGCTCGGTCAGTCCCCAGGAGCTGCTCCAGATCCTGGGCAAGGAGGCGGTCCAGACCTTCCTGGTCGACGAGGTCCAGAAGGTCTACCGCTCCCAGGGCGTGGACATCAACGACAAGCACATCGAGGTGATCGTCCGTCAGATGATGCGCAAGGTCCGCATCGATAGGGCCGGCGACACCTCGCTGCTGCCGGGCGAGATCGTGTCCCAATGGGAGTACGAGGAGGCCAACAAGGAGGTGCTGGCCGAGGGCGGCGAGCCAGCCACCGCCCAGACCGTCCTGCTCGGCCTGATCAAGGCCGCGCTCAACACCACCTCCTGGCTATCGGCTGCATCCTTCCAGGAGACCACCCGGGTGCTCACCGAAGCAGCCATCAGCGGCAAGGTGGACCGTCTCCGCGGCCTCAAGGAGAACGTGATCATCGGCAAGCTGATCCCGGCCGGCACCGGGCTCGACTACTACAAGAAGCAGCGTGAGCAGGCAGCCCGGATGCTCGAGGAGGAACCGATCGACCTCGAGATGCTGAGCGTGTAAGAGGAGTCAGCTTTCGGAGCCGCCTCGCCCTGGCAAGAGCGAGGCGGCTCCTTCTCTTCCCGAGCTGCCACCGCCACGGAGCGGCCAGTCGCGTGCAGAGGCCGCGAGCGCGTGTTTTGGCGATCTCGACGGTGCTTCCGCGATAATCGACGGCAGATGGCGGTGATCCAATCCGGCACCCGTCTCGGCCGCTACGAAGTCAACGAGTTCCTCGGCCAGGGATCGCTGGGGCCGGTCTTCCGCGCCTACGACCAGACCACCGGCTCGGTTGCGATCAAGGTCCTCCAGAACCTGAGCGAGGAGGCCAAGGTCCGCTTCCGAGCCCGGGCCGCCCGGCTGACCACGCTCCGCCACCCCAACCTGGTCAGCGTCCTCGACGTGGGCGAGTACGAGGGCGTCCTCTATCTGGTGCTCGAGTACGTCCCAGGCGGGTCTCTGGCCGCCCGGATGCGCCGGGCCACGATGAGCCTGCAGGGAGTCCTCTACATCCTGCGTGGGGTGGCAGCGGGCCTGGACCACGCTCACCGCAGCGGCTTCGTCCACGGCGATCTCACCCCGGCCCAGGTCCTGCTGGGTCCGGACGACCATCCCTTCGTCGCCGACGTGGGCCTGGCGCCGCTGCGCCGCGACGTGCCCGATGCTTCCGGCCGGCCGGCATCGGTGCCCGAGTACACGGCGCCCGAGCTGGCCGCCGGTGGCGAGCCCAGCGCTGCCAGCGACCGTTACTCGTTCGCCACCCTCTGCTACCTGATGCTCACCGGACGAACCCCCTTCTCGGGCCAGCCCTACGAGGTGCTGAGCGCCCAGGCCCATGCCGAGCCGCCGCTGCCTTCGCGGATCAACTCCGATCTGGGCCAGGCAACCGACCAGGTGCTGTTGAGGGGACTGGCGAAGGAGCCGGCCGCTCGCTGGCAGACCTGTGTCCAGATGGTGGAGGCGCTGGAGGGCTCGGTCCAGGAGGACGCTCAGGCCCCCCTGCTGGCGGTGGCGGCCCGGCGGCGGCCGCTCTGGCCCTGGGCGGTGGGGTTGCTGATCGTGGCCCTGGCCGTCGCCGCCGCGGTGCTCGCCTACCGGGCTGCCAACTCCGGTCCCTCCGTGACCCTGTCCACGGGCGTCGTCCAGGCTGGCCAGCAGCTCCTGGTCAGCGGGAGTCGCCTGCCTGCCCATCAGGTGGGCACGATCGTGCTGGAGAGCGATCCCATCCAGATCGGCTCCTTCCAGGCCGATCGGTATGGGAGCTTCCAGCAGCAGGTCACGATCCCGGCTTCGACCACGCCCGGAGGGCACGTGATCAGCGCGTGCTACAACGGCTCCTGTCCGGCCTCGGCCCGCCTGACCGTGACCGCGCCGCCCACACCCAGTCCCTCGCCAACCCCGTCCC
>CADDZO010000030.1 GCA_902812395.1 bacterium | reverse complement strand
CGGCGCCGCGCAAGCGGGTAAGACCGGGACCGCCACCGGGCAACCGGTGACTGCGGGCCGGATGACTCATGCTCACTGACCCGCAACGGTGGGTCACTCGTGAACGGACTGGGTCACCTGGTGCGCGCTGGGTGCCATCAACCGGCCGCCTCCAGGGCGCCAGCGGGCGTCTCAGGTGCCTGCACGCGGGTCAGCGTTCTGCTCGGCGACGACCGCGCCCACCAGGCGGATCATGGCCGCCCGGTTGGGGGAGATGCGGACCACATCGGTGCGCCCATTTCCTTGGTTGAGCCATGCTGCGAGTTGTTGGACCAGATCTGCTGCCAGTGGTTCTTGGGCAGGTCGGTAGAGGCCCGGATCTCGGGGCTCCGGCCAGCCGCTCGACAACGGGAAGCGCTTCTCGAGTTACCTGACGAGCTGCGGTGGTGCTCCCATCCTCCTGGTTGGGCTGGGCGAGGATCGAGGGCAGGGTGGCGAGCAGGTCCTGGGCGGACTTGGGTACCCGGCCAAAACAGGTCCCACATGAAGTGGACTCGACACCGCTGCCACGCCGCTCCTGGCAGGGCCGTGGCGGTGGCTAGCTCGAGCTGTGGTGGGCGTCCGACATCACCAGCTTGACCCGCGGGGACCCGCTCGCTGCCGCGGCCGGACACGTCGGCGGGGACGAGGTGGGGGCTCCGCCGCGCCAGCCGTACGAGTGCGTGACTACCTCGCCCTGGGACGACCAGGGCTGCATCCAGGAACTGCAGCGGTCCGTGCAGGAGGAGGTGGGGCCCTGGACGGGAGTGGGCGGCTGGCGCCGGCACCGGCATGTGGGTCAGGGCGACCACCGTAATAGGTATCGCGGTGGGGCTTCGGAGCGGCGGTGGCGGCGGTAGTGGGCGTCGCCGTTGCCTGGCGTGACCAGCGCGCTGAGGCGCGTCCAGGCCCACCAGCCAGGGCCGGCGAGCACCAGGACCGCCACGGCGGCCGGGACCCACCGCCGCCAGTGGCGCGCCGCGACCGGCTCCTTGAGCCGCCCCATGTTAGGTCCTCCTGCAGAACGTACGGGCGACAGTCCGGGTAGACCGTGCCGGCCCCGCGGCCAGCGCCACCACGCGAACGCGACCGGGAAGGCTATGAAGGCGGCGCCCGCCGAGGCCAGCACCACGACTGGCCGGGGCGGGGCTCGTGCCACCCACCAGCCGGCGCCGGCGAACGTGGCTGCGACCGCGACGGGGTGATCAGCTTTGCATGGGGGGCCTCCGTCATGAGACGCCGACCACGGCCGGGCGGTCCATACCCGCCACGCCACCCGTCGCAGGACCCGGGTGATCGCCTACAGGATCCCGCTCCCTGACGCCGGCGCTGGCGCGACCGGCCAGCGCCACGGCCAGGACCGTTGCCGCTACGACCGGCGGCGCATGACAGCGGACTCGGGCGGGTTGCCGTCAGGGCGGTCGATCTGCCTGACCTTTCGCGACAGCCGAGATATCCGATCCGAGCTCGGAACGGTGGTGCGCCTGGAGGGAATCGAACCCCCTACCTTGCGGTCCGGAGCCGCACGCTCTGTCCGGTGAGCTACAGGCGCGACTTGTGCAGTTTAGCCTGGAACGATTGTCCTCCCCGGCCGCTCCGCCGACTGGTTCCTCCCTGCCTCCAAGACGTGATCAGCCTGTGGGACGGTCAAAGCCAGGCTGTCCCTGGCCGAGCGCGTCTACCGGTGCGAAGGCAGCAGCCTGGTCATCGACCGGGACGTGAATACCGCGGGGAACTTGCTGAAGCTCACCGTCGGTGGCAGAAGGACCTGCGGAGACGCCGTAAGACCCAGCCTGGCCGGGCCAGCCACCGTGAAGTAGGAATCCGGCACCGCGAGTGCGGGGAAGACTGGGACCGCCACCTCGCAGAGGTGGTGGCGAGTTGTGAGCTTACTACTGCTTGCTGGCTCGCTAGGGAAGCCCAGCTGGTGCGCCTGGCAGGAGTCGAACCTGCTGCCTCATGCTCCGCAGGCATGCGCTCTATCCGTTGAGCTACAGGCGCGGCCCGGGATACAAACGGGGCCAAGTCTACGGAGAACGGCTCAGGGCATGCGCCGGTCGACGGCGAGGATGGCGACCCGGGCCACGGGTGGCGACAGACCCACCGTCACCACCAGGGCCACGTAGGCGCCACGCTGCCATAGCGCCACTGAGACCGGGGCGCCCGCCGTGGTCTCCTGCAGCAGCCAGGAGTTGTGGCCCAGGCCGGTCGCGGTGCCCTGGACCAGTCCCGGGAGCACCTCCTGGTCGTCGGGGGTGACGAAGCCGAGAAGGCCCTGCTGATAGATAGCCCGTGCCGCATCCGGCCCGTCGCATCGGACCACGAGGGAGCTGGCGGTGGTCCCCGGTCCGGCACCGAAGCGGTCGACGCAGGCTGACGGTTCGGAGGCGTAGACGACCACCGCCGCTTCGCGGCCACCGGTCGAACGAAGACGTCGCCAGCTAGCGGCAATCTCTGTCCCAGCCGCGCTTTTCGTCCCGACGGAGGCCAGGTAATGGCCGATCGTGCCCGACCCAGAGCACCGCTTTACCACCGAGGGCAGGTCGCCAGGCCGCAGCGCGATCGTACTGGGGCTGATGGTCGTGCCCGAGCCGATCCCCTCACACGCACATACAGCGACGAGGCAGATGCCCAGGAGGGTAACCCGCCAACGGGAAAGCGCCACGATCCCAAGGGTGGCATTGCCGACCGCGCCGTTGCCTGCCAATGGACGGTGGCCTGGTGAAGAGCTAGCTCAGAGGTGTCTCGACCGCCGCTGTGCTTGGTTCTTGGCGACTGGCCAGTGGCCGGCTGGCCGTCGGGGCCGGCGTCAGAGCGCTGCGCCTGCATCCCTGGACGGAGAGGGACGCCAGATCGCCGCCCACGCTTAGGTTGAGGCGGTAGGAGGTCCTGTCCGTGAGAAGCCTCCGAGGGTTCGACGTTCGGCGGAAGGGGAAGAGGAATCGAAGCGCGGTGTACATTCGTTCGTGCCAGGAGGTTGCGAGGACGGTGGCCTCCCGTTTGGGAGTTGCACCTTCGACCATGAGATAACGTTGCCCCATTCCGCTGCCGGAGTGGGCAGGAGGAACAAGGGGTGCCAAGGCCTCCGGGCCGGGCTGCAGCCCGACGTCTCTTCCCGACTTGATCAGGCTGCGATTCGCCCTCGGCCGGTGAACACCGTCCCTGAGCCATATCCAGGGTGGTCACGTGGTGGTGCGTGCAGACCTGAAAGTCCAAGGACGGGCCCACACGACCCAGCTGGGGAGCGAGTCCCAAGCCTGATCAGCGCAGAGACCCTCGGCGAGCCAAGAGTGGTGTCGTTCTCGCCCCGACCTTTGGCACCACCCTGGGAAGCGCGGTGTCGCCCCATGGCAGTCTGGCTGTCGTCCATCTCCCCTGGTTGGGTGAACGTTTATCCTCGCCGTCCCTGTGGTAGCAAATGAGTTGGATCGCCGCGGAATGCGATGACCGGAGGTGATGCCAACTCCATGGAGGGAAAGTCCTACAGCCGACGGCTGAACGACCTCGAGGAGCGGTTCCGGGCACTGGAGCCGACCATTCCGGCCGGGCCCGAAAAGGAGGCGCTCTCGGTCGTTCATGGAATGCTGCAAGAGCTGTGGCGCAACCTGCGGCCGGGGACGGCGGAGTCGACGGTGCACCTGACGTTGCAGGACATCGCCGATCTGTACAAGACCGCGCCGAGCATGGATGGCGAGGCTCAGAGCCATGGGCTGGCCGTGGGAACGCCTGCACCGGACTTCACGTTGCCGGACGCCAACGCTCAGCCGTTCGTGCTGTCAGACCATCGTGGTCGTCCGGTCGTGCTCGTCTTCTATCCGCTCGATTGGAGCCCCACCTGCAGCGATCAGCTGAGTCTCTACCAGACCGAGCTGGACGAGTTTGCGAGGCGGGACGCGCTGCTGGTGGGAATTTCCGTCGACAGCATCTACTCCCATGGAGCCTGGGCGGCAGTGCGGGGCTTGACCTTTCCCTTGCTGGCCGACTTCAACCCTCACGGCGAGGTGGCGCGCCGCTACCAGGTCTGGCGTGAGGGCGACGGCTTCTCGGAGCGTGCCCTGTTCCTGGTGGACGGGGAGGGATTGATCCGGTACGTGCATGTGTCGCCCAAGCTCAGCCACGTCCCTGACATCTACGAGCTCTTCGCGGCGCTGGATCGGGTCCGCTCTCCTGAGCCAGCCGCGGTGGAGGGGAGCTGACGTGTTCCCCTACGGCCGCTACGCCCCCTACGGGGTCACTCGCGCGCCGGTGGTGGCGCCGGTGACCGTCTACGGCACCTCGTGGTGTGCAGCGTCGCAGATGGTCCGCCGACACCTGGAGCGACTAGGCGTCCCATACCGCTACGTGGACCTGGAGCGAGACCCATCGGCCGCTGCCCAGCTGCGCTGGTTGACCGGCGGTTACGCCAGCCACCCCACTGTGGATGTGGCCGGTGAGGTGTTGGTCGAACCAACCCTGGCGGAGCTGGACTGGGCGCTGAGCCGGGTGGGGCTGTACTGATGACCAGCGAAGCTACAGCGACAACGGCGGTGCGGTGCCCCGGCTGTGGCCGGGGCAACCGACTTCGCCCTGGCGTCGTCGGTGTCCCTCACTGTGGGAGCTGTGGTCGCCCGCTTCCATGGCTGGTGGAGGCCGGGGAGGGAGACTTCTCCGAAGTTGCCGAACGAAGCCCGCTGCCGGTATTGATCGACTTCTGGGCGCCTTGGTGCGGACCGTGCCAAATGGTAGCGCCGGCGGTGGAGCAGATCTCCCGGGACCTGGCCGGCAGGCTCAAGGTGGTCAAGGTGAATACCGACCGCGAGCCCGGCCTCGGACAGCGCTTCGGGGTCAGAGGCATCCCGACCCTGGTCCTGATGCGTGGCGGTATCGAGCGGGACCGTGTCACCGGTGCCATGCCAGCGGTCGCGCTCAGGAGCTGGGTGGAGCGGCAGCTGGCCTGACTTGGCTTGGTGGTGGCGACCCCGCCCCCTATCGCCAGGGCGGCAGCTGTTGGACGGCCCAGCGGTTGCCGTCCGGATCGCTGAAGAACACGAACCAGCCCCAGGGGTAGTCCTGGACCTCGCTCACCTCCACGCCTCGCTCGGCCAGCTCCCGATGGGCGGCCTGGATGTCGGACACCACCAGCTGCAGCCCCTTCACCGATCCGGGTGCTCCCTCTACCACGCCCCTGCCGAGCGCGATCGAGCAGGAGGATCCAGGCGGCGTCAGCTGCACGAATCGGATGTTCTCGCCGACATTCTGGTCGTGGTCGGCGCGGAACCCTACCTTCTCGGTGTAGAAGGTCTTGGCCCGGTCCACGTCGGAGACCGGGATTCCCACCAGCTCGAGCTTCCAGTCCATGTCGGCCTCCGACCGTGAATCCGTCCTGTGCTCCCTCGGATCCTATCACCTCGCGCCAGCGGCCCATCGATCCGCATCGCCCAGCTACCTCCCATCCAACGGCGGGCCAGGCTCCACGCCGTCGACGGGCCGACCTGAGGGCGGCGGCTGGCGCCCTCGTCCGGCTTACTCATCCATCACGGGGTCGGCCGACGCGCTCCCGCTGGCTCGTCGTGTTCCTTCGCTGTGCTTGTGTTGGCGCAGCGCGTATGATGACCCGCCCCTGGCTATTCGTTCCGTGTGGCGCACGGCGTCCCGCGAAGGAGGAAAGACGCGATGAGCCGAGTCCGTGTCCTGGTCGGGACCCGGAAGGGGGCGTTTGTGTTCACGGCGGATGGGAAGCGCGACGATTGGAAGGTCAGCGGTCCTCACTTCGCCGGCTGGGCGATCTACCACCTGAAGGGATCGCCGGCCGACCCGAGTCGGATCTATGCCTCACAGACCAGCGGATGGTTCGGGCAGGTGGTGCAGCGCTCCGACGACGGCGGTGAGACCTGGCAGCCGGTGGGCAACCGGTTCGTGTACGACGGAACGCCCGGAACCCACCAGTGGTACGACGGAACCCAGCATCCCTGGGAGTTCGCTCGAGTCTGGCATCTGGAGCCGTCGCCCTCGGACCCCGACACCGTGTACGCCGGTGTGGAGGACGCAGCCCTGTTCCGCAGCAACGACGGCGGTCGTACCTGGAGCGAGCTGTCCGGCCTGCGCACCCACACCTCCGGACCCTCCTGGCAGCCAGGGGCGGGCGGGATGTGCCTGCATACGATCCTCATCGACCCCGCCAACCCCGACCGGATCTTTGTCGCCATCTCCGCGGCCGGTGCTTTCCGCAGCGACGACGGTGGCAGCAGCTGGCGGCCCATCAACCGCGGCCTCGGCTCCGCGTCGATACCCAGCCAGGAGGCCGAGGTGGGCCACTGCGTCCATCGGATCGCGATGCACCCCTCCCGCCCCGATGTCCTGTTCATGCAAAAGCACTGGGACGTGATGCGGACCGACGATGCCGGTGAGTCCTGGCACGAGATCAGCGGAGATCTTCCCTCCGACTTCGGATTTCCGATCGACGTGCATGCCCACGAGCCGGACACCGTCTACGTGATTCCGATCAAGAGCGACACCGAGCACTATCCACCGGATGCTCGGCTGCGGGTGTACAGGAGCCGGACCGGCGGTGGCAACTGGGAGGCCATGACCGAGGGCCTTCCGCAGCGCGACTGCTACGTGAACGTGCTGCGGGACTCGATGGCGGTGGATTCGCTCGATCCCTGCGGCATCTACTTCGGGACCACCGGTGGCCAGGTCTACGCATCCCGGGACGAAGGCCGCACCTGGTCAGCCATCGTCCGAGACCTGCCCTCGGTGCTGTCGGTCGAGGTTCAGACGCTGCCGTGATCCGGATCGTGCTCCCCACCCATCTGCGGACCCTGGCCGGCATCGATGGGGAGGTGCAGCTGGAGGTGCGCGGGCAGGTCACCCAGCGCTCGGTTCTGGACGCGTTGGAGGCCGCATACCCGGTCCTGCGGGGGACGATCAGGGACCACGTCACCCATCGGCGACGAGCTTTCCTTCGGTTCTTCGCGTGCGATGAGGATCTCTCCCTCGAGGCCCCGGATGCGCCCCTTCCCGAGCTGGTGGTGACCGGCGCCCAGCCGTTCGTGGTGGTGGCGGCGCTGGCAGGCGGCTGACCTCGGCCGCTACTCGCCTCGGCTTCGGCCCAACGCCCAACTCAGGCAAACTCGGGCGCCGGAGGCGAGCGAGGGAGCGTGGCGGTGCCTCTGGCCGAAGGCGGGTTGCGCCACCCCGCCGTCACCCTGGTGCAGGTCAGCCAGGAATGGACCTGGTGCGCGCATCGATCCGGGGCCCAACGACGGCTCACAGCTGGTGCACGTCGCATCGCACGCCACAAGCGTCTGCGGGAGTGGGTGCACGCTCCCTGGTTCCCAGATGACGGCCGCGCGAGAGGTCCCCGGGCCAGCTGACGCACCGGACAGAAGTGCTTCGTGATGGGAGGTCGGTGGACCTCTCCGCCGCCTCCCACCACGTCGCGAGGCCCGAGATCGGGCACGGGCCTGGCATGGGCACCTATCCGGGAGCGGCGCCTATTCGGCCGTCGCAGCCCGCCGTCGGCGGCCCCGGCCGTCGGAGCCCTTCTCGGGCAGAGAGTCCCGGATCCGCTGTGCCCACTCGTTGAGAAAGCGTCGGCGCTGCGCGCTTTCGGCGAAGTACTGGCGGAACACCGGCACGGTCCCAATCCACGCCCGCCGGGCGTTGCCAACTGCCTGCCCGTTGACCAGGGCGACCGTTCGATCCAGCTGGTCGCGGGTGATCCGAGCTGGACCTCTGGCCGCTTCCTTGCGGCCGAGTCCGACCAGCAACTGGTCCACGGTCTCGTCGCCGAGCCGCTGTCGAAGGTCGTCGATCCTGATCGTCTTTGGAGTCCTTGGCATGGTTCCTCCTCTCAGCCTGTCGGCACGTCAGTAGCCGATCCGCAGGCCTATCGGACTGTGATGTACGAGGGCCATCGCAGGGAGAATTCGGCTCCCGGCGGACCCTCGTCTGTCACTCTACACTGTCCGTGCGCTGGAGCGCACTTTCCGACCTCCATCCCGTGCACCAGGGCGAATCGTTCGGGCTGCTGGAGGGGCCACCTGCCACTGTCATGGCGGGAAAGCAATGCCGATGACTGTCCGGCAGGAGAGGCTGTGGGGTTGTCCGAACTGGCGGAAGCGGCTGGGCACCCAGCATCAGCTAGATCCTGCCCCATCCGCGAGCCGCGTTGGCGGAGTGCGGTCTCGGAGCGAGAACCCCATTGACGCCATCGCCTCCTCTCCAATCAGCGTGGAGCTCACCCAGCCGCCGGAGCGCCAGCGCCTGTGCACGTGGATCGTGGGCCTTCTCGGCGTGTGCCAGCGCCTCCGTCGCGGCGCGCAAGGCACCCGGGACATCGCCTCGTCGAAGCCGTACCTCGGAGAGGGTGTCGAGCAGGTAGCTGCGCGAGCGCTGAGGCGCCGGCTCGTCGAGACTCTGCAGCGCTTGCTCGATCATCGTCGCCGCCAGATCCAGCTCGCCAGCTTGGGCCAACAGCCAGGCATGGTTGTTGCGTAGCAGGGGGAGGAAGGTTCGGGTTTCCGCCGGATCCAGCTTGGCCTCGATCTCGATCAGCTCGGTGGCCTGGGCGAGCAAATGCAGCCCCTCGTCCCGACGGCTCAGCTCGAAGTGGCAGACTCCGAGTCCCTGATAGATGCGTCCCAACCGGAGGAGGTCGTGGAGCGTTCCCGGCAGGTGGAGCGCCTGCTCAAGGTACCGTCCGCCAGAGCCATAGTCGCCCAGCGACCAGAGAAAGGTGCCCAGATGCTCGAGCATGTGGGCCTCCGAGTCGGGGCTTCGGGGCTCCAGGGCCTGATACTGGTGGAGGGCTTCACGGGCCGTCTCGATCGCACGGCCGTCACCGAACAGATGCAAGGCACTGGCCTGCCAGTCCATGGTCTCCGCCACGTACCACGGGTCGTCGTATGTCAGGAACAGCTGCTGAGCCTGATCCAGGTGCGGGAGCGCTTCGTCCGGTCGGTGCAGCCGCACCAACGCGTAGCCGAGGCAGTAGCGCACCACGGCGGCCAGCCGTCCGGGCAGCCCCGCCGCCAGCGCCTTCTCTCCCTGCTCCCGCGCCTGCTCGTAGTGGTGACGGTCGCACAGCGCCTTCAGCTGCTCGGCGACGATCTCGGGCGCCACGGTGGCAGGCGGTTTGCGGCCGGCGAGCAACGCCGACACCGGCACTCCGATGCGGCTGGCGATGAGGTGCAGGTTGCGCGTTGACGGCCGAGCCTTCCCGGTCTCGTAGAGATGCACGGCTTGACGGGTGAACTCCGTACCAGCCACCTGAGCCAGGCTGAGACCAGCAGCATGACGGGCCCGCGGCAGTGCATCGTGGTCGATATCAACGCCCCGGCAGCGGCCTGCGATCCGGCCATCGGGGTGTCCAGCGATAGCTGGAGTGGAGCCGCTGGACCGGCCAGACGGGCACGGTCCACCCTCCGCCGATCGCGGCGAGCGGTACTGGTCTCCGATTCGGCCCGCTAGGCTACCACCCCGCCTTCCCTCTTGCCAGTCAGGCACGGCGCTCTGATAATGGCTCTGCGTTCACCTGAGGTCCGATGTTGCGCAGGAAGAGGAGGGAACCGGTGGCCAGGATCTATACCCGCCTGCTGGCAGCGCTCGCGGCGCTAACAGCGCTGGGAGCGGCCTCGTTCCCGGCGGCGGTGTCCGCCGACCCCATGCGGACGCGATCTATCTGTGACGTCCTCGACCCCACCAGCTGTCTCCTCCCCTTCCCCGACAACTTCTACACCGTGCCCGATCGCTCGATGCCCACCGGTAGGCGGATCGATTTCCCCCCGGCGGCGATGCCGACCAACGTCGTCGGCCAGCGCATCGATCCTTCGGCCTGGGACGGCAGCGACGGCTTCAGCCCGGGGACGCCGATCCTGGTCCACGTCCCGGGCTTGGACCCATCCCGCTCTGGGATCGCTCCCATCACCGACATCGGTGCTTCGCTGGAGCCGACTGCCCCGATCGTGCTCCTGGACGCTCGCACGGGTGAGCGCTGGCCCTACTTCGCCGAGCTGGACGCCAACGACCCCAACCCCTCCGAACAGGCGCTGATCATCCACCCGGCTCGCAACCTGGCCGAGGGCGACACCTACGTGGTGGTGCTGCGCAACCTTCGCGACGCCACGGGGAACCCGATCCCGCCGGGAGCCGCATTCACGGCGCTACTCCACGGTGGTCCGGCGCCGCTGGCGGTGGAGCAGCGACGGCCGCAGATCATGCACGACCTCGCCCTGCTGCACCGCTACCACATCGGCCGCAGCGGCCTGTACCTGGTCTGGGACTTCACCGTGGCCTCGGCCGAGAACATCACCGGCCGGATGCTGGCCATGCGCGACCAGGCCTTCCGGGAGCTGGGATCGGCGGCTCCGTCCTTCGCGGTCAGTCAGGTGACCAACTTCACCCCCGCCCAGAACCAACTGATCTCGCGCGAGGTGGTGGGGACGTTCGACACCCCGAGCTTCTTGGACGAGCCGGGCGGCCCTCCCGGCTCCCGGCTCAACCTGGGACCGGGCGGGCTGCCGGTGCAGATCCCGGGGAACGTCCAGGTGGAGCAGTTCGTGTGCGTGATCCCGCGTTCGGCCGACCCGGACCCGACCTCGGCCTCGGCTCCGGTCCAGCCCTCCCACCCCTCGCTCTACGGTCACGGGCTGCTCGGCACCCCGTTCGAGGTCACCTCCGGCGACGTGGAGACCATGGCCGACCACTATGACTTCACCTTCTGCTCCACCCCCGAGATCGGGCTGGCGGCGCAAGACGAGGCCTTCGCTGTCCAGGTCTTCGAAAACTTCTCGCTCTTCCCCTCGGTCCCGGATCGGCTGCAGCAGGGATTGCTGGACGAACTCTTCCTGGGCCGGCTGATGACGCAGCCCAACGGGTTCGTGACCTCGCCCGCGTTCCAGGCTGCCGACGGCCGCCCTCTGATCGACATCCACGACACCCTCGCCTACGACAGCAACAGCCAGGGAGGGATCCTGGGTGGGGCGTTGATGGCGATCGCGCCCAACATCCCTCGGGGAGTGCTGGGGGTGCCGGGGATGGATTACGCCATCCTGATCAACCGCAGCGTGGACGCCATCCCCTTCATCCAGATCATGGACGTCTTTTACCCGGACAAGCTGACCCAGCAGATCATCTTCGGTCTGATCCAGATGCTCTGGGACCGGGGCGAAGCCGACGGCTATGCCGAGAACATGACCACCCACCCGCTTCCCGGCACCCCGCCCCACCAGGTGCTGCTCCAGGTCGCCTTCGGTGACCACCAGGTGGCGAACGTGGCCACCGACATCGAGGCCCGGACCATCGGGGCCTTCATCCACCAGCCTGCGCTTCGCCCGGGCCGCTCGCCGGACGTCGTCCCCTACTGGGGCATCCCAGCCATCCCCACCTACCCCTTCCGGGGCTCGGCCATGTTCGTCTGGGACTCGGGAACGCCACCGGCGCCACTGACCAACACCCCGCCGGTGGGCCCCCAGTACGGGCAGGATCCCCACGAGATGCCCCGCAACCAGCCCGCTGCCCAGCTCCAGAAGGCGGTGTTCCTGGAGACCGGGGACGTGATCGACGTCTGCGCCGGCGCTCCTTGCATCGGGGTCAATCCATCTTGAGCGCGCCGAGCTGTCCGGTGTGCTGGACCGCCGGGCCCAGCTCGATCTCGGCCCCCGCCCGCCGGTAGAGCGGGAGCCTGTCGAGCGGCACCCGGACGGTGACCCAGCGTCCACCGGCCAGGCGCTGGCCGCTCCACCAGTCCACCCAGTCCACCCCGGCGGGCAGATAGACGGAGCACTCGGCCGGGCTCGCGGACTCGCTCAGTACCGGGCAGACCAGCAGGTCGGGCCCGAGCAGATACTGGAGGTCGACCCCCCGACAACCCGGGTCGATGGGGAACTCGAGTGTCAGCGGACGGAGCAGGGGCAGGCCCTCGGTGGCGGTCTGGCGGGCGGCCCGGGCGAGGTAGGGGAGGAGCCGGTAGCGCAGCTCGGCGAAACGCCGGAAGATGCGCAGCGCCCGCTCGCCGAAGTGCCAGGGCTCCCGCGGCCCCAGGCCGTGGGCGCGGGCCAGGGGGGAGAGCAGGCCGAACTGGGCCCAGCGGACGTAGAGAGCCGGGGACGGCTGGCCGTAGAAGCCGCCGATGTCGTGGCTCCAGAATCCGGGGGCGGAGAGGGCGTAAGAGAGACCGCCGCGAAGCGAAGCGGTCATGCCGCTGACGCTGGCCTCGGCGTCGCCGCCCCACTGGGCCGGGTAGCGCTGGGAGCCGGCCCAGCCACTGCGCCCGAAGACCAATCCCCGGTCCGCCACCACCTCGAAGGCGGTGCGGTTGTACCAGAGCGGATAGAGGTTGTGCCAGAGCCGGCCACCGCTGCCGTCGGCCATGACCGCGTCGTCGGGCAGGCCCTCGCCGTAGTCCGTGGTCAACGCTGCCACCCCCATTCGGAGCAGCTCCCGATGCAACTCCCGCCACCAGGCCCGGGTCTGGGGTCGGGAGAAGTCGATCAGGCCCCGTGGCCGGCCGTCGGGGCTGAAGGCCTGGGCCGTCGCCAGGTTGCCGTCAGCGCTGCGCACCAGGTGGCCGTCAGCCGCGGCCTGCTCGTACAGCGGCGAGGCGCTGTCGATGTAGGGCAACTCCCAGACCGCAACCCGGTAGCCGAGCCGGCCCAGCTCCCGGAACATCCCCTCGGGGTCGGGGAACTTGCGCCGGCTCCAGCGGAAGTCGCAGTTGAGCCGGTCCAGCTCCAGCCAATCGGGATCGATGTTGAGCACGTCGCATGGCACCCGATGCTCGCGCATCCCTCTGGCCGCTTCCTCCAGCTCGGTGCGGCTGCGGTAGCGGCAGCGCGACATCCACAGGCCCAGCGCCCACAGCGGCGGGACCGGTGCCCGGCCGGTGAGCTCGGTGTACCGGCGCAGCCGCTGCTTGAGGTCGCCGCCCCCGATCACGAAGAGATCGAGCTGGGGCTCTTGCACCTCCAGGATCAGGAGCGAGGGGTCAGTGGCACCGACGTCTGCCCACACCACCGCCGGCGTGTGCAAGAAGAGAGTGGCAGGACCGACGTGGAGGATCGGCACCGGCTTGTAGACGCGGCCGGTGCCGCAGCCCAGAGCGTCCTGGCAGCGCAGCTCCAGCCGCCGGCCGTTGTGGACCAGGCCCGAGAACTGCTCGCCCAGCCCCATCACCTCCACGCCGGGCTCCAGCCGGAAGCAGATCAGGGCGTGATCCGGGCCCAGGCCGAGCGCCGGGGCGAGCGGCAGGCCGGCCACCTGGCGCCGGCCGCCCCCGTCGGCAATCAGCCCTCGGAAGGCAAAGCCGAAGGGATCGTCGCGACAGCGGAAGAACGGCGAGGGCTCCACCGAGGCCAGGCCCGGGTGGGGAACCAGGATGCCCAGGTCGCCGCCGTCGTCGGGGGGCATGGGTGCGCCATCCCACCACAGCCGCAGGCGCTGGACGGCGGCTGCCACCTGGGTCGCGCGCAGCCGGGCGCGGACAGTGTTCACCGTGCCGCCCGAGAGCGGGGGTAGGTTGGGGAGGTCGCGGATGCCTTGCCGTTGGAGCGGCTCCCCGGTGAGCAGGCCAGGGATCCCGGGCAGGGGCCAGTACTCGATCGCTTCCAGGACCAGGTCCGGACCCCGGCGCTGGAGCACACGCCGCACCAGGAAGCGCTCAGACGCCACGACCGTGGCGTTGGGCGGCTATGGCATGCTCGGAACGTGTCGCAGATCGATGATGCCACGGGCCGCGTCGAGCGCATCCACCTGATCGCTGGTCCCGGGCTCGCGCCCGAGCCGGTGGCTGCCGTCACGGCCGAGGTCGGCCTGGGGCTGCGCGGCGACCGCCATCACCGTCGCCGGCTTGGCACCCTCACCCTGATCGAGGCCGAGGCGCTGGAATGGCTGGCTGCGGAACATGGCCTGGATCTGAGCGACGGCCGCAGCCGGCGCAACCTGGTGGTGCGGGGCCTGGGCCTGGGCGCGCTGGTGGGGAAGGTCTTCCGGGTGGGCGAGGTGATCTGCCAGGGCGAGGAGCGCTGCGAGCCCTGCGCACATCTGGCCCGCCTGGTCGGCCCGGCGGTGCTCCGCGGGCTGCTCCACACCGGGCTCAGGGCGACCATCCTGAGCCCGGGCACGATCCGCGTCGGCGATCTGGTGATGCGGGTGTGAGCCGCGCTGCAGCGGACACGGACGCCGTCGTTCGGGCCAGCCTGGCCACGCTTGAGCTACCCAAGGTGCTTGGCCGGCTGGCGGAGGAGGCCACCTTCTCCCTGGGGCGGGAGCGGGTCCTGGCCCTGGCACCGACAACCGACCTGGAGGAGGCTCGGTCGCGCCTGGCCTTCACGGCGGAGGCGGTTCGACTGCTGGACGAACAGCCGCGGACGACGCTGGGCGGACCCCGGGACGTGCAGGAAGCGCTGCTGCGGGCGGGGCGGGGCGGGGACCTTCGCCCAACCGAGCTGGTGGAGGTCCTCGCCACCCTGCGCAGCGCCCGCTCGGTAGCGGCGCAGCTGGGAGCCCTCGATCCGGAGCGCTTCCCTCGCCTGGCCACTCTGGGCCGGGCGATCCCCGTCCATCCCGAGCTGATCCGCCGCCTGGAGGAGGTGGTGGACGACGAGGGTGAGGTGCTGGACTCGGCCAGTCCCCGGCTGCGCCGACTGCGGGCCGAGGTGCGGGCAGCCGCCGGGCGCCTCCAGCAGCGGCTGCGGACCCTGGTCACGGAGTACGGTCCCTTCCTCCAGGAGGCGATCGTGACCAGCCGTGGGGGTCGCCACGTCATTCCGGTGCGGGCCGACGCCCGAAGTCGGGTCCGCGGCATCGTGCACGACACCTCCGCATCCGGCGCCACCCTCTACGTGGAGCCGATGGCGGTGGTCGAGCTCCAAAACCAGCTGACCGAGGCCGAGTCCCAGGAGCGGGAAGAGGTGGATCGCATCCTGCATGAGGTCTCCGGTCACATCGCTGCCGAGGCCCCTGAGATCGGGCGGGCAATGGAGCTGCTGGCCGAGCTCGATCTGCAGCTGGCCAAAGCCCGCTACGCTCGGCTCACCCGCGCGGTCGAACCGGCCCTCAACGACCAGGGGGTGCTGGTGCTGCGCCAGGCTCGCCATCCCCTGCTCACTGGGGAGGTGGTCCCGATCGACTTCGAGCTCGGGCGTGGGTTCCTGGTGGTCGTGATCAGCGGACCCAACACGGGGGGAAAGACTGTGGCCCTGAAGACCGTCGGCCTCCTCACGCTGATGGCCCAGACCGGCCTGTTCGTCCCCGCAGCCGAGGCCGAGATCGCGGTTCGGGAAGCCGTGCTGGCCGACATCGGCGACGAGCAGAGCATCGAGCAGAACCTGAGCACCTTCTCGTCCCACATGACCCGGATCATCGCCATCTTGTCCGTGGTCGAGGAGGTGCGACGGCGGTGCCCGGAGCGCCCGCCGGTCCTGGTCCTGCTGGACGAGCTGGGAGCGGGGACCGACCCCAGTGAGGGCTCTGCCCTGGCGCGGGCCATCCTCACGTACCTGGGAGACCGCCGGGTCGCCACCGTGGCCACCACCCACTCCTCCGACCTGAAAGCTTTTGCCCACGAGCGACCCGACGCTGTCAACGCCTCCGTCACCTTCGACGTGGAGACGCTCTCACCGACGTACCGCCTCGAGATCGGCCTGCCCGGGCGCAGCGCGGCCCTGGCGGTGGCCGAGCGACTGGGCCTTGATTCCCGTATCCTGCGCGGCGCCCGTCGCCACCTGGGCAGCGAGGGGGTGCGGATGGAGGCACTGCTCCGCGACATCGAGCAGGAGCGGGATGCGGCCGCCCAGGAGCGCGAGCGCCTGGCCCGTGAGCGACAGCGTGCGGAAGCCCTCCAGGCCGAGCTGGAGAGCGCCCGCCGGCGGTTGGAGGAAGAGCGTGCCCGTGTCCTGGAGGCGGCCCGGGCCGAAGCGGCGGCCGAGCTCGACCGGGTGCTGGCCGAGCTTGCCCAGATCCGGGCAGAGACTCGCCAGGGCGGGCTCGACCGGAGCGCTGTGGACCGCTTGCGCCGCCGTGCCCGCCAGCTTGAAGAGCACGTGTTGCCGCCGGTACGCCCCCGCCAGGTGGCGGCGACGCCGCTGGAGGGTCGACCCGAGGTCGGCGACGCGGTCCGGGTCACACGCCTGGGACAGGTCGGGGAGCTGACTGCAGTTTTCCCCGACGGCCAGGCCGAAGTCCAGCTAGGACCGATGCGGGTACGGGTGGCGATGGCCGAGCTGGACCGGGTCCGGCGAACGGAGGCGGACCTGGAGCCGGAGGCCCCCCTGCCGGTGCGCCGGCGCCAGCCGGTTCCCTACCAGCTGGACCTGCGGGGGTGGCGGGTCGAGGATGCCCTGGAGGAGATGGAAAATTACCTCAACGACGCCGCGCTCTCGGGCACCACGACGGTCCGCATCCTCCACGGCAAGGGGACCGGGGCACTGCGCGCAGCGATCCGGGAACGGCTCGCCGCCCATCCGCTGGTGCACTCCTCCGAACCGGCGCCCCCGCACGGCGGGGGCGATGGGGTCACCGTGGTCCGGCTGAGCGTCTGACCCAGCTGCTGAGGTGGTTGGCCGGCGCCAGCGGATCGCGGGCGCGAGCGCCCACCCGGGACCGGCGGGATCCATGATGTGGTGGGGATCCCTACCGAGATCGCGGCGCAGTGCACCGGCCTTCCAGGCCGGTGGTGAAGCGCCGCCAGCAGGAGGCTGCCGTTGCTCGATGTACTGCTTGAGCACGCTGAGTCGAGCGCCTCCGACCGATCCGGGGAAAGAGCTCGCCGACCGCCGCAGTGCTTCGGTGTGCGCCGCCGGGGCCGATCTCGACCTGCCACCTGGCGGATAGGGTTGGGGCATGCAGCTCCCCATCCTCGACGGCCACAACGACGTGATCCTGTCGCTCTACGGCGTCCCCGGCCACGAGCGTCGCAGCTTCTTCGAGCGGGGGCAGGAGGGCCACCTGGACCTCCCCCGGGCGCGGGAGGGAGGGTTTGCGGGAGGCTTCTTCGCTGTCTTCGTTCCCTCCGACCCGGCCTCGGCGAGGCCGGACCTGGTGGACGTGGGTGAGGACCGGACGGAGATGGGCACGGCCGTCCCTCAGCCGTTCGCGCTGCGCATGGCCATCGCCCTTACCGCCACCCTCTTCCGGCTGGAGGCGGTCTCCGACGGCCAGCTCAAAGTGGTGCGGAACCTGGCGGAGCTGCGTTCCTGCCTCGATTCAGGGATCGTGGCGGCCATCCTCCACTTCGAGGGGGCAGAGGCGATCGATCCGCAGCTCAACGTGCTGGAGGTGCTCTATCGGGCCGGGCTGCGTTCGCTGGGTCTGGTCTGGAGCCGGCCCAACGCCTTTGCCGAGGGAGTGCCGTTTCGCTTTCCCGCCACCCCCGACACCGGTCCCGGGCTGACCGAGGCAGGCCGCAAGCTGGTCCGGGCCTGCAACCGGCTCGGCATCATGATCGACCTCTCCCATATCAACCAGCGCGGCTTCTGGGACGTGGCAGAGATCAGTTCGGCGCCGCTGGTGGCCACTCACTCCAACGCTCATGCCATCACCCCCTGCACCCGCAATCTCCTCGATGCCCAGCTGGATGCCATCCGTGACTCGGGCGGGGTGGTCGGGGTTAACTTCTCGGTTGCCTTTAGCCGCGAGGACGGCGAGCGCGAGGCTGACACTCCCCTCGATGCCCTGGTGCGCCACTTTGCCTACCTCAGCGAGCGCATGGGTACCGATCATGTCGCCTTCGGCTCGGACTTCGACGGCACCCTGGTTCCCAGGGAGCTGGGGGATGTGGCCGGCCTGCCCCGGCTGGTCGAGGCGCTGCGCCGAGCCGGTTTCGGCGAGGACGACCTGCGCAAGATGGCGACTGACAACTGGCTCCGCGTCCTCGGCCGGACCTGGAGCTCAGAGTAGGGTCAGGGCAGCCCGGCGTGAGGGACCTCGACCCGGCACCAGAGGAGCTGTGCCCGGTGGTTGACGCTGGCCTCGTGCTCGAAGAAGGTCGGGGCGCAACAGAGGAACAGGGTACGACCGTCCTCCCCGCCCAGCATGCAGGCGAAGGTGCCGAGCTGGCCGGTCGAGACCTCGTCCACGATCTCGCCGCCCTCCCGGACCCGGACCGCCCGCTGGCCGAGGGCATCGGCGAACCACACGCAGCCCTCCGCATCGAGACAGATACCGTCCGGCGCCACATGGACCTGGCTGAAAGCGGTGGCGAAGTCGGTTGCAGTGGGCGGCTCGCCGAACGCTGCCCAGACCCGACGATTGGCAAGGGACCCGTCGGGACCGATGTCGAACGCGGTGAGCCGCTGGCCGACGCTCTCGGCAACGATCAAGGTTCTCCCGTCCGGGGTGATCACGGTGCCGTTGGGGAACAGCATCTGCTCCGCCACCACGGTGGCGCTACCGTCCGGGTCCACTCGGATCAGGTTGGCGGGTGCGGGGTCGGCCGCGCCCATGAGGTCGAACCCGAAGTTGCCGACATAGGCCCGCCCCTGCACGTCCACGACCAGGTCGTTGACGTGCCAGCTGGCGAGGTGAGCGAGATCAGCATGGAGGTGGAGCCCGTCGGGGTCCAGTCGAAGGAGGCGTCGGTCACGCATCGAGCCCACCAGCAGGGGCCCGTCGGGCAGCCAGCCGAGACCCGACGGCTGCTGGGGCACCTCCACCACCGTCTCGCAGGAGCCGTCGAGGGCGAAGCGCAGCACCCGATGGGTGTAGAAGTCGGACACCCAGAGCCGCCCCTGGTGCCAGCGGGGCGATTCGAGGAACGAGAGGCCCTGGGCCAGGACCTCGAGGTTTCGGCCTGTCACATCCAGCAGCATAGATGCCGACCCAGCGCCGGAAGCGGGAAGCTGGCCCTGCTCGCCGCGGCATCGTTTGCGGCGACGAGCCGGCGGTCTGCGTCGGAGGTATGGCCGTCGACCCGAGGTCGGCCTCCCTGGGCAGACGAACCACGCCTCGAGCACTCGGCGGTTGGCACCGCCGCGGCGCTGACTGGCGGCCGACCCCATCCAGTGGATGGCCTGCGGAGGCAGGTGAATGTACGGTCTTGATGCCGCAGGCGTCAAACCGCAGGGGGGCTGCCGACTGACCTTCATTGCCGGGGAGCGGTGGGAAGGGAACACCGGTGTGCTGTCCGCTGGCCGGGCTTCCCGACCAGGTTCCCGGTGCTGAGCACGGCCGGGGTCGGCTGATCAGTGGTCACCTGGGACGGTCTCCTGCTCGTGTATCGCCAGATCGAGATTCGCCTGCCAGGCCGCGATCTCTTTCGCTCCGCGATCGACGAGGAGCAGCTGGCAGCAGCACTCGAGAACTTCGCCGCCGTGCCCGATCTGGTCGAGCGCCTATCGGCCAGGGAGGCGACCCTACGTTGCGAGGTGGTGATCCTGGAGCGACCGCTGATCTCGTTGACCTCGATGGGGCCGGGGCTCTGGTGGCCCTCGCCGGACGACACCCGTGCCGAGCTCGACCGGCTGGCGCCGCCAGGGACCCGCGACTCGGTGTTCGTCCTCTGGGCCCAGGGGGATGGGACAGGCCGAATCCCCAGCGGCGGTTGGGGCCTGGCCATCGCCGCCGGCGAGTGGTCGAATGGCGCCACCTATGCCACTGTGGCCAACGCCGACGCAGACGTCTGGCGGGCGCCGGTGCGGGGCGAGGTTTGGGTCCACGAGTGGCTGCACGGGGTGTGTGCCCATTTCGCACAGCTGGGCTTCGAGCTCCCGCCCGGCGACGCCGACGGCGGCGGACGGAACGGCTACCGCGCGGTTCCCGGGCAGGGGTGGACCGACTACTACGCCGACCTGATGCAGGGGCAGGTCCAGGTGGGCAGGCGTCGCGTCGGGATCCCGGCTGCGGCCTGGCGCACGGGGCCGATCCGGAGAGTCGGCTGATGTGGCTCTGACCCGGACTCAGGCAGCCGGCAGTCCCCCGATGAACAGGATGGAAGTTCCTCGCTCGAGCGGGGCGCTTCGACGGGATGCGCCGCCGGAGCGGGTCGCTCACGCTGGCCATCAGCGCTTTGTCTCGGAGCTGACATAGCCACGAGCACCTTCAATCGATGAAGCCCTCGAGGCGCCAGTCAGGCCAGGCCACCCGCTGGTCGATGATGCCCAAGCCCAGGTAGTTCATCTCCGACACCACGAAGCTGCCGTCACGGTTGACGGCAACCACGATCGCCACGTGGCCGTAGATGCTGTACCCGGGGCTGGCCCGCCAGACCGCGATCGCTCCCACCTTGGGGGTCTGTGACTCGGGCACTCCCTGAGCGGCGGCGTTCGCGTACCAGTCGGTGGCATTGCCCCACCAGGTGACGCGGTGGTTGTACGCGGCCCACCAGGTGCACTGACCGAAGGGGAACGGATCGGGGTAACCGCCGGGCGGCACCCAGGAGAAGAGCGGAGCCAGCACTGGGCCGCCACCGCTGCCGACCGCCGCGGCTGCCGCCCGAGCCGGTCTCACCTGGGCAGCCTGCTGCGCCAGCCAGGCCTGCAACTGCTGCTGGTACTGGACGGCCAGGCTTGCGATCTCGGAGGCGAGTGAGGCGATCCGGGAGCGCACCTCGGAGCCCTGGGCCTGGAGCTGCGCCTCCAGCTGCTGCTCTGAGGACAGCGCCTGTTGCTGGGTGGCGAGGTCGCCATCCAGCTGCTGCTCCTGCTCCTGCTGGCGGGCGAGCAACGCCGTCTCCTGTGCGCGCTCCGCCTGGAGCTGCGCCTGGAGTCCCTGCACCTGGGACCGCTGCTGCTGGATCTGTCCGATCAGTCGCTGCTCGGCACCGATCACGTCGTAGATGGTGAGGGTCCGGTTCACGAACTGGGTGAAACTGGTGGAGCCGACCACGATCTGCAGGCTGCCAAACGGGCCCTGGTCGTCCATGGCCGCCACTCGCTGGTCCAGCAGCTGCTGCCGGATCGCGAGCTGGGCCCGGACCCGCATCAGCTCTGCCCCGCTGAGGCGGATCTCTCGCTCGGTGGCTTGAATTCGGGCTTCGGTGGCCTGGATAGCGCGCTGCTGGGCCGCCACCTGTGCCTGCAGGGAACCGATCAGTCCAGCGATGGCGTTGGCCCGGGCCTGCGCGTTCTGGATGCTGGCCTCGATGCCGTCCAGCTGGCGTTGGGCGGCGTCCTCCTGGCTCTGCTGCTGCTCCATCAGCTGGCACGCCGTGAGCTGGCTGTCGCAGGCAAAGGCCGGTGGCTGGGCCAGCAGACCCGGGACGGTGGCCAGACCTCCCAGCGCGATTACCGCCATCCAGGAGAAGAGTCGCGACCTCGAGGGCCGAGGTCCGGCTGGTGTCGGAGATGTAACTGACATTGAACGTGTCCTCAGCTTCGGATGCGACGACCTGACACCGCTGAAGGAACCTAACTCCCTGGCGCCCGTCGGTCAAGTCATGATCTCAGCGAGCGGAGTCGAAGACCTCCGACGATCTGGGCGAACCGGGGGGACCCGCCGGACGCGAGCCGTCCACCCACCTCCAGCAGCGCCCGTCAGGCATTCCGACCGGGGGTCGATCACACGTGGGTGGCTCGGCGTTCGCCGTCACAGAGGCGCCGCGACTGCGCCTGGGTGCTGGTTCGGCGCAGGGTCCTGCATCGACACGCTCACTTCAATCGCGGCCGGCGCCGGGCCGCGGTCGAGGGTCCACGGCCGGGGCTTTGCACGTACCCGGTGCATGAGCGGCTCAACGGAGGCTCCTGGCAGTGGGATCGCGCCGCGAGTCGGCGCACCATGACGCCCGCTACCCTGGCGCCGGGACGCGGAGGCGGGCTCGGCCCCGCCCCTCCCGCGGCGCCCTGGATGCGCTGGCAGGGCGTGACGCTTCCGAGGGACCGGGGGCAGGTGCGGATCGAAGGCATGGAGCCACGGCGGCTGTGTCCGATCGCATCGCCTGCGCTTGCATGGGCCGTGAGGTCAGGCGCCGGGATCAGCCGAGCTCTCGCTCCAGTTCGGCGAGGCTCGCGTCGAGCAGCTCCAGCAGCAGATCGATCTCGGTCGGCGAGATCACCAGAGGTGGTCCAAGCAGGAATTGGTCGCCGCGGACTCCATCCACCTGGCCCGCACCGGGATAGATCACCAAGCCGTGCTTGAGCGCGATCTCGCCCAAGCGCCACGCCACCCGCAGCTCGGGCTCGAACGGCTCTTTGCTGGCCCGGTCGCGGACCAGCTCTACCCCCAGCATCAGACCCAGACCGCGGACATCCCCGACTGAAGGATGGCGCTCTGCCAGGTCCCAGAGCGCGGCACGGAGGCGCTCGCCCGCGGCGGCCGCCCGCTCGCACAACCGCTCCTCCTGGAGGATCCTCAGGCAGGTCAGGCCGGCTGCACAGCTCGAGGGATGGCCGGAGTAGGTGAAGCCGTGCACGAAGTCGGCCCCTTCGAAGGCCTGGTGGAGGTGGTTCCGGGCCGCCACCGCCGCCAGCGGTGCGTACCCGCTGGCCAGTCCCTTGCCCAGCACCAGCAGGTCGGGGACCACGTCCCAGTGCTGCATCGCGAACGGCAGCCCGGTCCGGCCGACCCCGGTCATCACCTCGTCGGCGATGAGGAGCACGTCGTAGCGGTCGCAGATCTCGCGGACGACGCTGTGGTAGAGGGGCGGAGGCACAATGGCGCCGCCGGCTGCGCCCACCACCGGCTCGGCGATGAAGGCGGCCACGTACTCCGGTCCCTCACGAAGGATGGCCTCCTCCAGCGCTCGTCCGGAGCAGGCCGGGCAGCTACCGTCGGTGCAGCGAGGGCAACGGTAGGTGTATGGGGGGTCGATGTGAGGGAAGTCCAGCAGCTGCGGCAGGTGGGGACGTCTCCGAGCGACGTGGCCAGACATGGAGAGCGCACCCAGGGTCGCACCGTGGTAGCTGGTCCAGCGTGCGATCACCTTCGTCTTCTGCGGCCGGCCTCGGCGGAGGTGGTACTGCCTGGCCAGTTTCAGCGCAGTCTCGGTCGCCTCCGAGCCCCCGGATTGGAACAGAACGTGGTCGAGGTCGCCAGGGGTGAGGTCTGCGATCGCGGCTGCTAGCTCCTCCTGGGGGTGGCTGGTGAAGTGGCCGCTGTGCACGTAGGCCACTCGCCGGCCCTGTTCGGCCATGGCTGCCACCACCTCGGTGCGCCCGTGGCCCACATTCACCACCAGCGCCCCCGAGGCGGCGTCGACGTAGCGCCGGCCGTCGCTGTCCCAGAGGAACACACCGCTGGCCCGCTCGATGACTGGGAGCCTGGCCCCGGGCCGGCGGAAGAACACGTTGCTCGGTCGATCTGGCATCACCCTCCCGACGCTACGACCGACCGGCCCGAACCGAGCTGCGTCCTGCCTCGACGTGGCCACGATGTCGGAGGGAGCACCGGCCTCCGACGAGCTGGAGGCTGGCGGTTCAGGGCGGAGGCCTCGCACTGCCGGAGGCGGACCGGGACAGCTAGGCCGAGCCTGGATCGGTCCGCTCCAGCAGGCGCGTGATCGGCCCTGCCCCGATCCCGGGCCGGAACGTGGTCGGCCACCAGCCCTCCGGCCTGGGCTCGGAATGCACGCCTCGAGCAAGGGTCTTGCTGTCCGAGACCGACTCGAGAGCCGCGGCCCCGGCGAGGCAGCGGAGCGCTTCGCTCAAGGGTCGTGCCATTGGGGGGCTG
>CADDZO010000029.1 GCA_902812395.1 bacterium | reverse complement strand
ACCCAGGCCCGGCCGCCGCGGCGGGGCAGAGACCAACCAGCTCGGGGCGGCCAGGGACCCCGGCCAGCCGGGTCGCCTCAACGTATGCCTGAGGCACGGCCACTGCCTCAAGGCGGGTGAGGTTCAAGGAGAGCTGGGGGCCCGCCGGGAGGGGGAAGGCCAGCGCCTGGACGCCGGGCAGGCTGCGCATCTGACGAGCCACATCCCGGACCGCCTCTAGGTCCAGCTCGGGGAAGTGGAGGTTGTAGGCAACCAGCGGAGGCCTGACCCCGACGCAGGCAGCGCCGGCGCGCGGATCGGGGGCCTCCCCCAGGTCAAGGGGCACTCGCCCGGCGCGGACGTCGGCCAGCCGGCGCTCCCCGGCAGCCTGGCCGTAGAAGTAGACCGGCAGCCCGAGCTCGCTCCACAGACGCTCGCCGAACCGGCGGGCGGTGTCCACCAGCTCCTCGGTCCGAGCCTCGCCCAGAGGGACCAGAGGCACGACGTCGGCTGCCCCTATCCTGGGGTGTAGGCCCCGGTGAACGCGGAGATCGATCCGGCGTACTGCCAGCGAGACCGCCTCCCAGAGGTCGTCGAGCAGCTCGGCGAGGTTAGCCGAGGCCATCGTCACCACGCAGCGGTGGTGGTCCGGGTCGGCATGGACGTCGATCACGGTCCGGCCGCCAGCCAGCTCGTTGATCAGGGTATGGTCCCGGCCCTCGGAGAAGTTGGGGACCGCCTCGAAGACGGCTCCCTCAGCTCTGTTCAGCGACCAACCTGCCCTGGCAGACCACCCGGTTGACCAGGTTCACCCCGAGCCGGTAGGGGATCTCCAGATAGCTCTCCGCCTCCAGCAGGAGCAGGTCGCAGCGCTTGCCCAGCCGCACCGAGCCGTGCTGGCGCTGCAGGCGGAGCGCCCTGGCCCCGCCCACGGTCGCCCCCCGGACAGCTTCCTCAGGGGTGAGGCCCAGTTCCTGGCAGGCCAGCCCGATCATGAGGCACATGTTCTCCGAGCAGCAGGTACCGGGGTTGAAGTCGGTGGCCACCGCCAACTGGCAGCCGGCCGCGGCCAGCGCCCGGGCCGATCCCTCCCCCACCAGCCGGAGGTTGGTGGTGGTGCCGGGACAGACCACGCACACCACCTGCGAGCCGGCCAGCAGGCGGCTGTCCCCGTCACGCAGGTAATCGAGGTGGTCGGCGGAGGTGGCGTTGAGCTCGACCGCCAGGCGAGGTCCGTCTCCCGGCGCGAGCTGTGAAGCGTGCAGCTTGACCTGGTATCCGTGTCCGCGGGCCTGGTTGAGGATCCGACGGCACTGGTCGGCGCTGAAGGCCCCGGGGTCGCACCAGGCGTCGCAAAAGCTGGCCAGGGGACGGAAGCGGGGGATCATGACCTCGACCAGCTCGCGCAGGTACTCGTCGGCGGGAACCCCCTCAGGCACCATCTGGGCCCCATAGAAAGTGCTGACCAGGCGCTGGGGTGTTTCCTCGGCCAGCCGGCGCGCCGCCCGCAGCAGCCGTTCTTCGGTGTCGGGCTCCAGCCCATAGCCGGACTTGACCTCGAGTGCGGTGACCCCGTGGCGCAGATAGCTGCGGAGGCGGCGTCGACCCGAGCGGACCAGATCCTCCTCGCTGGCCTGACGGGTGAGCCGGACCGTGCGCATGATCCCTCCTCCCGAGAAGGGCTGGCCGCGGACCCTGGCCGCGTACTCGTCCGCGCGCGACCCTTTCCAGAGCAGGTGGGAGTGGGCGTCCACGAATCCCGGTAGCACGCAGCAGCCCTCGGCGTCCACCACCGTGGCCCCGTCCGAGAGATGCAGCCGCGACTCCCAGCGTGCCGACGGCCCGATCCACACGATCTGGCCCTGGCGAGCGGCTACCGCGGCGTGCTCGAGGATGCCCAGCGCACCCTCGCCCTGGCCTGGCTCGCAGGTGACCAGCTGGCCGATGGAGTGGACGACGAGATCGGATACGATCACCGCGATCCCGGCGGATAGAGTAGGGGCCGATGTCGGGCCGGGTGTGGCTGATCTGGGGGGAGGAGTTCATGGCCTATCGCCTGGCCGACGACCATCCCCTGCGGCCGGAGCGGGTCCGCTATACGGTGGAGAAGATCCAGCAGTTCGGGCTCGACCGGCTGGCTCGGGTGGTGGCCCCACGGCCGGCCACCGACGAGGAGATCATGCTCTGCCACTCCCCCACCTATCTGGAGTTGGTAAAGCGGCTGAGCGAGCCCGACGGCGCCAGTCGGGCGGGCCGGGCGGAGATCGTGGCGGCCGGGTTCGGCAGCCCCGACAACCCTATCGCTGAGGGCATGCACCGGGCCTGTGCCTACGTGGTTGGCGCCAGTGTGCAGGCGGCCGAGGCCATCCACCAGGGTGTGGCCGAGCACGTATTCAACCCGGCCGGTGGTCTCCACCACGCCAGCCGAGATCGCGCCTCGGGCTTTTGCGTTTACAACGACGTGGCCGTGGCCGTGGCCTGGCTGCGGCGCCATGGTCATCGGGTGGCCTACGTCGACGTGGACGTCCACCACGGAGACGGCACCCAGGCCCTCTTCTACTCGGACCCCGACGTCCTCACGATCAGCCTGCACGAGAGCGGCCGTTATCTGTTCCCCGGCACCGGCTTCCCCGACGAGTCCGGGGTGGGGCAAGCGCGTGGGGCCGCCGTCAACCTGCCCCTGCAGCCCTTCTGCTGGGATGAGCCCTGGCTGGCTGCCTTCGAGGCGGTCGTACCGCCGCTGCTCCGCGCCTTCGCGCCCACGGTCCTGGTCACCCAGGACGGCTGTGACTCCCATCTCCTCGACCCCCTGGCCCATCTCCGCACCTCCACCGCCATCTGGCCGGTGGTGGGGCGCCGCTTCCACGAGCTGGCGCACGAGCTCTGCCAGGGCCGCTGGCTGGCCTGTGGTGGCGGCGGCTACGCCGTGCGCGAGGTGGTCCCCCGGGCCTGGACCCTGCTCTTCGCTGAAATGGTGGAGCGCCCGCAGGCGGCGTCGCACCTGCGCGATCCTGGCCCCTTCCCGCCCGCGCCACAGGCGCAGGAGCGGGTCTGGGCCCATCTGGCCCGGGATCTGGGAATGCTGGGCACGGAGCTCGGGGTACCCCTCCGCCTGGGCCTCCGTTGACCGGAAGCCCATCTCAGCGCAGGCTGGTCCGAATCAGACGCGACGCGGTCAGTTGCATGGGCAGCCCGGTGCCCAGGAGAACCGCTAGGGGCGGTGCCACCCAGGCCGGGCTGGTGGGATGGCTCCGGACAGCCAGAACTGCGTAGACGACGGCAGCCGCCATTGCCACTGCCCAGAACCCGACCGCGAAGACCGCCCAGCGGCGCAAGGCGCTGCGCTTGGCCGTCGCATCGGGCGCCTGCAGGCCCCTGACCAGGATGCGCTCGTAACCCAGGTACTCCACGGCCAGGCAGACCAGGAAGACCGCAGCCGCCACGATCACGTGGGTCAAGGCGAAGACCCGCCTGACGGTGCCGCCGAGACCTCAAACTCGGGCGGCGTAGGTGCGCAGACAGTCGGTGCACACACGCGCCCGGACGACGGTCCCGCGGATACGCACCCTACCCATCTGAAGGTTGGGCAGGAAACGACGGTTAGTGCGCCGCTTGGAGTGGCTGACGTTGTGCCCGTACTGCGGTCCTTTGCCGCAGATCTCACATCTTCTGGCCATAATTGGTCGCCCCGGCTCGAGGACGAGCCCGAATTGTACCATGGGCCGGTGCCCACGGACTCCAGAGCCGCCCTGAACAAGTCACCGGCCCGGGACCGGAGCTCGGCAGCGCTCCGCTCGACCCGGCCCCAGGGCCGAATCGAGGTTCTTCCGGCGGTGGTCGGGGCGATCGCAGCGCATGCCGCCCTCCGTTGCTACGGCGTCATGGGGATGGCGGCGCGGGGCCTGCGCGACGGCGTGGCCACGCTGCTGCGGCGCGAGAGCGTTCACCGTGGGGTCGAGGTGCGGGAGATCGGCGGCGGCCTGGCCATCGATCTCTACATCGTTGTCGAGTACGGCGTCCGCATCATCGAGGTGGCGCAGAGCCTGAAGAGCGCGGTCCGCTTCGAGGTGGAGCGCTCGACCGGGGTGCCGGTGGTGGAGGTCAACGTCTTCGTTCAGGGGGTGCACGGAGATAGCGGACAGCCATAGGGGTCCGGGGCCGGCCACGATCGACGGTCAGGTGCTCCGCCAGGCGCTGCTGGGGAGCCTGGCCTGGTTGGGAGCCCACCAGGAGGAGATCAACCGGCTCAACGTCTTCCCAGTGCCGGACGGCGACACCGGCACCAACATGCTGCTGACGTTGCAGTCCGCGGTGGAGGACATCCGGGAGTCGGCAGCCACCGAGGTCCACAAGGTGGCGCGGATCGCCGCCCACGGAAGTCTGATGGGTGCCCGCGGCAACTCGGGCGTGATCCTCTCCCAGATCTTTCGCGGCTTCGGGACGGCGGTCCAGGGCAAGGCCGAGCTGAACGCGGTGGAGCTGGCCGAAGCCTTCGAGGAGGCGGCCAACGCCGCCTACCGGGCGGTGCACAAGCCCACCGAGGGCACCATCCTGAGCGTGGCCAGACAGGCTGGCCGCAGCGCCATGGCAGCGGCCCAGCAGCCGGGGGCGACGCCGCTTGCCGTGCTCAGGGCGGCGGCCGCCGGCGCCAGAGCAGCGGTGGAGCGGACCCCGAGCCAGCTTAAGATCTTGCGCGAGGCGGGGGTGGTGGACGCAGGTGGGTACGGGCTCCAGATCATGCTCGAGGGCATGCTGAGCTCGGTCGAGGAGGTGGGGGCCCGGCTGGAGCGCCGGCCGCCGCCGCCAGCAGCCCAGGTCCGCCTGGAGCTGCCGGAGGAGGGCTGGGGCTACTGCACCGAGTTCTTGATCCAGGGCTCGGATCTGGACGTCGACCGCATCCGGGACGAGATCGCGGCTCTGGGCAACTCGGTGCTGGTGGTGGGCGACCCGGAGCTGGTCAAGGTCCACGTACATACCGACGACCCCTCCCGAGTAATCCTGCTGGCCTCCGGCTACGGCACCCTGGATCGGCTCAGCGTCGGCGACATGTCCTCCCAGCACCGCCGTATCCGGAGGGAGGCGGAGACCCTGGGGGCTCCCCAAGACCAGTCCGCCGCGTCGGATGGTGGCGCCGACAGTGTTCGGGAGGAGCCGGAAACCCCGGGGATACCAAGCGGGCCCTTGCGAGCAAACGGGGTGGGGCTGGTGGCGGTAGTCTCGGGACGAGGGCTGATCGACATCTTCCGCAGTTTGGGGGTGGACGCCATCGTCGCGGGCGGTCAGACCATGAATCCGAGCACGCAGGACATGCTGCTGGCGGTGGACGGCCTGCCCTACTCCGACGTCATCCTGCTGCCGAACAGCAAGAACGTGGTCATGGCGGCCGATCAAGTCAGCCAGCTGACCAGCAAGAACATCCACGTACTGGATACGCAAACCGTGCCCCAGGGGATCGCCGCGGTGGTCGCCTTCAACCCGGAACGGCCGCTGGCGGAGAACGTAGCCGCGATGTGGGAGGCTGCCCAACATGTGCAGACCATCGAGATCACCCATGCGGTGCGCGACAGCCGCTCCAACGGGATAGCGGTCCGCCAGGGAGACGTGATCGCGCTGATCAACGACCGGCTGGCCTGGACGGGCCGCGATTACGGCGCCGCGGTGCGCGCGGCACTTGAGCAAATCGGGGCCTCAGGCTACGAGCTGGTCACCGTCTACCGTGGCTCGGACGTGGGCGACGGTGAGGCGGAGCAGGTGATGGAGGCGATCCGGGCGTGCTTCCCAGGTCTCGAAGTGGAGCTTCAGGATGGCGGCCAGCAGCACTACCCCTTCATCCTCTCGGTCGAATAGACGCCTGACGTCGCCGGTCGCTCCCGCCGCCGGAGCTGGCAGAGTTCGGCCCGAGAGTCCGGCTCAGGGTATCCCTTCCCGTCGAAGGTGGGCCCCTCAGGTGGCAGACGTCCTCGAGTTGGGTTAAGTCGGCCGGTTCCCTGCCGGAGCTCTGCCTGGTCACCGCCTCCAGCTCGGCGGCGAAGTAGCTCAGCCCCCATTCCGCGACCAGAGCCGGGTAGCCAAAGCCCTCGATGTCGCCCAGGCTGTGCCGGATCTCCCGGAGGTCGCCCAGCAACACCTTCAGGTGGGCGGCGTAGGCGGCGAGGATCTGATCCAGCCGCTGCGGGTAGTTGGCATAGCCGTGGAAGAGGCGGAGCGCCACCGGATGCCTCAATGTCGGCAGTCCCACCGGATCCTGCTCCTGCCACCGGGCCAGCTCCCGCTCCCCGGCTTTCGGTGATCTCGTACTCCACCTTATCCGGTCGTCCTTGTTGCTCCACCGCCCGAGCACTGACCAGCCCCAGACCGTCCACTCGCCGGAGCTCGGCGTAGATCTGGCTTTGGGCTGGGGTGGACCGGAAGAAGCTGAGGTTCTCTGCCCACCTCTTGAGCTCGTAGCCGGATAGCGGCTGACCCGCCTGGCAGGCGATGGAGGGGAGACCGAGCAGCACATGGCCGGTGGGGACCGACGGCGGCGGGGACCATTGGATACGCCCGGGCCGGTGGGCAATGAACCCAACTGGGGCGGGGTGCTGCGCAACGCGATGGCGGTGGACGGCGAGGATCCAGCCGGGGTGTACATGGGGCACCACCAACCTCTTCTGCAGCCTGGACCAGGAGGAGAGCTGGTGGTGGCTGCTGGGCCGCTTTCCCCGGCGTCCAGCCGCTGGCTGCGATCACCAGCTGATGCTGATCGTCATTCGTCCGCCCACCTCGGCCGCTGACGCCCTTCCGCGAGGGTCGGCGCGAGATCCCGGTCAACGGCACCGACGTGCGCTCGGCGCTGGACGAGGCGTTGCCCGCCATCCCCTGCTGGGTGTGCACCTGCTGGAAGAATCGGGGTCGCTGCGGCCTCACCCCATCTCTTGCTCGACCAAACGGACGTCCGATCGGACCTGGATCGGCCTCTCATGCTGCGGGCCTGGGCTTGCGTCGGAGGTCTGGTGGGGCTCGCCCCCAAACCCACAGTTGCCGCCGTCCGATGCGGCAAGCGACGTCCGAGGCGCCCCTCGAGAGCATCGAGATCGCCCCTAGCCGCTCGGCCCGCGCCGACGGGATCGGCCGCGTCGGGGCGAGTGAGAAGGGGGACCGGTCGGGTGTCGCCGCGCGGGGCTGCGCGACGAGCGGGCGGTCCTAGACCGGCTCGGTCGCTGGCGATGGCCAGAAGGGGCGGACTGCGGCGATATGGGACTCGGCCGGCGACCCGTTCGTCGCTCTCGGGTGGGCGAGTGCCCTTAGTAGCCCTGACGTGGCGGGGACGGACTCCCAACCGCGATCCTCCTCATGGCCGCCAGGCCGACCGCGACCAGTCCCAGGGCAGCGAGCACCAGCCAGGGCACCGGGGCCCGACCTAGCTCTAGCTCGGGACCCGCCAGCGGACCCAGCAGCGCCCCGAACGCATATCCACCGAACATCAGGCCGAAGCCGGAATGGGGAGCGTCGGGCGCAGCGTCCGCCCCTGCCCTGGCCATCACGCCCGCCGCCCCGCCCAATCCCAGGCCGGCCCCCAGGCATCCGAGCACGAGCCAGGCGGCGCCGGCCTCCCCACCGACGGCGAACAGCAGCCCGGAGATCACCTCACACCCGCCCAGGCAGAGCAGGATGGGGTCTACCCCCAGGCGGTCGGCGAGCACGCCGGCCCCCATCCGCCCGGTCGCGTTGCCCATGGCAACCGCGACCAGCGCCACCACCGCCACCCTCCCGAGCCCGGCCGAGTGAGCGAACACCCCGGCGTTGACGAAGGCGTAAGTGCCGAAGGGGCTGAGGCACGCCACCGCGAGGATCGCCATCCCCAGGCGCGGGCGCCGGGCCAGCTCGGCCATCCGCACCGGGGGCCCATTGGCGCGATCGCCACCTGGCAGCGGCGGCATCCCCAGCAGCACCAGGAGCGACACCAGCACCAGCGCCCCGCCCGCCACCCGCAGCGCCCCGACCCAGCCCAGGCTCGCCGCGAGCCGCCCGATCACCGGCAGCTGTACGACAGCTCCTAGGGCGTAGACGCCGGTCAGGACCCCACCCGCACTGCCACGCAGCCGCGGGAAGGCGTGCACCGCGGCCGCGAGCGAGCCGGTGATCGCGATCCCACCTCCCAACCCCAGAGCCAGGAAGGCATAGAAGATGACCATGGTCAGTGGAGCTGGTGCTACGAAGGCGACCGAGAAGCCGATCACCAGCAGGCCGAAGGCCAGCCAGCACAAACGCCGGGCCGGGAGCCGATCGGCCATCCAGCCGCCGATCACCGTCGCCGATCCGTAGCCGAGCGGGGTCGCCGAGAAGACGGCGCCGATCACGGGGGCTGGCCAGCCCTCAGCCTGCACGTAGGGCACCAGCGCTCCCCAAGCGAAGACAACGCCGAAGGTGAACTGGAGGACCAGTGTCGCCAACGCGATGCGGAGTCGCACCCAGCTGATCATCGGCGATAGGGGTTGGTTCCTGAGGCCCCCGGACGCGGTCCCTGCTCGGGAAGGGCCTGGCCGGGAAGGGCCTGGCCGGCAACGCGAACGCTGCCCTTGCCCCTGGCCTGGTCGCCGCTCCAGGTCCTCGCCTCTGATCTCGCTTGCCAACGCGCGTCCTCTGCTGGTCGTCATCCTGCTGCTCTCCCTCGGGACCAGCTTCGTCGAACGCGAGCTCGGGTTTTGAATACAGAATACGAAGCTGTGTCAAGATCGCTGGGCCACCGCGTGCCAGGTGGCAGTCTCAAATCTGGCGCGCTGCTGGCTTCTGTCCGTGGCCACGTGAAGGTCCGCGGCAGTGGCCATCTCAAAGTCCGCACTCCTCGACTGACCTGAGGATCGGGACGGAGGTGCCACGCCGCGGTCGCGGCCGGCTTCCGGGTTCGCTATTTCAGCGCCGCCGAGCTGGTCGAGACCCTCGACCGGGGCCTCGCCGACAACTCGGTGGGGCGCGTCCTCGAGACCCTGCTCCGCGCCGACCTGGTCATCTGTGACGAACTCGGCTTCGCCCCTCTCGACGGCACCGGCAGCCAGCTCCTCTTCCGCTTCGTCGCCGCCGCCTACGAGCGCCGCAGCCTGGGCCTGGCCAGCCACTGGCCCTTCAACGAGGGGGGCCGCTTCCTGCCCGACCACGCCACCACTGTCTCCATGCTCGACCGCCTCCTTCACCACCCCGCCGTCGTCGTCACCGAGGGCGAGTCGTTCAGGATGCGCGAGTAAGACTCGCGGCGGCCTCCTGACCGCCGCGCCGCACCTGCGACATCAGGAGGTGCCGGCCGAGGGCTGAACGGGCTCGCCACCCACGGTCAACAGGGTCGTCGAGGGGCTGGTCGCACGCGGCCGCCGTTGCGGACTTTGAGTTGGCCACAACCGCGTCATTCCAGATGGCCATTGACAGCTTCGTAAGTACTCCCATTGCCTTGAAGGTCCAGGTCATCGCTTGGTTGTTGGGCGGGACGATGGCTACGGACCAGTCATAGTCAGGAAGATGGGAAATGCCGAGTTTCAGCTGGCAAGCCCAACTGCGGAGCAGCTCGGGCACTTCCACCTCACCCCCCACGCGTGGCGGGAGCCGTTCCGACCTGCTGGACCCTCAATCTGCGTCCGGGCATCCACACCCGGCTGGCGGCGGCTGCGTCAGGGCCGCCCGCAGTACCGGCAACAGCCTCTCGTGCATGGTGGTCAAGGCATCGCTGTCGATATGTACGCGCCCTCGAACTCCGGCCGCCCAGTTGATCGACACCGCCAGCGCCGCGTAATGCAGGCCCCGTTCGCGGGCGAGGAAGGCCTCCGGGGCGGCCGTCATGCCCACTACATGGGCGCCCAGGAGTCTGTACATCCGGATTTCTGCGGCCGTCTCCAGTCGGGGTCCGTTGGCGCAGGCGTACGTTCCCGACTCGCGGGGATGGATGCCGAAGCGGAGCGCCGCGTCGATCAGCCTCGCACGCAGGCCCGGACAGAAGGGATCGGTGACATCGACATGTCGGCGGCCGGCGGAGCCGCCCTCGAAGAACGTGTGTCGGCGGCCGGAGGTGAAGTCGAGCAGCTGGTCCACGACCATCGTCGCCCCGGGAGGCAGGTCCTCTGCGATCGATCCCACCGCCAGGGTGGCGATCACCCGATCGACGCCGCGAGCCGCCAGGGCGGCCACGTTGGCTCGGTAGTTGATCAGGTGCGGTGGGATGTTGCGGTCGGGGCCGTGGCGGGGAAGAAAGATGGGATCTCCGTCCCCGCCTACCTGCAGGACGGCCGGGCCATACGCCGTCTCGACCCGCTCCTCGCGGTAACCGGGCTCGGGCAAGTCAAACCCGGTACCTCCGATGATGGCCGCTCTACCGGCGCTCACGTCCGACCCGACCGGGGATAGCGGTCGCCGAGTCGGAATGGGTCCAGCACCCCCTGCTCGGTGACGATACCTGCCACCAAATCGGGAGGAGTGACGTCGAAGGCGGGATAGTAGGTATCGACGTCGGCCGTGGTGGTCGGAACCCCGCGGCAGCTGCGGACCTCGGCTGGGTCCCGCTCCTCGATGACCACCGCCGCCGGTCCTGGGCAGGCCGGGTCGGGCCCGCCCGACAAGACGTAGTAGGGGATCTGGTGGCGGCGCGCCGCAATGGCGCAGAGATAGGTTCCCACTTTGTTCACCACGTGCCCGTCCATCGTCACCACGTCGGCGGCGGTCATGTACTTCTGGATTCGGCCTTGCGCCATCAGGAACGCCGGCATGCCGTCGGTCACCAGGCGCGTCCGGACGCCCATCCGGACCAGGCAGGGAGCTGTCAGGCGGGCGCCTTGGAGGTAGGGACGGGTCTCGGGTACGTAGACGGTCGGATCCTTGCCACTCTCTTGGGCGATCGCCATGGCGAGCACGAAAGCCGCCTCGGCGAAGCACATGGTCAGCACTCCGTCTCCCGTCTCGACCAGCTCGGCGGCGATTCTGGCGGTGCGGAGGGCTCGTCGGTAGTAGCGCCCCTTCGTGTCCTCCAGCCAGGCGCGGAGGCTTGCCGCCAGCGGCCGCCTCTCGGTCTGCGCCGTCGCAGCTGCCTCCAGCCCGCCGTCGAGCACGCGCCTTAGGCCGGTGTTGGTGGGCCGGGTCGCTACCAAGCGGTCACGCGCCGTCCGAAGACCGGCCAGGGGATCGCTGTCGGTCGCGGCCTGGTTCGCCACCATCACCAGCGCACAGGCGGCGGCCATGGGCGGACCTGCCCCCTGGGTCACCATGTCCTCAATCGCCGCCGCCACCTCCTCAACGTCGCCACATCGGAGGCTCACCTCTTCGAACGGGAATCGGCGACGATCGGCGATCAGCACCGACCCGTCCTCGTACCGCGCCATGCAGTCCGGATGCAGGGGGAAGGGGAGCCGGGCCAAAAGCTCCTCGCCGTCAGCGGTCATGTCGCCGGCATCTTGCCCAGCTCGCTCAGGACGCGGCGGGTACGGAGCGCCTCGTCGGCTGCCCCCATCTCCTCCAGCCAGACGATGAAGCGTCGGTGGAGCGATTCCGCCACCTCCCGGTGCTGGGGGAGGAGGTTCTCGCGGTGGCCGGGGTCTTCCCGGCACCGGTACAACTCCGCCGGTTCCGCCGAGGTGCTATAGAGCAGCTCCCACTCGCCGTCCGTGATCGTGCTCGGCGACCCCTCCCGCACCTCCCGGATCTGGTCGTCCACCATGCGCGAGACCGCGCCCGGGTTGTGCAGGGCCGCCGAGCTCACCCAGAGCGGGTGAGCCCGATCCATCTCGCCCCGCAGCAGCCCCATCAAGGACGCACCCTGAACGCTCTCGGGAACCTCGACGCCGGCCAGCTCAAGGATCGTGGGCATCAGGTCGGGCAGACCGCAGAGGGCGCCCACGCGGCCCGGCGCGACACCCGGGATCCGGACCAGGAGGGGCACCCGTACCAGCTCCTGGTGTAATGGCGAGCGATAGATATACCCCACCTTCAAGCCGCGTATCCAGCCCTCCTCGAAGGACACGCCCCCTTCCCAGCGGAAGCGGCTCTTGCCGAGCAGGCCATGCTCCCCGAAATAGAAGCCGTGGTCGGAGAGGAAGAAGATGGCGGTGTCGTCCTCGAGGCCGAGCGTGCTTATACGGTCGAGGAGGAGCCCGAACCAGCGGTCGACCATGGCGATCTCCGCCATGTAGCAGGCATGTGCGACCTCGAGCTGTCGCTCCGTGTAGCCGTCCTCGCGCCAGTCCCAGTAGCAGGGGGCGACCTGCTCGCCGGAGTAGTCGTGGAGATGGCGTCGGACATAGTGCGCGGGCGGGTCCCAAGGCTCATGCGGATCCCAAGTGTCCACGTAGAGGAAGAACCGCTCGTCGACGTGACGCTCAAGCCAGCGGGCGGCGAAGCTCAGCGTGGCCGGCGCGAAGCGGTCCTCTTCGCCCTTCCACCCGCGCTGGACGTCGTCACGCTCCGGGCCCTGACGCTGCCCTCGGATCCACACGAAGTCGTGGAAGCCACGGTCGTACCCGTAGCCGTTGCGCAGCAGGAAGGGCGTGTCCGCCACCCCGAAGGTGAGGTACCCGGCCCTTGCCAGCAGCGCGGGCAGCGTGACCTCCGATCGCGGTAGCGGACCCCAGTCGCGGAAGACGAAGGAATGGCGCCCCGTGAGGAGGTCAGCCCGGGCAGGGACGGTCGGGAACGATGCCGTGCGACAACCGTCGAACACCACCGCTTGCCGGGCAAATGCCGCCAGCCGGGGAGCCTGGACGGTCTGGTTGCCGTAGCAGGGGAGATGGTCACGACGCAGGCTGTCCGAGACGATGACGATGACGTTCATGCGGTCGCCCCTCTGGCAAACAGACGGGCAGCCCGAAGCCGGCATTGTCGTCTGATCTCCTCTTCGTCCAGCATCAACAGGCGCCCGTCATCCATCACCACCTCCCCGTCGATGATCACCGTGCTGACCTCGTCGCCTCGGGCGGCATAGACGAGGGCCAGTGCCGGCTCGGTCGCCGGTTCCAGCTCCGTTGCATCGATCAGGGCCAGGTCGGCCCGGAAACCGGGCTCGAGCCGGCCCACTCTATCGCCCAAGCCAAGCGCGGCGGCACCGCCAACGGTGGCCATCTCCAAGACCGGCCATGCGCACGCCTCCTCGTCGCCCCAATCGTGGAGGACGGCGGCCAGGTAGCAATCGCGCCACAGGTCGAGGCGGTCGTTGCTGCCGGCGCCGTCGGTGCCCAGACCCACGTGGACCCCTGCCCGTCGCAGGGCAGGCACCGGTGCCAGCCCTGAGCGGAGCTTCAGGTTGCTGCCGGGATTGTGGGCTACACCCACCCCCAACTCGGCGTACAGGGCGATGTCGTCCTCGTCCAGATGGACGGAGTGGGCCGCCACTGCCGGCCCCTGGAAGACCCCACAGTCGGCCAGCACCCTGGGCGGACGCCGTCCCAAACGTGCGAGACACTGGTCAACTTCCAGCTGCGTCTCAGCGACGTGGACATGCATCCCGACGTCCAAGCGGTGGGCCAGTGTTGCCAGCTCCCGCAGCAGCTCCTCGTCGCAAGCGTACACAGAGTGGGGCGCGATCCCAGTGGAGATCCTGCCGCCAGCGGCACCGTTCCATCGCCGAGCCAGCTCCTCTGCCCGGGCCATCTGGGCCTCAACTGAACCTCGTCGCCCCATGTCGCCGAGGGAGACGCTCTCGGAGAGAAACCCTCGGATACCCGCCCGTTCCACCGCTCCAGCTACCACCGACTCGGGCGAGTACATGTCGGCCACCGTGGTCACGCCCCCGCGCAACATCTGGCAGAGCGAGAGCAGCGCGCTCCAGTAGAGGTCCTCGGGCTCGCAGTAGGCCTCCAGCGCCAACACCCATGCCAGCCACCGCTGGAGCGGCCGCAGTTCCGAGGTGGCCCGGAAGATGCCCATTGCCAGATGGGCGTGGCAGTTGACGAGGCCGGGCAGGGCAAGGCGCCCGGAACCCTCCACCACCCGCCGCGCCATCCCAACCTCCCCCGTCCGCCCGATGGCAGCCAGGTCTTGACCCTGTACGGCGATGTCCTGGTGCTCGCGTACCTGCCGCCGGGCCACGTCGACCAGAGTGCAGTCACGGATGAGGAGATCGAACCGAAGCTGGGCCATCAGCGCTCCGGGGCCCATCGGACGAGCATTGTCTCCAGCCAGCTGACGACGGCGAAGGCTACGATCACGGCGGCGGTGGTGACGATCGTGGCCTCCCACATCAACCTGTACTGGAAGTTGGTGCTGGCGTTCTGAATCATGTATCCCAATCCGCTGTTGGAGGCGATGTACTCGGCCACTGTCGCACCCAGGATGGCCGCGGGGGCGGTTACCTTGAGGGCGGAGAAGAAGTAGGGCATCGCCGACGGCCAGCGGAGCTTCCAGAACACCGTCAGTTCGCCGGCATCCAGCGTACGGAATAGCTGCAGCGCCTCGCGATCCACTGCCGCCAGGCCACGGACCATGTTGATGAACGCGGGGAAGAAGGTGATCAACGTGGCCACCGTGACCGTGGTCTTCAGGCCAAAGCCGAGGATGAGCGTGATCAACGGAGTGATCGCTACGATCGGGATGGAGCGAACCGCGAGTGCCACCGGCATAACTGTGACCCGGACCGTGGCGAACCGATTGACCAGTGCGGCAAGCACGATGCCGAATGCGTTGCCGAATGCGAACCCAAGAGCACTCTGCACCAGAAGCGGACGCAATCCATCCAGAATCTGGTTGCGGTCCTGGAGCAGGCCAGGACCGAGCTGTGAAGGCTCGGGCAGGATGTAGCTGGGCACTCCCAGGGTGGCGGTGACGATTTGCCACACCACCACCAGAGCCGCGAGCCCGCCGACCTTGAGCAATCCGCTCTGGAGCCGGGGACCGAGCCCGTGCCTGATCGTAGCCGTGGCGGACAGGTTCACCTCGCCTCCGCCACCCAGCGCCCGACGGTCAATCGCTCGAGCAGGTCGAAGAGCAAGAATCCAGCCAGGGCGGCGAGAGCGCTGACCACCATGGTCGCCCATAGCAAATCGGGGTCGAAGTTGAACATGGCGCTCAGGATCCGGTAGCCCAGCCCCGTCTGGGACCCTATCCACTCGCCGATGGTGGCCCCGAGCACCGCCGAGGGCGCGCCGACCTTGAACGCGGTGAGGAGATAGGGAAGCGCAGTCGGCCACCTCACCTTGGTTAGGACCTGCCACCAGCTGGCGTCGAGCACGCGGAGGAGATGGGTCGTCTGTTCATCCACCGCGCGGAGCCCCCGGGTGGTGTTGACCAAGATGGGGAAGAAGGAGGCCAGGACGGCCACAGCGATCTTGGGTGAATAGCCATTCCCCAGCCAGATGACAAGGATGGGGACGATCGCGATGAAGGGGATGCTGTGCATGGCCACGGCGATGTTGTAGAGGCCAAGCTCGGCGGGCCGGGAACGGATGAAGACTAGTGCCAGCCCCACCGCAATCACGACTGCGATGAGGAAGCCGGCTGCGGCCTCGAGGAGCGTGTACTGGAGATCTCCCACGAAGAGATCCCAGTTGGCCGCCAAGGTCTGGAGGATGGCCGTCGGTGGCGGCACGGCCCGAGCCCGGCCGTCTGCCAGCTGGGCGGCGACCTGCCAGGCGACGAGGACACCAAGGACGGCGGCCACCCTCCGTGCCCAGTGGCGGAAGGAGGGAAGGTGGGTCATCGCGAATCGAGGTGGCCAGGCGCCAGCGCGGCCGCAGGCTCACCGCGCTCGCGTCCGGCTTCCCGCTCCAGGCGGTCGTAGAGCGCTGCCGAGACCCGGCCTACGAGCTCGAAGCACTCCCGGGTTCGGAGCTGGGCCAGTTGTCGCGGACGTGGCAGAGTGACATCCACCTCCATTGCCACGCGGGCCGGCCGCGGAGTCAAGACGACCACCCGGTCGGCGAGCAGCACCGCCTCCTGGATGCTATGGGTGATGAGCAAAGCGGTAACGCGGCTCTGGCTCCAGATGCGCAGCAGCTCCAGGTTGAGCTGGTTGCGCGTGTACTCGTCGAGCGCCCCGAAGGGTTCGTCCAGCAGCAAGATAGAGGGGTTGAGGATCAACGCCCGGGCGATGGCCGCTCGTTGCTTCATCCCTCCGGACAGCTGCGCCGGCAGGCTCGCCTCGAAGCCGGCTAGCCCGACCAGCTCGATCAGCTCCCTGGCCGAGCGTGCCCGCTCCGGCCGGCGGCTACCGACGATCTCGAGCGGCAACGACACGTTCCCCTCCAGGGTCCGCCAGGGCAAGAGCACCGGGTCCTGGAAGACAACTCCGAAGAGCCGTCGCCGCCGTGCCTGGTCAGGCGTCCCGCCCTCCACGGTGATGGTGCCGGCCGTGGGTGTCTCGATTCCGGCCACCATCTTGAGCAGCGTGGACTTCCCGCAGCCGGAAGGACCGATCACCGCCACGAACTCCCCAGCTCGGATGGCGAGGCTGAGCGACGACACCGCTTCCACCTCGCCGCCTCTGGTGAGATAGCGCTTGCTGACCCCTCGCAGATCGATGGCGGGGTCAGCCGTCATCGTGGTGCCCAGCCTGGCTCCGGGCCGCGCCAGCAAAGCCCACTACAGGGACGTCTTTCCCCCATAGGCTTTCTCGAGGACCGACGTGGTCATCACGTCATCAATGTTGGGAAGGGTGCTGATCTGGTTCGTCCGATGGAGAATCTCCGCGCCCTTCTGGAATACCGACTTGTCAATCCACAACAGACCCTTCTTCATGGTGAGCGACGACGTCAGATAAGGTACCTCGGCCTTGGCTTGCGCCATCTGCTGGGTCATGTCCAGCTTGAGGCTGGGAGAGCGTTTGACGGTGTAGGAGACCATCTCTTCGAGATGGCCGAGGAAGTACTCCCAGCCACGGATCGTGGCCCGCAGCCACTTCACCAGCAGATCCTCGTGCTGCTCGAGAACGTGATCGAGGGTGAAGATTACGTCGCCGTAGGCGGGGACGCCGACGTCCGAGGCAAGCATCATGTGCGTCTTGATGCCCTGGAGCTCGAGCGTCAAGGGCTGGTTGAAGGCATAGGCCCAGTAGCCATCGACTTGGCCGTTGACCAGTACGCTCGGATCGAGGCCGACCGGGACGATGGTCATCTTGTCGGCGGAGATTCCGTTTACTGCCAGCATTTCGTTCCAGATCGGACGGGCGCCGGCCTGAAGCCCGATCCTCTTCCCGATCGCGTCTTGCATCGTCTTGATGGGCTTGCTGGCAAGGCTCATCAAGCCGGAGGGGCTGGTCTGATAGGTGGTGGCAAACGCCTTCACGGGGATGCCGCTCGCCCGCGCCTGCGTGACGTTGTCACTGCCACCGATGAGCCCGATCGGAGCGGAGCCTCCTGCAACCGCCTGGATGGCGTTGGTTTGAGGGCCTCCTGGGATCAGGGTCTGGATCACTCCCTCCTGCTTGCCGAAGCCCTGCTTCTCTACCGCCAGATTGCCAGCAAACTCGACATCCTCGATCCACAGCAGCTGGATCTTGACCGAGCTCAGTTCCGCCTGTCCCGACGATGACCCACTCCCGCAAGCCGCAATCAAGTCTGCCAGTGCCAACGTACCGCCGATGCCCAGGCACACGCTGCCCGCCTCGGTGAGGAAGGCCCGTCGAGTCGGAAGGTCCGAACTAGCCGCCATGGTCCGAATGTCTCCTCTCATTCAGCCTCGGGCAGGGAGCTTTGGCCCAGATTCTCCCAACCGCCGATGGCGCTGTCAACCCCCATTGCCCGAGCTCGGGCCGGCCTTGAGCGCACCTCGTGGGGCGGACGATCGGCCCCGGATGCCGTGGGGCGACTTGCGCTGCGCCCCATAGGGCGCCAGAAGTCGATGGCGGGCTGGCGCCGGGCGGCGCCGTGCATTCCCCTCATCCAGGCAAGCGTTCGTGGTCGAGTGGGTCCTGCCAGCCGGTGCGGACGAACTCGGGGGGGCGCTGGCGGCGGAAAGCCTGGCATCCGCAGGAGTCGTCCAAGGAGATGCTTGCCAACGTCCGCAGGCTGATGCCGACCGCTGCCGGCCCGCACCGCTCGTGCAGACGGTCCATTTCCCCCCACTCCCCAGAAATGACCCCGTCTACGTAGTTCACCGAGTAGGTGGCGCTGACGAAGCAGGCCCCGATCTCGCGGACGGCGGTCGCGTCGGGGGCGATGCTCTGGTTGGCGACGTCGGCCCCGAGCAGCATCAGGGCTCGGGCCTCGGCTGGCGTCTCAAGCCGCGGACCCCAGGTGTGTCCCACGACCAATCCCTGGCCGTACCCGTACACGCGACCGGGAGCTGGCCAGTGCTCGACTGCCACCCTCTCCAACACGCTCGCCATCGCCGGACAGATGAGCTGGATGCCACGGCACAGGAACCGAAACCGCCCCGGCAGCGTGCTGAACGGGGTCTGTCCCAGGTCGAGGACGTCATGTGGAACGATGAAATCACCGGGCAAAAGCGCCCGATTCAACGACCCACAGGTACTGTCGGCAAGGACCTTCTTCACCCTTGCGTGGCCCAGCACCCAACCCACTCGGCGGACTACCGAATGGTCGATGACGTCCAGCGGCCAGCCATGCGAGAAAATGTTCAGCACGCGCCGCGGCCTGCGTTCGAGCGTGAGGGCTCCATCGATCTCCAGGACCTGCCAGTTGTCGACCGGGCCCCAAGGGGTCTCGAAGCTCAATCCACGTTGTAGGACGCGTACTCCCGTCACCCCGACATCCTCCGGGATGCGCAACCCCCATCCCGCACTCCCCGAGATCAGCGCCAGCTCGCACTGTGGAATCGGCGTCGTGGCCATCACAAACTCCTCACATCCCGGCGTTGACTCGAATCTCGCCGTTCCAGCCGTACCATACCTGGAGATTACCGGCATCTGTCGCGACGAGAAGCACACCGAAAACCTGGACGCGTGGCACAGCGATCTGGACTGGCACCAGGTACCGACCTTCGCCTCGATCCGGCGGGCCCAGGTCCGCCACCGGGCGGTGACACCTGCTGAGGGGCATTGGGTGCCGCCTACCAGTCCCCTAGCGAAGCGATTAGCTTGGAGCCGGACGAGATGTGTGCCAACCCCCAGCTCCTTGGCCAGCACCCGGCGATCGTTTACGACGTTGCGGTTGCGGACCTCCCTGCCTCTGGCTCGACCACGCACGCCTGGGTGCGGCTGCGATGCATGTCCATTCCGACAAACATGAGGGTGGGCCTCCTTTCTAAGCTCGTGGATTCAACTGGCCTCCAAGAGGACCGCCGAGCGGACCGTCCGGCCCCGCAGCTGGTATGCAGCTTGCCTCCTCTGAGCAGGAAAGGAGGCCCGCCGTCGTAGCATCAGTCAATCCCTATCCGCGCGCGCTCTCACGCCCTGTTGGGCTGCCAACGATGCCCTCGCGCCCTGCAAAGTCTGTTCCGCGTCCTTGATGCGCTCCGTGAAAAGGCCGGCTCGCTGGGCAGTCAGGACAGCTTCTGTCAACAGTTCTACTGCGTGTGCGCAATGGCCGGCCGCCAGCTCGGCCTCGCCGAGCGCGACGAGCCCGCTCGGAATAACACGAGGGTCGCCGAGTTGCTCCCGCAGTTCGAGAGACCGCCGCAGGTGGCGCGCGGCATCGTCGAGCCGGACTTCCTCCACCAAGTAGTAGAAGCCGACGTGTCGGTGAATCTCCGAGCGGGTGTACAGATCGGACGCCTCGCCGATGTCCGCAATTATCTCTAGCGCCCGCCAGAAGTGCGGCATCGCCGCCGTCCAATCGCGGTGGAGCACCTGGAATACCAAGCCGAGCCCGAATAGCGACTGCGCGACCCCCGCTAGGTCCCCTGCGGCTTCCCGGAAATCCAACGCTTCAGGGAAGAGGGCCTCCTCGGCGTCGATATCGGCTCTTGGCAGCTCGATTCCCTGCATCAACCGGGCGATGTTCTCGTAATGCAGCGCCAGCCCAAGGCGATCTGCCGCCGCCGCTTCCAACGCTCGATCGCCATCCCGCACTGCGCGTTCTCGGGCGGGTGAGAGATGCCCTCGCGCCAGAGCGAAATCGCCGGTACGAAACGCGGCCCCGAACAACGCATCCTTGCCCCTGCGAATCGGATCCGAGATGGTCGGTTCGCTCGACATCGTCAGGGTCTTGAACCTACAACAAGCGAGCCCGGCCCACGACTGCCCTGCTGGGAGCGTCGGAGATCGGGAGCGGCCGGCAACTGCCGATCAGGACACCGAGCGACGGTCCAACGCGTGGATCGGCCATGTCAGGCCTGCCGACGGTGCGGTCGAGAGAAGCCGGTGGCCGGCTCCATGTGGGAATGGAGTGGTGGAGCCGCTACAAGCCGTCAAGGAGCAGGAAGAACACCGCGAGCCAGGGGCTCCACGAAAGGACACACCACCGGATCTGGCGCCCGCCGGTCACGAGATGGCAAACGAAGTCGATGGTGGGGGCGCAAGGTGGAGGGAGCCGCCCGCGACCAGGACCCCGTGCGGTCCCTGGTTGGGGTCGCGGCCTTCGTGACCGGTCTCAACTTCATCGGCTTAGCGCTCTTGATCCACCCCCCCTGGGGCGGGATGCCGCTGGCTCTTCCTCTCGGCGTCCGCCTCTACCGCAAGCAGGGCCCGACCCACCTCAAGCTCGCGGCCGCCATGGTCAGGGAGGTCGCCGTCCCGACTGCCGCGCACCGTCTTCGTTGTGGTTGGCAGTGCTATCTGGGGATGCGATGGCAGGATTTGATCAGCACCGTTCAGCAACGATGGTTGGTGACGGGCTGAGGTGGAGGGGGAAGGAAAGAGCGCCGGCACGACTCGGGCACGGCGATCTGGCCTCGTCGGATACCTACTCCCAAAGGGTTCGGGGCACGCCTCCGGTTTGTGATTGGCAGGCTGCAGTGCTGGGTCGGAGGTGGGGGAGAGCCCCCTTGCCGATTGCGAGAACGGGGTCGGGAGCTTTCACCCCCAGCCAGATGGAGCTACCCCCTGAAGACGTGGCCCAGAAGAGGGCAGGATGGTCCCAGCAGGCGCGAAAGGAATCGACGACTTTGGCCATCGGCGTGGGCTCCGACGCTGTCGGCCCAGGTCAGTCGAGCGTTGCCGACTCCAGGGTGATGGGCACGCCGGCCAGCGCCTTGGAGACCGGACAGGACGCCTTCGCCTCCTCCGCCGCGCGCTGGAAGGCGGCCTGATCGATGCCCGGCACCCGTCCCCTGACCGTCAGCCAGATCCCGGTGATGCCCTGCCCGGGCTGGAAGGCGAGGCGCGCCGAGGCCTCGATCCGATCTGGTGGGGTTCCGGCCTGGCCCAGACCGAAGGACAGGGCCATCGAAAAGCAGCCGGCGTGGGCTGCTGCGATCAGCTCCTCGGGACTGGTTCCCGAGCTCCGCGACTCAGCCCGCGCGTGCCAGGTCAGGGTCTGCTCGGGGAAGGCCCCGCTTGCGACCCGAACGCTGCCCTTGCCCTTTGCCAAGTCGCCGCTCCAGGTCGCCTCGGCTCTGCTCTCAACCGCCATCGCGCTTCCTCCGCTGGGTGTCAATCGGCTGCCTGCACCGTCGCTTCCGTATCCTTCCACGTCCGCCGGTTCCGGCGCGCCGGGGGAACCTGGCGCAGGCGCGGTGGCAGGGCACGGACCAGCCAAGGCAGGCCCGCCTGCACAGTTCGGAACAGGAGCCGCTCCGACCTTCCCAGGCGGAGACGGTAGTCCCGGCGCAGGCGCTCGGGCAATAGCGCGGTTGTGATCGCCTGGATCGGCCAGTAGGCGGCCCCGGGCACCGCGCGGAGCGGGGGCCGGAGCACATAGCTCGCCAGCTCCCGGGCGCGGTCGTCAACCCGCAGTTCGTCCCCGGCCAACATTGCAGTCAGGTAGGCGCGGAAGTCCGCCAGGGCCGGCGGGTAGGCGGTGTGAGGGATCCCCAGCAGTCCGCCGAGCGCCTTGGCTTCCGCATAGTAGGTGGCCTCCTCCGCCTCGGAGAGGGGGCCGACGAAGGTCCGGTAGAGCAGGGTGGCGCTGTCGAGCAGGGTGGCGTGGACCCAGAGCAACAGGCGGGGATCGGTAGCGCTGTAGCCGTGTCCCTGGACATGGCGGTGGACGGCGTTGATCTGGCGAGCTGCGGCAAGCGCTTCCCGACGGGTCCCGAATGAGAGCTCCATGGTCAGCTGCAGCGTCCGTAGCAGCCGGCGCAAGGGTCGCTGGCGGAAGTCGCTGTGCTCGTCCACGCCGGCGGCCACCCCAGGGTGGGCGAGCTGCATGAGCAGTGCCCTCCCGCCGCCCAGGAGCAGCGCCGGCTCCTGGTTCACCTTCCAGGTGACGGAATCCGGGGGAAACAAAGTCTGGTGGGCCAGGGCTTCCGTGGCCAAAGCGTACGGCGGTCGGGACGTCCTCGGGAACCCGGCTCCGGCATGATGGTGGGCCATGAAGTTCGGCATCGCCATCTTCCCCACCGATTACTCGATCTCGATGACGGAGCTGGCCCCCGCGGTCGAGGAGCGAGGGTTCGAGTCGCTCTGGGTGGCTGAGCACTCCCACATCCCAATAGCCGTGCCCCCCTCGCATCCCACCATGGGATCGGAGCTCCCACGCGAATACTGGCACACCCTGGACCCGTTCGTGGCCCTGACGGGCGCCGCCGTGGTCACCAGGCGGCTCCTGCTGGGGACGGGTGTGTGCCTCCTGGTCCAACGAGACCCGATCCATACGGCCAAGGAGACGGCCAGCCTGGACCACCTCTCCGGAGGCCGGTTCCTGTTCGGGATCGGGGGCGGTTGGAACCGCCCCGAGGTAGAGGACCACGGCACCCCCTTCGCACAGCGCTGGGCGGTGCTGCGGGAGCGGGTGGAAGCCATCAAGGAGATCTGGACCCGGGAGGAAGCCGAATACCACGGCCGCCACGTCGACTTCGGACGGATGTGGAGCTGGCCCAAGCCGGTCCAGAGGCCTCACCCGCCGATCATCCTGGGGGGCAACGGCCCCAACACCCTGAGGCGTGTGGTCCGGTATGCGGACGGCTGGATGCCGAACCGCGGCAACTGGGTTGATCGCATCCCAGAGCTCCAGGAGCTGGCGGCGGCTGCCGGCCGGCCCCCGATCCCGGTGACCGGCTACGGCTCCAGCGCCGATCCGGAGGAGATCGAGAGCTTCCGCCGAGCGGGGGTGGAAAGGGTCATCTACTACGTCCCTGCGGACGGCCGGGACGCGGCCCTGCGCCGGCTAGACCAGCTGACTGAGCGGGTGCGTCCCGGCATCGGCTGAGTTCACGGCCGGTTCCCTAGAGCTGAACCGATCTCGGACAGGACAAGGCACCGGTCGACGATCTAGAGTGTGGGTTGGCGACGCGGGTTCGCTTGGAGATGGCCGAAGTCGAAGGATCGATCCCAGGGGGGCGGGCCGGGCTGCTGCAGGAGCGCTGGGAGGGGCAGCCCGGCCCCTCGTTCAGCGCACCGTTGGGAGGCGAGCGGCAGGCACGACTGGAGTTCGTGAGGGGCGCATTCCGGCTCGTGATCCACGGCGACCAGTCGCTCCGCAATCTTTGCCTGGCCCGCTTCACCGGCATGATCCCGCAGGTGGTGACGGTCCAGGGTGCGGTGCGCCTCAGCTACGGTCCCGCCTCGGCGTTGCAGGACAGCGACGCCACCAGCGCCGATGTCACGCTCAACGGAGGCTTGCCCTGGTCGCTGGTCATCGACGGGGGCGTGTCCGAGCTGTCGGCCGACCTGCGCCGGCTGCAGCTCACCTCTCTGGAGATCAGAGGCGGAGCGGGGAGGTGCGAGTTGGTCTTCTCGAAGCCGTGGGGAACCGTACGCGTGCGTGTCGAGGGCGGCGTGGGCCACCTGCGGGCGCTACGGCCGGCTCGGGTCGAGGCCCGGCTTCAGATCAAAGGTGGGCTGGGCAAGGTCAGCTTCGACGGCCACGACCTCGACGTGAGCGGGAGCCGAGCCCGGTTCGAGTCGTCTGGCTTCCGGGAAGCTGCCGACCGCTTCGACATCGAGGTTCGGGGCGGGGCCAGGGACGCCACCGTCGACACCTTCTGAGCGCGGCGGCAAAGGGGTCAGCCGCCGGCGCTCGGAGAAGGGATCGGCGTCGATGAGTTCCCTGCGGTCGGCGAGGGTTCTGGCGATCTCGACTCGGTCGGGATTGGCGTTGACGAGGACGATGGCGTCGGTGTGGGCGTCGGCGAAGGAGACGGAGGGGGCGAGGGAGACGAAAACGG
>CADDZO010000028.1 GCA_902812395.1 bacterium | reverse complement strand
GGTTGCGGCGGCACCAGCCTGACTCGGACTGGGCGGGCGAGCCGGACCGGGGTGGGGGCGGTGATCTGCCACTCCTCTCCCGGCCCGACGTTGACCACCGCCGGTCGGGGCATCCGGGCAACCTGCTCGGAGGCGACGCTGGAGAAGAGCTGACTCGGGCCGCCGAAGTGCACGAGCAGCACGAAGGCGGGGAGCGTGATCGCGAACAGCTTGGCCGCGAAGAGCATGGCCTGGACGATGGTCACCCCTCGCATGCCGCCCGAGACCACGATCGTAAGCACCACCGCGGCCATCAGCAGCACCCCGAGCCAGTAGGGGACCCCCACAGCGGCCGCGACCGTGATCCCGGCGGCCTTCATCTGGGGGAGGGTGTAGAAGAGCCCGATCACCACCACCAGGCAGACCGCCAGGCGGCGGAAGCGGGCGCTGCTGAAGCGGCCCTCGGCGAAGTCGGGGATGGTGTAGGCGCCGAAGCGGCGCAACGGCCCGGCGATGAAGATGAGCAGGATCAGATAGCCGGCGGCATAGCCCACCGGGTACCAGAGCACGTCGTAGCCGTACTGCATGACCAGGCCGGCGATACCCAGGAAGGAGGCTGCGCTCAGGTACTCGCCGCTGATGGCGGCGGCGTTGGCGATGGGCCGGACCGAGCGGGCAGCCACCAGGAAGTCGGAGGTGGTGCGGGCGTACCTGCGGGCGAAGATGCCGACCACCACGGTGGCCGCCATCATCCCCGCCAGGCCCCCCACCGCGGCCGGGAAGGTCACGGGCGCATCAGGTCCTCGAACTCGTTGTCGATGCGCTCGGCTCGATGCACGTAGTAGAGCCCGAGCGCCACGAACAGGGGGTAGGAGCCAGCTCCCAGCACCAGCCACGGGAGCGGGATCGAGAGCACCCGAACCGCGGCGTAGGCCGGCCAGAGCCAGGCCAGGAACGGCTGCGCGCCAAGGACGAGGGCGAGCACGATCACGACTCGCAGGCTGAGCCAGAGCTGACGTCGCCTCAGTGCGGCCAGGAAGATCTCGCCCACCCGGGTCTGCTCGGAGAGTTCGCGCAGCTGATCCGTGCGAGCCATCTACAGGCCCAGGGCCGAGCGGAGCTCGGCGGCGTGGCGGCGGGAGACGGGCACGGCCAGATCGCCGGTCCCGACCAGCTTGAGCAGGTAGGTGCCGTTGAAGAAGGTCTCGATCGCGGCTACGTGCTTCAGGTTGACCAGCCAGGCCCGGTGGACGCGCAGGAAGCCCTGGGGACCGAGCCGGTGCTCGAGCTCGCCCAGGCTCTGGCGGACGCGGTATCGCCCCTCGGGCGTGAGCACACTCGCCCCCTCGTCCTCGGCCACCGCGGCCCGGATCCGCTCCGCCGGTACCAGCAGGATGCGCCCTCCGCTGATCGCCGCCACCCGGTCGCCGAATCGAGGCTCCGAAGCCACCCCACGCTGCCGCAGCAGGCGGCCGATCGTGACTGAGAGCCGCTCCGGGCGCACCGGCTTGAGCAGGTAGTCGATGGCGTCGAGGCCGAAGGCCTCGACCGCGTAGTCCTCGTAGGCGGTGACGAAGACGACCAGCGGCGGTCGGGCCAGCTGGCCCAGGAGCCGGGCTAGGGCAAGCCCGTCAAGGTTGGGCATGCGAATGTCCAGGAAGACGGCGTCGAAGCCGCCCCGGGAGATCAGCTCCAGGGCGCTGGGCGAGTCGGCGGCCTGGGCCACCCGTCCCACCGCTTCCTGCTGGCCCAGCAAGAAGGCCAGCTCGTCCCTGGCCGGGGCCTCGTCGTCAACGACCAGCACGTCGAGGCGGCGCTCGCTCACGAGGCCCGCACCCCGGGGCGGTACTTGGGCACCCGCACCTGGACCCGCGTCCCGTGGCCGGGCCGGGAGGAGATCTCCAGGCCGTGGGCAGGGCCGAACACCTGGCGCAGCCGGCGGTCGATGTTGGCCAGTGCTCCCTGGCTGTGGGCGGGCGGGGGCCGGAAGCCGGCGCCGTCGTCGTGGACCACGATCAGGCACTCGTCGTCCTGGTCCTGGGCCAGGATCTCGATGGTGCCTCCCTGGCGGGCGGCCTCGATACCGTGCTTGACCGCGTTCTCGACCAGCGGCTGCAGGAGCAGCGTGGGGACGGTTGCGTTCAACACCTCGGGATCGACCTGGAGCCGCAGGTGCAGCCGCTCTCCCAGGCGCGCCTGCTCGAGCTGCAGGTACTGGCGCACGTAGATCAGCTCGTCGGCCAGGGTGGTGAACTCGCCCTGGCTGCGGAAGGCGCGGCGGGTGAAGTCCGCGAACTCCAGCACCAGCTCCCGGGCACGGTCGGGATCGGTGCGGATGAAGGCGGCGATGGTGTTCAGGGTGTTGTAGATGAAATGGGGGGAGATCTGCGCTCGCAGGGCCCGCAGCTCGCTGCGGACCAGCGCCACCCGCTGCTGGTCGGCCTCCTGGAGCCGGAGCTGGGTGGCGAGGAGCTCGGCCAGGTCGGCGGCGATGCGGAGGGCGGCGGCGTCGGGGGTCTGGACGTGGTAGGTGACCAGCGAGGCCACCGGCTGCTCGCCCACCACCAGCGGCGCCACCACCCCGTGCCGGAGCTGACACTCGTCGGCCTGGGGGTGGATCCGGATCAGGCGCAGGCGGCCGGAGGCCTGGGCCTCCAGCACCTCCGCCTGCTCGGATCCCAGATGGAGACGGTGGGCCTCGGCCGGGCCGGGGGAGCGGGAGTGGAAGCCCAAGATGCCGCCCGAGTCGTACAGGCCCACGGCCTCGGCCGCCGCCTGCTCGGCCACCTCGGGCAGCACCCGGGCGGCCGAGTCGGCGGTCAGCCCCCGGCGGAGGGCCTGCAGCGCCGAGGTGGCGAAGGCCAGGGTGCGCAGGGTGGCCCGCTCCTCCAGCGTGCCGAAGCCCCGCCGTTGACGGCGCAGAAGCAGGTACACGAACACCGCCGCTGCCGCGGTCAGTGCGGCCTGGGCAGCGATCGCCATCGCCGTGCTCATCCCTGGGCCGATGATCGGGCCAAGCCGGCCGGCGCGCAACTCCCGCTGGGCCCGTGCTTCCGACCGCTCGGCGGCTCGCTTGTGCCGCTCGGCGCCGGACCCTGGACGCCCAGGCGGTGGCGTCGTATCGATCGCACTGGAACGCCCCCGGCACGGGGGATTCGGCACACCACGGATCGAGGAGGTTTGGACACAATGGCAGAGGAACGCTCGGCACCTACGATCGCAGATCCGGCTGCGTTGGGGCTGGCCGCCTTCGCACTGACCACGTTCCTGCTCAGCCTCAATAACGCCTTCGGCGACAAGGTGACGCCGCTGCTGGCCTTCTACGGCTTCGCCGCCTTCTACGGCGGGACGGTGCAGCTGCTGGCCGGGATGTGGGAGTTCAAGAACCGGAACACGTTCGGCGCGACCGCGTTCTCGACCTACGGCGGCTTCTGGTTGGGCCTGGCCGTCTTCGTCGGACTGGTGGTGGCGGGCAAGGTCCCGGCCTCCCAGGTGGCACCGTCGATCGCCTGGATCCTGGTCGCCTTCGCCATCTTCAACACCTACATGATGATCTGGAGTCTCCGGGTCAACGTCGCCGTGCTGTTGGTGTTCGTGACGCTCGAGGCGACCGAGATCCTGCTCTTCATCGGCAACTTCATGGGCCAGGCCGGCGGCGTGGGCGTGACCGCCATCGGCGGCTACGTCGGCATCCTGACCGCGCTGGTGGCCTGGTACACGTCGGCCGCCATCGTTGCCAACTCGCTGTCGGACAGGCCCATCCTGCCCGTCGGTGGGCCGCTGTGGCGGCGGGCGCCAGTTCGCCGCCCCACTGTGGCCGCGGCACCGGCCGGCGGCGAGTAGGTTCGGGGTCATCACCAAGGGAGATCGCCTATTTCACAGGAGGTCGCCGGCCACGCGATCGGGACCCTGTACCAGGAGGAGCGGCGCTTCGCCCCGACTCCGAGTTCGCCGCCCAGGCCAACGCCCAGCTCGACATCTACCGCTGGGCCGAGGACCTTGAGGCCTTCTGGAAGGAGGAGGCGGAGCGGCGGGTCAGCTGGTTCACGCCCTTCGAGCGGGTCCTGGAGTGGAAACGGCCCTACGCCAAGTGGCCCGGGTGTCGAACTCGGGGTCGGGGTGAAGCGCGGCCCTGGGGGACGAGGTCGCCTTCGACTGGGAGGGCGAGGCGGTGGGGACCGCCGCGACGACACCTTCGCCCAGCTGCAGCGCAAGGTGGTGCGCTTTGTCTGCACCCGCCTGGGCGTCCCCCATAACGTGGTCTTCGGCGGCTTCTCGGCCGACTCCTTGAGCAGCCGGCTCCAGGACGTGGAGTGCGAGGTCCTGATCACCCAGGACGAGGGCTGGCGGCGGGGGCGACGGTGCCGCTCAAGCAGACCTCGGACGAGGCCATGGCCCAGGCCCCACGGTCCGGCGCTGCCTGGTGGTGCGGCGGACGAGGGCCGAGGTACCCATGCGCAGGGGGCGCGACATCTTCTACCAGGAGCTGGCGGCCGAGGTCAGCGACGATCCCCAGAGCTGCCCCTGCGGGCCCATGGACTCGGAGGACCTGCTCTATCTGCTCTACTCCAGCGGCACCACCGCCAAGCCCAAGACCATCGTCCACACCACTGGTGGCTACCTGGTTCGGGGTGGCCACCACCCACCACTACATCTTCGACGTCAAGCCCGACTCGGTCTACTGGTGCGGGGCCGACGTCGGCTGGGTGACGGGACATAGCTACATCCTCTTGCGGGCCGCTGTGCAACGCCACCACCGGGGTGATCTACGAGGGCACCGTTGCGGGTCAGTGAGCATGAGTCATCTGGCCCGCAGTCACCGGTTGTCCGGTGGCGGTCCCGGTCTTACCCGCTTGCGCGGCGCCGGGTTCCTGCTTGGGGTCCCCACGAAGCCTGCTTCGTGGGGTCCCCTCCTGCTTCATCGCCGTGTGCCCAGCACGGCTGGGTCTTACCTCGGCTCCACACGCCCCTCTGCCACTGACGGCGAGCTCGAGGAGAAGATTCTTCGCAGCGTTCACGCCACGGCGAAGGACACCAACCACCGCTGGGCGCTCCGCGACACGGTGGCAGAGAGGATCCTGGCCTTTCCCTCCGCGATCTTGCCCGCCAACGCCTGGGTGGACTCGTGGGTGCGAATGGTCCCCAGCCGGGGCAGCGTGACCGTCGAGCCCGAGCAGCGCATCACCCCGGTGCTGAAGCGACAGGAATCCCGGCACCGGCCCTTCTTCTTGTACCGAGGGAAGCCCAGCCGGCGCCCCTTCCGCAGCCCCTTCTTGGACTTCGAGAAGTCCTCCAGCGCCCGGTCCAGGTTCCGGAAGGCCTCCTGGTAGACGCACTTGGAGTTCTCCTGCCACCAGGCCAACTCGGGGTTGGTCTTCTTCTCCGCGTTCCAGAGCCGATGGAGTTCTTCCGCCGAGTACCACTTCTTCTCGGCTTCATACCGCGCCGTGACCCGGGTCAGGGCCCAGTTCCAGGCGTAGCGCGCCGCTCCGACATGGGAGCGGAGCCTCCGCTCTTGGGTCGGGGTGGGATCGAGCGCGTACCGGTAGGCCTGGGGCACCCCACGAAGCGGACTTCGTGGGGACCCGGCCTGGGTCAGCTTCACGGGTCCTCCTCGGTGGCCGCCGCGATGGCCTTGGCCGCTCGGTTGGCAGCCGCTCGCCGTCCGGAGAGGCGAGCGCAGAGGCTGGTTGGGATCTCGGTCACGTCCCGGACCAGGTCGTCATCCACCTCCGATGGATCCCCAACCAGCAACCGTCGGCCCTGTGCCGCCAGCGCAGCCTCAACCTCCTCCGCGCCCAAGCGGGCGAACCGGTCGCGGTGCTCCACTCCGATCGTGGTCGCCGAATTGTCGCGCAGGAGGGCCAAGAACTTGCGGCGCTTGCCGTTCAGTGCGGAGCCGACTTCCGTCACCACGCGGCCCACCGGAAGTCCCTCGGCTGCCGCCCATGCGGTCACCCGGCGACCTGCCGGTCCAGGTCAGACCTCTGATCGGCGGAGGACACGCGGGCATCCACGGCCGTAATCCCCGGAACGGCACTGACCGGTGGCTGGTCCACCAGGGATCAGCCGGCCGGCGGGGCGCGCGGGAACTGGGAGTTTGCCTTCCCGAAACCAGCGGTAGGCAGTCGATGGGATGAATGCCCTGCTGCGCGCCCAGTCCTTCAAGTTCATCCCCACATACTACCATAGGTTCAAACGCCAACAGTTACCGACCCCCGACTACCCGGACAGGGACCGCTGCTGGCACATCGTCGAGCGCTACAAGGTAACCATCCTGTACACCTCGCCAACCGCCATCCGCACCCACATGAAGTGGGGGCCGGAGTATGCCCGCCGGCACGACCTGAGCTCGCTCCGCCTGCTCGGCTCGGTGGGCGAGCCGATCAACCCCGAGGCCTGGATGTGGTACCGGGAGCAGATCGGAGACAACCACGCGCCGGTGGTCGACGCCTGGTGGCAGACCGGGACCGGGATGATCATGATCACCGGCTGCCCAGCATCACCACGCTCAAACCGGGCTCGGCGGTCCGGCCCTTCCCGGGGTGGAAGCGGATGTGGTCAACGACCGGGGAGAGCGGGTCGGGCGAGGCGGGGCCGGCTACCTGGTCCTGAAGCGGCCCTGGCCGGCCATGCTGCGGGGGCTCTACAAGGACCCCGAGCGTACTTCGCCGGCGACGGGGCCCGGGTGGACGAGGACAGCGACTTCTGGCTCCTGGGCCGGGTGGACGATGTCATGAACGTCTCCGGCCACCGCATCTCCACCATCGAGGTGGAGTCGGCCCTGGTCTTCCACCCCAAGGTGGCCGAGGCCGCGGTCACCGGCCGGCTGGACGAGCGCACCGGCCAGGCGATCGTGGCCTACGTGATCCTGAAGGGGGGCGAGGGGGGCTCCTTGGAGATGGCTCCGGGAGCTGCGCGGCCGCATCGGCGCCAAGATCGGGCGCTTCGCCGCCCCGGCCGTCTTCACCCCCGAGCTGCCCAAGACCTGCTCGGGCAAGATCATGCGCCGGCTGCTGCGGGATGTGGCCTACAACCGCCCCCTGGGCGACACCGCCACCCTGGCCGATCCCAGCGCGGTCGAGGAGATCGCCCGCCGCGGCCGCGAGCTGGCGGCTGCCGGCGAAGAGGAGTAACCGACGGAGGAGGGAGGGGCTGCGCCCTCTCCCTCCTCAGGGCCTGCTTCGGCGGACGTGGTTGGAGCGGGTGGCAACCAGCTCTGGCTCGCCCGAGCGGCGCGAGGCCCAGTCCCGGATGGCGCGGGCCAGCTCCCCCGGGCCCACTTGGGAGCGCACGAAGCACTCCTGGGCGCCCGCCTTCAGCAGCCGCTGGGCCAGCTCGTCCTGCCCGTCGGGGACCAAGACGATCACCGGCACCGAGCGATCGTGGAGCCGAGTGCGGATCCGCTCCAGCGTCCGGAGGCCATCGGCGTCGGCCGGCCTCACGTCCAGCAACACCGCGTCCGGTCCATCGCCGGCGACCGAGATCGCCTCGGCCTCATCGCGGACTCGGGTAACGCGGAAGCCCTCGAGCCTGAAGCGGAGGCCATACAGACGGGCGGGCACGTCCTCGCTCTCGACCAGCAGCAGCTTGAGGCCCTCCGGGGGATCCGCCGGCTCCGCACTCCCTGCAGCCGGCTCAGTGGTCATAACCGGCAAACGTAGCAGGCGGACGTCTTTGCCCGCGTTTACGAACAGGCTGGCGGGCGCCGGAACCCGAAGCCGGGGCAGGCCTCAAGTTGGGCCGCCAGGTCCAACAACGCCCACTCGTGGTCAGGGCGGCCGATCAGCTGAACCCCGACCGGCAGCCCTCCCTCCAACCCGGCGGGAACGCTCACCGCCGGGCAGCGGGCGAAGCTGACCGGGAGCGCGAACTGGGTGTAGGCGCACCAGGCGTCCTCCAGGAACGGCGGCACCTCCTCGATCGGCATCGGCAACCGGCCCAGGGTGGGGGTGAGGATGGCATCGCACGTAGCCAGGAGGTCCCGCACCGGCTGTGCCGCCGCCATGCCCGCGGCCATGGCCCGGAGGTACTGGGCTGCGCTGAGACGCCGCCCGGCCTCGATCAGACCCCGTACCGCCGGGCCGTACTCCTGCGTCTCGCCTGGGACAGTGGAGACGCTGGCCGGCCGCACCACCCGATAGGCTTCCAGGACCGGGATCGGCGCCCAGGTGGCCGGCAACAGCTCGTGGCCTGCGTCTGCCAGAGCGTCGGCGGCGCGCCGGAGGGCCTGGCGGCAACCCTCCTCGACGCCGAGCTCGGTGTCTTCGACTACCGCGATCCGCAGTCGTCGGGGCGAGCGACCCGCGGGAACCGCCTCGTCCGCCATCAGCCCGAAAGCCAGGCGCAAGTCGGTCACGGTCCGAGCCAGGGGGCCACGGACCGCGATCCCGATCGGGTCCGGGGCCTCCTTCGGCACCCGGTGCGGGGTAGGGCGAAGGCCGGCAACGCCACAGCAGGAGGCAGGGATCCGGATCGACCCGCCCATGTCGTCACCGAAGGCGATGGTGCACAGCCCGGCCGCCACCGCCGCCCCACTGCCACCGCTGGATCCACCCGGCGTGAAGCCGTGGCGCCAGGGGTTGTGGGTGGGCGGGAAGAGGGGATTGGTGGTGCCGACCGCGGCCGCAAGCTCGGGGGTGTTGGTCTTGCCCAGGACGGCCATGCCGGCCGCCCGGGCCCTGGCAACTACCACCGCGTCCTCGGCCGCCGTCCGCTGCCGCCAGCGGGGCGAGCCCTCGGTCCAGGGCATGCCCCGGACCGGCTGGGTGTCCTTGACCGCCAGCGTCACCCCGGCCAGCGGCCCCTGGCCAGCCCAAGCGCCCTCATCGACGTGGACGTAGGCGTGGATCTCAGGGTCGAGCCGGCGGATGCGTTCCAGGTGGGCACTGACCACCTCCTCGGGGTCCAAACGCCCAGCGGCCACCGCCTCCGTCAGCTGGGAGGCGGAAAGCCAGGCCGCCTCGGTGTCCATGCCGCTATTCTCGGGCCATGCCCATGCCCTGGACCGGTCGACCGGAGGCCGATCGTTTGCTGGAGGAGGAACCCTTGGCACTTCTGATCGGGCTGGTGCTGGACCAGCAGGTGCCGATGGAGCGGGCCTTCTCCGCCCCATACGACCTCCGCGAACGGCTGGGCCACCTGGACCCGGGCCGCATCGCGACAATGCCGGTCGAGGACCTCGAGAGTGCCTTCCGTCAGCGGCCGGCGCTGCACCGCTTCCCGGGCAGCATGGCCCAGCGGGTGCAACGGCTGTGCGAGATCGTCGCCACCCGCTATCGGGGCGACGCCGGCGCCGTCTGGCGGGATGCCCCAAGCGGCCGGGACTTGGCCCAGCGCATCTCCGAGCTGCCCGGGTTCGGTGACCAGAAGACGAAGATCACGGTGGCGGTGCTCGCCAAGAAGCTGGGGGTGCGGCCGCCGGGTTGGGAAGCGGAGGCGGCCGACTGGCACACGATCGCCGACGTGGACTCTCCGGAAACCATGGCTGAGGCCCGGGCGGTCAAACGGCGGATGAAGGCCGAGCGGAGGCATGGCGGGGTGGAGCGGGCTGATCTGAAGCCGGGTTGGCCGCGCTGACCGGTATAGCGGCAGGAGATCCGGTCGAGGACCGCGGATCCGGGAGAGCCGACGCCCCGTGTCGATCCCTGCTTGCGGTCGAAGGGCGCCAGCAGCCGAAGGTTGATGCGCCCGGCAGAAAGCCAGGTGGGCGGACCGAGCAGCACAGGCAGGATGACGGTGGCGCCGGTCGATCCAGGAACCGTATGGGGACCCCGTCGGGTGGGCTGGACGAGGTGGGTGCGGCCTCAAGTGGGACGAATACGGCCGATTTCTTCGACCACGGGCTTCCCGGAGAGCCGGACCAGCAGCAGCGGGGTGGTCTCCAGCTGGACGTCGGGCCGGAGTGGCCCGTAACTGTTGCCATCCGAGCATATGATAATATGCAAGGTTGAACTTGAAGGAGTAGGCGGCAGCAGGGCGTCCACTCGTGACCGCGTACCGCTGGTTCCGGGAAGGCAACCTCCCGGTTCCTGCGCGCCGTGCCGGCCGGCTGATCCTGGTGGATCAGGCGCCGGTCAGTGCGTTCCGGAGATCACGGCCGTGTATGTCCGCATGTCCTCCGCTGATAGCGCGCGGACCTGGACCGTAAGGTTGCCTGGGTGAGTGCATGGGCGGCAGCCCAGAGCTTGGCGGTGGGCCGCGTGGTGACCGAGGTCGGCTCCGCTGGATCGCCTTGGCAGCGGCCGAGAGGAGCACACCTTCGGCCTAACCGCCGCTCGGCCAGGCTCTGGGAAGCGCCTGCCCAGCTGGTCTTGCAAGGCAAGAGGTCACGGCAACGCCGGATACCCGATACCGCCGTCCCTGTTCCTCAGCTGGTGAAGCAGAAGGAGTCCGTCGAGCAGTCGCCGCCCTGGAGGCGCACCTGGTGGGCCCGATGGCCGGGAAACTGCACCAGGAACCCCTCCTCCAGCGCCATCTGGCCGGTCTCGGAAACGTTGACCTTGTACATGGCGCCCGGGATGCCCTCCGGATAGAACTGCGGGTCCCAGCTGCCATAGAGAGAGTTGGTGCCGTAGACACGGCGACCGTCCCGACTGACCTCGACCATCTGAGGGCCACCCGCGAAGGGCTGCCCGGAGGGATGGCGCGCGCGGTGGAGCAGGCCTCCGAGTTCGATCTGGCCGTTGAGCCGGGGCTGGAACGGGTCGCTCACATCGTATTGGCGGAGCTCGCCGCTCCCCCAGCAGGCCACGTACAGGTAGTGATCATCGAGGGAAAGGTCGATGTCGGTGACCAGCGGCGGCACCGCGCCGAACCCCTGCAGCAGGGACGGTAGCTTCTCCGGGTCGAGCGGCGTCGCCGGGATCTCGATGGTCTTTCGGGCATGCCAGCGGCCGTTCTCTCGGTACCAGGTCCAGATCGAGCTGGCGAGGTTGGTGACGTCCACGACCACACCCAGGAATCCGTAGGTCTTGGACGGATCGTGGGCAGGGCGGACCTCAAGGGCCATCTGGTGCTGGTCGCCTAGGTCGATGCTCTGGAGATGGCGACGGTTCTCGAGATCGAAGAAGTGGAGCCGGTGGCCGTAGCGACGGTTGACCAGGGCCCCGGCGTCGAGGCCGTTCTCGACCAGGGCCGGAGGTGCCCACTCACTGGCCACCAGGGTGTTTGCCTCGACCGACCACCAGAAGTCGTAGGCGTAGGTCTGGGGCCCGTGGTCGCGTTCCCACGGCTCCAGCACGTCGAAGGTGTCGTGGTCCATCAGGAAGATTCCGGCCGGTCCCCCTTCGCCGTCCGCGGAGGCGTGGCCGAGGGCCGAGACGAAGAGACCGTGGGGGCCGCAGTGCACGGTGTGAGGCCGGCTGTAGCCGCTCCGCTCCAGCACCTCAGCCGGCTCCACGGTTTTGACCAGCGTTGGGTGACGGGGATCCGGGCCGGTGTCAAGCACGTAGATGCGGGAGGAGCGGATACCGGGGACCACCAGGTAGCGGCGCTCCAGCGCTCCGTGATGGTGATCGCCGCCCAGGGCCGAGCTGCAGACGTTCCAGCCATAGTGGTGGAACTCGTTGCCCTGGTCGGGGGCGTCCCACTTGCCCACCACCTGCCCATAGGTGGCAGATCCCGGGTCCACGTCTACCACCGCGATCGCGTCCGGGTCGAGGAGGGCCACGTAGGCGAGTTGCTCGGGTGGCGCCTCCATCGCCTCTCTTGGGCTGCGATAGAGCGATTGCAGTGGATCCAATCCTGCTCCCGCGCTCATGGTGTCAACCCCTCTGCCTGTCGAACCAAGCTAGATAGAGTGCGCCCAAGAACCATACCAGCACCGACCACGGCTCCGCTCCGACGTCCGCACCGATGACGGGTCCACAGCCCCCCGGCGGGCTCCGGGGGGTCCCTGCTGCTGGGATCCTCGGATCCCACTGCCCCGGATCCATTCAGTCGGGCCGAGCTGATGCACCCTGCCTCGCCGCAGACTTGGCCAGTGAGCGGCGGTCCGAGACGAGGTCGGCGCACCTTTCCGGCAGCGGTGTGCTGTGGGGGACCGGCGCTCCCAGCCTCTTCCGTCGATCGTGGGCTCTCGGCCCAGGCTGCACCACTCCGCGGTCAGTTCACGAGCCGGCGGGAACTGGGAGGCGGCTTGTCGCCGACGTGCAGGCAGAGCGTGGTCCTGCGGCCGTGCTGCTGTGCTTCCTTCGGATGCGAAAGGCGGGCTTCCCACATTGCGTCGTGACCAGGCAACTGCGTCCCGTGGACCGAGCCCGCGCCGGCCGAACAGGAAATCATTTTGCTCATTATCATCCGTCCGGATGCTGCGAAGGGCCCAATCGACCGAGGAGGACCAATGGGCGTTCCACACAGTGCGGGGTCCGTGCTGCCGTCGGGTTTTCAAGTCGAGCTGGTGGAGGGAGAGCAACGGGCCTGGGTGGCCGAGGTCGGGGCGGTGCTGCGCGGGTATCAGATCGGCGAGTGGGAGGTACTCGACGGCTTTACAGCCAACCAGATGTGCAGTGGCGGCCGCGGGCAGCCGCTGATTCCCTGGCCGAACCGGCTGCGGGACGGGAGATACGAGTTCCAGGGCGTCTGGCACCAGTTGGCGCTGACCGAACCAGAGCGCCAAAATGCCATCCACGGATTGGTCCGATGGGCTAACTGGGGTGTTGCCGAACAAGAGCCAGCGCGGGTGGTGATGGAGCACCTGTTGTATCCACGGCCGGGATACCCCTTCTGCCTGCATCTGGCCATCGAGTACTTGCTCTCCTCCGAGCCCTGGGGCCTTACCGTGAGGACCACGGCCACCAACGTCGGTAGGGAACCGTGCCCCTGCGGAATCGGCTTCCATCCCTACTTGAGGGTGAGCGACACGATCGATGATGCGTATGTCATAGCTCCCGGCACCACCTGGCTTCCGGCCGATCAGCGCGGGATCCCGGTCGGTCGTGAAGCCGTGGCGGGAACTCAATATGACTTCCGCCGGGGTCGGCCGCTGGCAGGGGTGGTGCTGGACACCGCCTTCGCCGACCTGGAGCGGGACGACGATGGCCTCGCCCGGGTGGTGCTGACCAGTCGTGATCGGTCGATCGCACTGTGGATGGACTTCAGCTTTCAGTATCTGATGCTGTTCACCGGCGACAGCCTCTCCGACCGGGAACGTCGTCGACGTGGTCTTGGGGTCGAACCGATGACTTGTCCACCCAACGCGTTCCAGAGCGGCGAGGGCGTTCGAGTGTTGGTTCCGGGAGAGCGTTTCACCGCTACCTGGGGACTGACCCCCAGCCTGGGCTAAGTGGTCCCCGGCATTGAATGGTGGTGGGTCACGCGGCCAGCTCCTGCAGTGCGGCGAGGAGGGCCTCGAAGTCCTTGCGCGTGAACCGGCATTGGAGGGGGAGAGGAACGGCTGGGCCCGGCGGCGATACCACTCCTCGAAGCCCAGGATGTAGTCCGCCAGCTCCTGGGGGGTTGCCGGCCACCGCCGGGGTCAGCAGCTTCCGCTGCAGGATCGAGAAGGAGATCTCCACCTGATTCACCCAGGATGCGTGCACCGGCGCGGGGGGTCGCGCAGACGCATCCGGCTCTTGTAGCGCCACAGCTTCAGGTGGTCGTCGACGAGCGCTGCACCCTGCGGCCGGCCATGCAGTATCAGCTCGGGAATGCGGTCTGGCGGCCCAGCAGGCCCCTCAGCGGCTGGTAGCTCCCTGTGTCGCGGCAGCCTCCAGCGCGATCGTCGTGGTCGCCCGGATGGACGCTGGTCGGTGCAGAAGCAGCGGCGACCACATGCATCGTGCAACGGCCGGGTTCGACCGGTGATTGGCGATGGCGGCGCCGGCACGGCGGCGAACCCCTGCCCGCCTGTTGGCCGCGAAGGTCGAGGTCCGATTCGGGGGTGGATCCCTGCCCTCTGATCGCGGTCACCGACTTGCGGGAGCGTGACCCGACCCCTGGCGGTCGCGGTCGTGGGGCGGTTGCGGGGCCCTGGTGGAGCCCGACCTGGGGGCATTGGTAGACTCGGCCTTCAGCCGAGTCGAGACGAGCTAGCTGGAGGTGGAGATGAGCCTAGTCCCTGCGGCCAAGGAGGCCCGCCCTCTGCAGTCCGAGCAGGTCCTGCTCAGCCGCGAGGTGGAGATCCCTGGCCTGACCCCGATCGGGGCCTACGCCCGGCTTTGCGGCGACAGGATTCCCGGATTCCTCCTGGAGAGTGCGCTCGGCGACCGACGGCTGGGCCGCTATTCCTACGTCGGCTTCCAGCCTCGGCCGGTGGAGCTCGGCGAGGGGGACCCGCTGCCGGTGCTGGCCGCAATCTCGGCCCACCGGCTCCTGGCGCCGGCCGACCCGCCCCGTTTCGCGGGAGGCGCGGTTGGCTACCTGGGCTGGGAGACGGCCCGCCACTTCGAGCGCCTTCCCCTGGCTGATGGACCAGCTCCGCCCTTGCCCGAGAGCGCCTTCATGGCCGCAGACGCGATGGCGGTCTTCGACCACCACGCCGGGCGGCTGCTCCTGGTGGCTCGCCACCAGCCCAGTGCCGAGCCGCGAGCGGCGGTGGAGGCTCGTCTGGACGAGCTGCACGCCCGACTGGCGGGACCGGCGCCGACCCCGCGGCGTCCGGCTCGGCGCGACGCCGGCTGGCAGGCCAACACCACCCATGGGCGTTTCCTGGAGATGGTGCACGCCGCCCGCCATCACGTCCTGGCCGGCGACGTCTTCCAGGTCGTGCTCTCCCTGCGCTTCAGCCGGCCCCTCTCAGCCCGTCCCCTGGACGTCTACCGGTGTCTGCACCAGATCAATCCCTCGCCCTACATGTACCTGCTGTCCCTGGGAGAGGGTCGCTACCTGGTCGGGACCTCCCCCGAGCTGCTGATCCGGGCCGAGGGGGACCGGGTCGAGACCCGGCCTCTGGCCGGAACCCGGCCTCGCGGCGAGAACCCGGCCCGGGACCTGGAGCTGGAGCGGGAGCTGCTCGCCGACCCCAAGGAGCGGGCTGAGCACGTGATGCTGGTCGATTTGGGCCGCAACGACCTGGGCCGGGTGGCGGTCCCGGGGACGGTGCGAGTGGAGCGCCTGATGGAGGTGGAGCGCTACTCCCACGTCATGCACCTGAGCTCCACCGTCACCGCGCGGCTGGCTCCGGGCAGGACCTCGCTGGACGCGCTCCGCGCTGCCTTCCCGGCCGGCACCCTTTCGGGCGCGCCCAAAATCCGGGCCATGGAGATCATCGCCGCCCTGGAACCGGAGCGGCGCGGCCCCTACGGGGGTGCGGTCGGCTACGTCGGATTCGGGGGCGACCTGGACATGGCGATCACGCTGCGCACGATCGTGATCGCCAACGGCTGCGCCTATGTCCAGGCCGGGGCCGGGATCGTGGCCGATTCCGAGCCCGAGCGGGAATACCAGGAGGCCCTGGCCAAGGCGCGGGCCATGTTCGCCGCCATCGAGCGGGCGGAGGCGATGTCGTGAATCCCCGGGTGGTGGTGATCGACAACTACGATTCCTTCACCTACAACCTGGTGCAGCAGCTGGCGGAGCTGGGGGCAAGGCCGATGGTCTTTCGCAACGACGCGGTCGGCGTCGAGGAGCTGGCCTCCTACGACGCGCTGGTGGTCTCGCCTGGCCCGGGCACCCCGGACGAGGCGGGGATCTCGGTCGAGGCCATCGGCCGGCTCAGCGGCCGGATGCCGGTGCTCGGAGTGTGCCTCGGCCACCAGGCCCTGGCCTGCGCCTTCGGGGGCCGGGTGGTGCGACATCGGCCCGTCCACGGCAAGGTGGCGGAGGTCCGCCACGACGGTGGCCCGCCCTACGAGGGGCTGCCCGACCCCTTCTCCGCCACTCGCTATCACTCGCTGGTGGTGGACCCCAGGGCCCTTCCCGCCGAGCTGGAGGTGTCGGCCACCGCCGAAGACGGGGCAGTGGTCATGGGCCTCCGCCACCGCCGTCACCCCACCCATGGGGTCCAGTTCCATCCCGAGTCGGTGCTGACCGTTGAGGGCCGACGGTTGCTGGCCAACTTCCTGGCCCTGATCCCGGCGCGGACGCAGTGATCGAGTTCCTGCAACCCCTCCTCCAGGGCCGGGATCTGGACGAGGAGGAGGCCCGACGAGCGATGGACCTGATCATGGCCGACGAGGCCACCCCCAGCCAGATCGCCGGCTTCCTGATCGGGCTTCGGATGAAGGGCGAGACGGTGGCAGAGGTGACGGGGATGGCGAGAGCCGCCCGCGCCCACGCCATCCGGGTTCCGGATCCGGATCCGGGCTCGCTCCTGGACGTGGTGGGCACCGGGGGCGACGGCTCCCACACCTTCAACATCTCCACCCTGGCCGCGATCGTGGCCGCCGCCTGTGGGGCCAGGGTGGCCAAACACGGCAACCGCGCCGCCTCCTCGCGCTGCGGCGCCGCCGACGTGCTGGATGCGCTGGGGGTGCGCATCGACCTGGGCCCGGAGCAGGTCGCCCGGTGCGTGGCCGAGGCGGGTATCGGCTTCTGTTTCGCCCCCGCCTTCCATCCCTCCTTCCGGTTTGCCGCCCTTCCCCGGCGCGAGCTGGGGGTCCGCACCGTGTTCAACATCCTCGGCCCGCTGTGCAACCCGGCCGGCGCCGGTTGCCAGGCCCTGGGGGTGGCCGATCCCTCGCTGGTTCCAATGATGGCCGACGTCCTGGAGCGGCTGGGGGTCAGGCGCGCGATCGTGTTCGGCGCCGATGGCCTGGACGAGCTCAGCACGGCCGGGCCCACGCTGGTGGTCGAGATCCTGGACGGTCAGCGCCGCCGCTACCAGCTGGATCCCGGCGAGCTGGGGCTTGACACCGCCGATCCGCAGGTCCTGCGCGGGGGCAGTCCCCAAGAGAACGCGGCCATCGCTCGCGCGGTCCTGGCCGGCCAGCGCGGCCCTCGCCGGGACATCGTGGTGCTGAACGCCGCCGCCGCCCTGCGGGCGGCGGGGCTGGCTGACGACTGGCGGGGAGGGATGGCCCTGGCGGCCGAGGCGCTGGACCACGGCCGTGCCGGGGAGGTGTTGGAACGCTGGGTCCAGGTCTCGGGGGCAATGTGAGCGAAATCCCGGACCTGCTCCGGCGCCTCGTCGCCGAGGCCGAGGCCGAGGTGGCACGGCGCCGTCGGGAAGTGACCGAGGACCAGCTGGCGGAGCGGGCGGCGGCCCAGCCCCCTGCCCGGGACCTGGCGGCGGCGCTGGACGGCGAGAGCCTGGCCGTGATCGCCGAAATGAAGTCGCGCACCCCGATCCTGGGACGACTGCGGGGGGACTACCGTCCCGGCGAGCTGGCTCGCGCCTACGAGGCGGCGGGGGCGGCGGCGCTGTCCGTGCTCTGCCAGGAGACCAGCTTCGGCGGCACCCCCACGCATCTGGCCGAGGCCCGTGCGGCGAGCACGCTCCCCATCCTGCGCAAGGACTTCGTGGTCTCGGAGCACCAGGTGCTGGAGGCGCGGGCGCTGGGCGGCGACTCGGTGCTGTTGATCGTGGCCGCCCTGAAGCGGGCGCGGCTGGAAACGCTGCTCGGGCTCGCCCGCTCCTTTGGCATGGAGCCGCTGGTCGAGGTCCACGACCGCTCCGACGTCGAGGGGGCGCTGGGGGCAGGGGCCCGGGTGGTCGGTGTGAACCATCGCGACCTGACCACCTTTCAAGTGGACCTGGGCCTGACCGAGCGGTTGCGCCCGCTGCTGCCGCCGGGCGTGCGCTGCGTGGCCGAGAGCGGGATCGCGACCGCCGCCGACGCCCGCCGGCTCCGCCAGGCCGGGGCGGACGCGGTGCTGGTGGGGGAGGCGCTGATGCGTTCCGCCGATCCCGGGGCGGTGATCCGGGAGCTGCGCCAGGCATGACCAGGGTCAAGGTCTGCGGGCTGTGCGATCGCGAGGCGGTCCGGGCGGCGTCGGAGGCGGGGGCCGACATGATCGGGCTCCACTTCTGCCCCAGTCGGCGTCGCGTGAGCCCGGAGCGGGCCCGAGCGATTCTGTCCGGGCTGCGTTCCCGACCGCTGGTGGTAGGGGTGTTCATCGACCCCAGCGAGGTGGAGGTGGAGGAGGTGGTGCGCCTGGTAGGGCTGGACGCAGTCCAGCTCCACGGTTCCGAGGCTCCCGGCTTCCGCTCCCCGGTGCAGCTGATCAAGGCGCTCAAGGTCCGGGAGGGGCGGGTGCCCGACGCCGAGGGCTGGCCCGACCCGCTCCTGCTCGACAGCTGGTCGGCGAACCAGCGGGGCGGCACCGGTCAGGCCTGGCCCTGGGAGGTGGCCCGGCCCCTGGCTGCCCGGCGGCAGGTGATCGTGGCCGGTGGGCTGCGACCGGACACCGTGGCCGAGGTCGTGCATTGTCTCCGTCCCTGGGGCGTCGACGTCTCCAGCGGGGTGGAGTCGGCGCCTGGAATCAAGGATCCGGAGCTGGTCTTCAGGTTCGTGCAAGCTGTACGCGATGCCGATCGCGAGCTCTCTGCCTTCCCGCGGTAGGTACGGCCCCTACGGTGGCCAGTACGTCCCCGAGACGGTGATGGCGGCTCTGGAAGAGCTGGAAGGCGCCTGGGACGAGGCCTGGGCCGACCCCCGCTTCCAGCTCGAGCTCACAGCCGAGCGGCATGCCTTCGTGGGCCGGCCCACCCCCTTGTACGCCGCCCAGCGGCTCTCGCGGCACTTTGGCGGCGCCACCCTCCACCTGAAGCGGGAGGATCTCTGCCACACCGGCGCCCACAAGCTCAACAACGCCCTCGGTCAGGCACTCATCGCCCGGCGCATGGGCAAGGGACGAATCATCGCCGAGACCGGTGCAGGTCAGCACGGGGTGGCGGCGGCAACCGTGGCTGCCCGGTTCGGCCTGGAGTGCACCGTCTACATGGGTAGCGAGGACATGCGTCGCCAGGCGATCAACGTCCGGCGCATGCGGATGCTGGGGGCGGAGGTGCGCGAGGTGAATGCCGGCACCGCCACGCTGAAGGATGCCACCTCGGAGGCGATCCGGGATTGGGTCACCAACGTCGGCGGCACCCACTACGTAATCGGCTCGGCGGTGGGACCCCATCCGTATCCGCGGATCGTCCGTGACCTCCAGCGGGTGATCGGGGACGAGGCCAAGGAGCAGTACCTGGCCGTGGAAGGGCGGCTCCCGGACGTGGTGGTCGCCTGCGTGGGCGGCGGCTCCAACGCGATCGGGATGTTCACCGCCTTCCTCGACGACGAACAGGTGCGGCTGGTGGGGGTCGAAGCCGCCGGCCGGGGGCTGGAGAGCGGGCTCCACGCCGCGTCCCTGGGCGCTGGGCGGCCGGGCGTGCTGCACGGCGCCCATACCTACCTTCTCCAGGACGCCGACGGCCAGATCCTGCCCACGCACTCGGTCTCGGCAGGGCTCGACTACCCGGGGGTCGGGCCGGAGCATGCCTGGCTCCGCGATGCCGAACGGGCCGAGTACGTGAGCTGCACCGACGCCGAGGCGGTGGCGGCGTTCAAGCTCTGCACCCGGCTGGAAGGGATCATCCCTGCCCTGGAGCCGGCCCATGCCCTCCACTGGGCGGGGGTACTGGCCCATGAGCTGGGGCCCGAGGGCCGCATCCTGGTCTGTCTGTCGGGGCGGGGCGACAAGGATCTGGACTCGGTCGAGGCCTTCGAGCGGGAGCACGGAGGGTGAGCCGGCTGGAGACGGCGCTGCGGGCGTCGGATGGCGTCCGGCTGGTGCCCTACGTGATGGCGGGCTATCCCGACCCCGAGGGCTCGGCTCGGCTGGCCCTCGCCTACGCTGCGGCCGGGGCGGCTGCGGTGGAGGTCGGGGTGCCCTTCAGCGACCCGCTGGCCGACGGCCCGGTCGTCCAGCGCGCCGGGCAGGCGGCGCTGGAGGGCGGGATGACGCTGGCGGGTGCCCTGAGGGTCGCGGAGTACGTCGCGTCGGCGGTGCCGGTGGTGCTGATGACGTACGTCAACCCGGTGCTGGCCTACGGCCCGCGCCGCTTTGCCGCCGACGCGGCCAGGGCGGGTATCGCCGGGGTGATCGTCCCCGACTTGCCGGTCGAGGAGGCCGATCCGCTGGCCGGATGGCTGCGCCAGGCAGGCCTCGACACCGTCTTCCTGGTCGCCCCTACCAGCCCCGACTCGCGCATCGCCAGCATCGCCGAGCGCAGTTCGGGGTTCGTGTACTGCGTCACCGTACGCGGTGTGACCGGGCCTCGTGCGGAGCTGGCCCCTGGGCTGGCGGAGCTGCTGCACCGGGTTCGGAGGAGCACCCGGCTGCCGATCGCGGCCGGCTTCGGGATCTCGCGCCCCGAGCACCTGGTCCAGCTCCGCGGCCATGCCGATGCGGCCGTAGTGGCCAGTGCCCTGCTGGAGCGCCAGCATCGTGGCGAGGACCCGACGGGGCTGTTCGACGAGCTAGTGACGGCATGCCGGTGAGGGGGATCCGGGGAGCGACCACCGCCGACGCCAACCGGGGTGATGCGATCAAGGCGGCAACCGTGGAGCTGCTGCAGGAGCTGGTGCGCCTCAATCACCTGGTCCCGGAGGAGGTGGCTCTGGCCTACTTCACCGCCACCCCCGACCTCGACGCCGAGTTCCCCGCTGCCGCTGCTCGAGAGCTGGGCTGGGTGGAGGTGCCCTTGCTCTGCGGGGTGGAGATGCAGGTCCGCCAGCCCAACCCGCGGGCAGTGCCCCGATGCATCCGCGTGCTGTTGCTGTACAACACCGACCGGTCCCAGCGGGAGATGCGGCACGCGTACCTCAGAGGGGCACGGGCGATCCGGGAGGATCTGGAACGTTGGCGACCGCCGGCCGACGTGGGCGGCGCCGATCGGGGTCTGGAGAAAGTGCAGGGCCGAGGAGAAGGAGGCCAGGCGTGATCATCGTGATGTCCCATCAGGCGCGGCCTGCCCAGGTGGAGGCCGTTATCGAACGCGTACGGGAGATCGGGCTGCGACCCGAGGTCTCGCTGGGCGAGGACCGGACCGTGATCGGGGTGATCGGCAGCAACGCCTATGCCTATCGAGAGGCTTTCTCGCACCTGGAGGGGATCCAGCAGATCCTCCAGATCACCAAGCCCTACAAGCTGGCCAGCCGGGAGTTCCAACCGCGGGACACCGTGGTCTCGGTGGCCGGGGTCGAGATCGGCGGCGACGAGGTGGTGGTGATGGCGGGCCCCTGCTCGGTGGAGGGGGAGGAGATGCTGCTGGAGACGGCTCGCTTCGTCGCCTCCAGAGGAGCAAAGCTGCTCCGCGGCGGCGCCTTCAAGCCTCGGACCTCCCCCTATAGCTTCCAGGGCCTGGGCGAGGACGGTCTGAAGATGCTGGCCACCGCCAGGACCGAGACTGGCCTTAGGGTGGTGAGTGAGGTGGTCTCGGCCGGCGACGTCGAGCTGGTGGCTGGCTACGTGGACATGCTCCAGATCGGCACCCGCAACATGCAGAACTACGCGCTGCTCCAGGAGGTGGGTCGCTCGGGCAAGCCCGTGCTGCTCAAGCGGGGGATGTCGGCCACGATAGAGGAGTGGCTCCTGGCCGCTGAATACGTGCTCAGCCAGGGCAACCGGGACGTGGTCCTGTGCGAGCGCGGCATCCGCACCTTTGAGACGGCTACCCGGTTCACACTGGACCTGAACTCGGTGCCCCTGGTGCGGGAGCTCTCCCACTTGCCGGTGATGGTGGATCCGTCGCATGGCACCGGCCGCTGGTCGCTGGTCCGTCCCCTCTCGCTGGCGGCGGTGGCTGCGGGTGCGCAAGGGTTGCTGTTGGAGGTGCACCCACGGCCCGACCAGGCGCTGAGCGATGGTGCCCAGTCGCTCGACTTCGAGAACTTCGACCTGCTCATGCGCCAGCTGCGTCGGCTGGTGGAGGCGACCGCCCCCGAGCCGGTTTGAGCGGCTCGGGGGCGGGGACGATGGCGCCGGGCGCTACCGCCACACGACGGTCGGCGACAGGGTCACTGCAGCCGGCAGAGCTTGAACTTGAAGGAGTGGACGCGGCAACAGGGCGTCCACCCCGTGACCGCGTACCGCTGGTTCCGGGAAGGCAAGCTCCCGGTTCCTGCGCGCCGTGCCGGCCGGCTGATCCTGGTGGATCAGGCGCCGGTGAATGCCGTTCCGGAGATCACGGCCGTGTATGCCCGAGTGTGCTCCGCTGACCAGCGCGCGGACCTGGACTCACAGGTTGCCCGGTGAGCGCATGGGCGGCAGCCCAGAGCTTGGCGGTGGGCCACGTGGTGACCGAGGTCGGCTTTGCGCTGACGTCAAGCGCCGCAAGCTCCTGGCCCTGCTTCGGGACAAGACGGCGACCACGATCGTGGGGGAACACCGCAACCGGGTTGCCCGGTTCGGCGCGGAGTATGTCGAGGCTGCGATGTGAGCGCAGGGCCGCCGGTTGCTCGTCGTGGACCCATCGGAGGTAGACGATCTGGTGCGGGACGTGACCGAGGTCCTGACCAGCCTCTGTTCCCGCAAGCAGAAGGGCTCTGCCAACCGCAGGAAGAGCGCGCGGCGATTGGCGCGTATCCATGCCCGGATCGCCAACTGCCGTCTCGATGCCGTGCACACGGCCACGACCTGGCTGGCACTCGATACGAGACGGTGGTGGTCGAGAACCTGAACGTGGTTGGGATGGTCTGCAACCGGAGGCTGGCCCGGAGCCTGGCCGACCAGTCCTTCGGGACCATACGGCACCAGCTCGGCTACAAGACCGTCTGGCGCGGCGGCCGGCTGCTGGTGGCCGAGCAGTTCTTCCCCAGCTCCAAGGTGTGCTCTGGCTTCGGGACGGTGAAAGCCAAGCTGTCCCTAGGCTAGCCGAGCGCATCTTCCGCTGCGAAGGCTGTGGCCTGGTCATCGACCGAGACGTGAACGCTGCGAAGAACTTGCTCAAGCTCGGGGTCCCCACGCTCAAGGCCCCCACGCTCAAGGCCCCCACGAAGCCTGCTTCGTGGGGTGAGAAGCTCGCCGTCAGTGGGACGGAGAGGATAAACGCCTGTGGGGCCGAGGTAAGACCCAGCACCGGTGGGCACACGGCGATGAAGCAGGCCCCGGCACCGTGCAAGCGGATAAGACCGGGACCGCCACCGATCGGTGGCGGCGGGTCGGCTGGCTAATGCTCACTGACCCGCAACGGCCTGTGATCGCCTACATCTTCTGGCATTGGCCGGAGCGGCGTCAGGGCTACGAGGAGGCGTTGCTCGAATTTCATCGTCGTCTGAGGGCGGCTGATGTTCCGGGCACGCTGGGGAGCGCGACCTATCGGGTCGAGGGTCTGCCCTGGATTGGCGACGCTACCGGCTATGAGGACTGGTACCTGGTCGGAGGGTCGGGACTGTTGGCGTGTGAACCTATGGTAGTATGTAGGGGTGACCTTGAAGGAGTGAGCGCGGCAACAAGGCGTTCATCCCATGACTGCCTACCGCTGGTTCCGGGAAGGCAAACTCCCAGTTCCCGCGCGCCCCGCCGGCCGGCTGATCCTGGTGGACCAGCCACCGGTCAGTGCCGTTCCAGGGATCACGGCCGTGTATGCCCGCGTGTCCTCCGCTGACCAGAGGTCTGACCTGGACCGGCAGGTTGCCCGGGTGACCGCATGGGCAGCAGCCGAGGGACTTCCAGTCGGCCGCGTGGTGACCGAGGTCGGCTCCGCACTGAACGGCAAGCGCCGCACGTTCTTGGCCCTCCTGCGCGACAATTCGGCGACCACGATCGGAGTGGAGCACCGCGACCGGTTCGCCCGCTTCGGTGCGGAGGAGGTCGAGGCTGCGCTGGCGGCACAGGGCCGCCGGTTGCTGGTTGTGGACCCTGCCGAGGTGGACGACGACCTGGTCCGGGACGTGACCGAGATCCTGACCAGCTCGCCTCTCCGGACGGCGAGCGGCTGCCAACCGAGCGGCCAAGGCCATCGCAGCGGCCACCGAGAAGGTTCCATGAAGCTGCAGCAGGCCGGGTCCCCACGAAGTCCGCTTCGTGGGGTGCCCCAGGCCTACCGGTACGCGCTCGATCCCACCCCGACCCAAGAGCGGAGGCTCCGCTCCCATGTCGGAGCGGCGCGCTACGCCTGGAACTGGGGTCTGACCCGGGTGAAGGAGCGGTACGCAGCCGAGAAGAAGTGGTACTCGGCCGAGGATCTCCATCGGCTGTGGAACGCGGAGAAGAAGCGCAACCCCGAGTTGGCCTGGTGGAGTGAGAACTCCAAGTGCGTCTACCAGGAGGCC
>CADDZO010000027.1 GCA_902812395.1 bacterium | reverse complement strand
GGAGAGCCGCCGCCTGGCCTCGGCCTGCAGCCGGCCCAGGACCTCGGGCCGGCGGCTCTCCTCCTCCACCGCCGCCCGCAGCTCGCCCAGCACCTCGGCCTCGTGGCGCCAGTTGAGACCTGGGTCCAGCGGCAGCTCCTCCGCCACCGAGCCTCGCAGCATGCCTCCGACGAAGGCGGTGGAGACATGGACGAGGTGAGGCCGGGAAGGGCTCCGGGCCAGCGCCCGCACCAGCCGGGCGGCTCCAACCAGGTTGGTCCGGGCGGCCAAATCGGCGGGATTGTCGAACTCCACTGCGGCGGCGGAGTGGACGACCACATCACATCGGGCCAGCTCCTCGGCACCGGCCTGGTCCAGGCCGAGGTCGTCGCGGTCCAGGTCCAGCTCCACCACCCCCACCTTCTCCGCCACCAGCTGCTGGAAGCCGTCGGGCCCGAGTTCGTCCCTGAGCCGTCGGAAGGCCGGGCTGGCCAGCACCTCCCGCTCCAGCCGCTCCTGGGCCGAGCGGCGGCCCGGACGGATGCCGAGGCGGATGGCGCCGATCTCGGGGACGGCGCGCAGGCACTTCTCGACGATCGATTTGCCCAGAAACCCGGTGGTGCCGGTGACGAGCAGGGTCCGCCCCGCGAGCGCTTCCCGGATCACCAGCGCCCTCCGCTCATCGGCTCGGAGCGGTGGAGGTTCGCCTCAGCCCCGCCGCGGCCGGTGGCGCAGGAACAGGTTCACGATCGCCACCACGGTGGCGGCCACGTAGAGGAAGGCGATGACGAAGAGCCCCAGATCCACTATCGAACCCGCCGGCCAGGCCGGCAGACCCGATTGTAGGCATATCGGGCAGCGAGCCGTCCGACAGCCGAAGGATGGCAAGATGAGGAACCGTGAACGTCCTCAGCCAGGGCCGCTGCGCGGTCTTCAGGGAACCGACCGGCCCCTCGGGGGTAGCGATCGAGCAACGGCCCCGTACCTCTGCCGCGTCTGGCATGGTGGCGGTGGAGATCCGCAGCGCCGCCTTGAACCATCTCGACCTCTGGGTAGTGGCGGGAGCCCAGCGGGTGGCTCCCCCCAGGGTGCTCTGCGCCGACGGGGCCGGAGTCGTGGCGGAGGACCCCAGCGGCCGCTGGCGGCCGGGCGACGAGGTGGTCGTCTACCCGGTCTCGTGCTGCTGGGAGTGCGACGCCTGCCGAGCCGGACAGCAGGTGCTGTGTCCCCGGTTCGGGATCCTGGGCGAGCACACGGATGGGACCGCCTGCGAGCTGCTGCACGTCCCCGCACGCAACCTTTTCCCCAGGCCCCCAGGGCTGACCTGGGAGGAGGCAGCGGCCTTCCCGCTCACCTTCCTCACTGCCTGGCGCATGGTCGTGACCCGGGCCCGGTTGCGAGCCGGTGAGACGATGCTGGTGGTCGGGGCCGGAGCCGGGGTGGCGGCAGCGGCGATCGCGATCGGGCGCCACCTGGGCGCCCGGGTGCTGGCCACCAGCCGGAGCCCCGCCAAGCGCCAGCGAGCGGCGGATCTCGGCGCCGAGGTCACCTTCGACTCGTCCGGGTTCTCGGAGCCGGTACGCCAGGCCAGCAGGGGCGGGGTGGATGTGGTTTTCGAGCACGTGGGCCCGGCCACCCTGCCGGAGTCGGTGCGATCGCTTCGCCGCGGCGGCCGGCTGGTGTTCTGCGGCTCGACCAGCGGGGTACGGGCGGAGCTCAACCTGCCCCGGCTCTTCTTCGGCCAAGCCGACCTTTTGGGCTCGACCATGGGCAACGCGGCCGAGTTCGAGGAGGTGCTGCGGGCGATGGGCCAGGGACTACGGCCCACGGTCGACTCCACCTATCCCCTGGAGGACGTCCGGTCCGCTCTCGAGCGGTTGGACCACGCGGAGCAGTTCGGTAAGGTCACGCTCCGGGTGTCGGCCTGATCAGGGCGATGCCCCGCATCCTGCTCACCAACGACGATGGCATCGCCGCGCCAGGCCTGCACGCGCTGCGCTCGGAGCTGCGCCGGCTGGGGGAGGTGACCACGGTCGCGCCGGATGCCGAGCGATCGGCCATGGCCCACGCCATCACCACCCTGACCCCGCTGCGGGTGGCCGAGGTGCGACGCGCCGGGAAGCTGATCGGCTATGCCACCAACGGCACCCCTGCCGACTGCGTCAAGCTGGGGCTGGGAACCCTATGCCCGGACGTCGACCTGGTCGTGTCTGGGATCAACCTGGGCGCCAACACCGCCACCAACGTGATCTACTCCGGAACCGTGTCGGCCGCCATCGAGGCCCGGCTGCTCGGCGTCCCCTCGATTGCGATCTCGCTGGCCACCCTGACGGATCCGATCTGGTCCTACGCCGCCACCTTCGGCCGCCAGGTGGCTGCCATGGTGCTGGACCGGGGGCTGCCGCCCCGCGTCCTGCTCAACGTCAACGTGCCCAACCTGCCCCGATCTGCAATCCGGGGGGTCAGGATCACCCGCCAGGGAGATTCCCGATACGTGGGCGAGCTGGCGCTGCGCCAGGATCCGCGGGGCCGCCCCTACTACTGGCTGGCGGGCGCGTACGAGATGACCGACGAGGACACCGGGACCGATGCCTGGGCGGTGGCCAACGGCTACGTGTCGGTCACCCCCATCACCTACGACCTGACCGCCGAGAGCGCGCTGCAGCCCATCGCCGAGTGGACCTGGCGGACCTGAGAGCCGTGGCCCACCGGCGGGGCCCGATCGAGGATTCGAGCCGGCCGCACCTCCCTGCGACGCCGAGATCAGCGCGCCCGGGAGGCGGCGGCGGGGATCGCGGCTAGCACCTCGAGGATCCGCGCCGCGGCCTGGTCGCGATCCGGCTGCCCGGCGTCGAGCCAGGCGATGACGGCCTCGATCGCTACCGTCGGGCTGAGCCGGGCCGCCCACCGAGCCCAGGCCGGATCCGGCACCGCCGAGGCCAGCTCCCGGTGGGCGATCTCGACCGAGCGGGCCTGGAACCGACCTATCTCGACCTTGAACTCCGGTTCTCGGGCGGCGTGCTGGAAGAGCAGGCGGAACCCGTCCGGGTCCTCGGCCGCGGCCCCCAGGAGCGTGTCGATGGTCGCGGGCGTGAACCGATCGCCCGCCAGCGTCAGCCGCGACAGGACCCGCTCCAGCACCGCCCGGTAGAGGTCGGCCTTGGACTCGAAGTGCCGGTAGACGATGACCCGACTGACACCCGCCTCTGCGGCCACGTCGTCCAACCCGGTAGCGGCGAAGCCAGCCCGGGCGAAGGCCCGAGCGGCGGCGCTCAGGATCTGCTCGCGGCGCTCCTTCCGGTGCAGCCGAACCGAGCCGGGACGGACGCCCTGGGCCGAACTCAACCTGGCGGTGATTGTATCTGTCAGGATATTTCTGATAGCATGTATATCGACACATTAACCCAAAGATCGCAGGATGGGCGTCCGGTCGCCGGTGCGGGTGCGGATCCGCCCCAGCGGCGCTTGCTCCTGAAGCCGGCGGAGCCGCGGGGACGCCCAACGGATCGGGCCGCGGGCAGGGCAGGGCGGGCAGCCCGCCGACGGAGGCCCGTGGGAGCTCCCCTGGCCTGGTGACGATCTCCACCTGAACTCGCAACCAGTGCCGGTCTCGGCTTGGACGGCGTCGACCGAGCTGTCGCTCAGGCAGAGCGGGCGGCCACCGCCACGGCATCGGTCCGCGGCGGCAGCCCAGTCACGCGCAGGATCTCCTGTTCGTCCAGCGAATCCTCCTGGAGCAGGGCCTGGGCCAACGCGTCGAGCCGGAAGCGGTTCTCAGCCAGGAGCCGCTGGGCTTCGGCCAGGCACTCCTCCACGATCCGTTTCACCTCCTGGTCGATCAGGGCGGCGGTCGCCTCGCTGAACGATCTCTGCATGCCGGCCGGCCCCACGCCGTCCTGGTATCCGGGTTCGGTCAGGTTGAGCGGCCCCAACCGTGGGCTCATGCCGAAGCGGACGACCATGCTGCGGGCGATCGCGGTCACCTGCTGCAGGTCGTTCTCGGCCCCGGTGGTGACCACCCCGTAGACCAGCTGTTCCGCCGCCCGCCCGCCCAGGGCACCCGTGATCCGCGCGCGCAGGTACTCCTCGGAGAGGTTGACGCGGTCGTCTTGGGGGCTCTGCACGGTCACCCCCAGCGCCCGTCCGTGGGGGACGATGGTGACCTTGCGGACCGGGTCGGCGCCGGCGAGGAGCAGGCCCAGGAGGGCGTGGCCGGACTCGTGGTAGGCAATCCGCTGCCGGTCCTCGGGGCTGAGCAGGATCTTGCGCTCGGCCCCCAGCATCACCTTCTCCAGGGCGTCGGTGAAGTCGCGCATGGTGACCGCGTCCCGCTCCCGGCGAGCGGCAATCAGGGCAGCCTCGTTGACCAGGTTCTTCAGGTCGGCACCGACCAGGCCCGGAGTCTGGCGGCCCAGCTCGTCAAGGTCGACGTCCGGGTCGAGCGGCACCTGCCGGGTGTGGACGCGGAGGATGGCGGTCCGTCCGGCTCGGTCGGGAGGCTGGACCTCGACCCGGCGATCGAAGCGCCCGGGCCGGAGTAGGGCCGGGTCGAGCACGTCCGCCCGGTTGGTGGCCGCGATCACGATTACGCCCTCGCGGGAGTCGAAGCCGTCCATCTCGGTCAGGATCTGGTTCAGGGTCTGCTCCTGCTCGTCGTGGCCCCCAATCCGGATCGTGCCCGAGCGGCTGCGGCCGATGGCGTCCAGCTCGTCGATGAACACGATCGCGGGTGCTGCCTGGCGAGCGCGGGTGAAGAGGTCGCGCACTCGGGCGGCGCCCACGCCCACGATCATCTCCACGAACTCAGAGGCGGCGATGCTGAAGAAGGGCACGCGCGCCTCTCCCGCCACCGCCCGGGCCAGCAGGGTCTTCCCGGTGCCGGGCAGCCCGACCAGCAGCACCCCCTTGGGCACCGTCCCTCCCAGCCGTTGGTAGCGGAGCGGGTTGCGCAGGAAATCGACCACCTCCTGCAGCTCGCCCTTGGCGTCATCGATCCCGGCCACGTCCTCGAAGGTGGTGCCGGGCCGTTCGGGATCGTAGAGCCTGGCCCGGCTCTGGCCCAGCCCGAAGAGGCCTCCGGCACCGGTGGCCGCCCTCCGCATGACCAGCCAGAGCAAGATGCCGAGGACGATGAAAGGCCCGAAGGTCTCCAGCAGCGTGAGCCAGGGCGACGTTCCCTGGACCTGGGCGCTCACGGTCACGTCGTGCTTCTGCAGCAACGAGCCCAGGCCGGAGTCGCCCCAGGAGGGGATCACGGTCACGAAATGGGTCGACTTCTCGCTGCTGCCCGGCTGCTGGACCGCGTGCCTCGTGGTCCCGACGATCTGCTGGCCCTCGCTGATGACGCTGACCACGTTGTTCTTGTCCACCTGCTGGATGAAGGTGCTGTAAGGGATCGTGACCTGGGTGGGCTGCTGAGGGGCAAAGAGCACGTCGACGATGAAGTAGTTGAGCGCGAAGAGGAGCACCAGCGTGAACCAGAAACGCCAGTCCCGCAGCGTGTCCATCGGAGATGGGGAGCGGCGACGACCGCCGCCGTTCGGACCCGACTGGGGCGGGGCCGGAAGGTTGGATGCCATGCGGTGAAATACCTCTCGCCCAGTATGCCCAACTCTGGCTGGGAGAAAACCGGGAGCTAGCTGTGACGGGGCTGTGGGCTAGGCCAGCAGCTCCGGTGCTGCGTAGGGGCGGTGGGCCTCGGGCACCAGGACCGGGACCGGCACCCGAAGCGCCCATGGCCGCCGGCTATGAACCGGGATCACCAGACGGGGCCGGACCGTCTCCACCATCCGGACCAGATCGGCGGGACGGGAGTGGCCGCTGGTCCCGACCACGGTGAACTCCAGGCCGAAGGCCTCCGCCCAGGCCCGCACCACCGCGAAGGCAGGATCGAAGTCGCCCAGCGGGATGCCGTTGCTGTGCACGTACACCGAACCGGGGGCCGGCTCCAGGTCAATCAGGCAGGGAAGAGAGGCGAAGCCCAGCTGGAGGCAGAAACGGGAAGGGTGCCGGCGGGCCTGGGCCAGCGCTTCCTCGTCCCAGCAACCGCTCCAGCCGGCCATGGCCGCCGCCTCCTGCTCCATCAAGAAGCGCCGACCGTGGGCGGCGCAGACCGCCGCCAGCGCCGCCACCCGCTCTCGGTTCATGGGGTAGAGGTTGACCAAGACCAAGCCCTTGGTGCGGGACAGGACCCGTTCGAACTCGGCCTCAACCTGGAACTCGTCGAGCTCGTGCACCTCGGGTCGGCTGTCGCCGCCGTCTTCGCCCACCCTCCCCAGCCCCACCGCCTCCAGCACCAGCACGTCCACGCCCTGGGCAGCCCGGGCAAAGGCGGCGGTCAGCTCGGGATGGCGGCCGTGCCAGCGGTGGTCGCCGGTGTAGGCAAGGCGCAGATCGGGAGTGGCGACCAGGAAGCCGCAGGCGCCGGGCAGGTCGTGGTCCACGGGCACGAAGCGGACCTCCATCCCGCCCAGGCGGACGAGCCCGCCCTCCGGCACCGGGTTGCCCGGCGGGTCGCGCCACCGGAGGTGCCCGGAGGCGACGCAGTCCCGCCGCAGCTCCTCCATCGCCGCCGGGTAGTGGACCGGGACCTCGGGTGGCACGAAGCGGACCAGCGAGGTGTGGTCCAGGTGGAGGTGGCTCAAGAAGACCTCGGTCACCCCGTCCCACTCGCCCAGGACGCCCGTGTCCCTGGGCGCCATCCCCACTGCCAGCAGGTCGGCCAGCTCCCGATGCGGACGCGGCCGCAGGCCCAGGCTGAAGGGCATGGCGCCGGGCGAGTGCTCCAGCCCCAGCTCGAACAGCGCCCGCCGGCCGCGGTGCTCGAGCGTGAACTTGAGGCCGGTCGGGTGCCCAACGTTCAGGAAGGTGAGGACGGTTGCGTCATCGGCCACGGGAGCCGGCCATCATACCGGCATCCGGGGTCGGCACCGGTCTGCGACCCAGGTAGGCGATCAGCTCCAGGCCCAGTCGCGCCGCCTCCTCGGCCGGGTCCCGCGAGCCCGCCCGGCGGCAGCGGCAGCTTCCACGTCGGTGCCAGCCTGAGCGGCCACGTGGTCGCCCGCCGCTGCCGCTGGCCGAGGGACAGCTGCCCACCGCCAGACCCAGGTCGGCCTGCAGGCTGGCCCGCGCCCACTCCGCCATCCGGCGCACAGCATCCGCCTTGCCGAAGGAGCCCTCACCCAGGCCCTCGGCCGGCAGCGCTCCGGCAAAGATCCCCGGGGACGCCAGTCGGCCCAGCCCGTCGGCTAGCCCCCCGGCCGCCTCCACCACCGCCACCCTGAGCCCGGCCGCCGCCGCCGCCGCGACCAGGGCTTCCAGCGCCGAGGGGCCCATCCCTCATCCCGCCACGGTCAGCGCCACCTCCGGGCGGCGCAGGGCGACGCGGTCGTACACGTCCTCGTAGCCGGAGGTCATGCGCTCGCCCGAGAACCGTTCCAGCACCCAGCGCCGGCAGGCGGCGCGGTCGAGCGATCCCACCCGTTGGCAGGCGACCACCATCTCCGCTTCGGTGGTGCAGAGGAAGCCGTGCTCGCCATGCCGGACCAGCTCGGGCAGGCTGCCCCGCGGGCGGGAGATCACCGGGCAGCCGGCGGCCATGGCCTCGATGAAGGCCAGCCCAAAAGGCTCGTCCCACTCGATCGGCATCAACAGCGCCCGGGCCGATCCGAGCAGGTCCGCCTTGGCGCGGTCGTCGAGCTCACCCACCCACTCCACCAGCGGATGCCGCAGCAGCGGTCGCACCCGCTCCTCGAAGTAGGAGCGGTCGGTGGGGTCAACTCGGGCCGCCATCATGAGTCGTATCCCCGCCGCCACCGCCACCCGGATCGCTGCATCTGGCCCCTTCTCCGGCGAGATCCGGCCCAGGAACACGAGGAAGCCTCCCTCCCCCCGTCCCAAGCGGTAGCTGCGGCCCAGATCCAGCCCGTTGTGCACGGTCCCTACCCAGTTCAGGTCGAGGTCGGACACGGGCCGTCGCTGGGCGTGGCTGATCGAGACCAGGGGCCAGCCAACGAAGGTCGCGAGCACCCGCCGCCATTCGGGCAGGTCGAGGCGGCCGTGGAGCGTGGTCACCACCGGCGCCCGCAGCCGCCCCGCCGCCAGCCAGGGCAGGTAATCGACGTGGGAATGGATCACGTCGAACTCGGCCGAGCGGCGAACCACCTCCTCCACCTGCACCACTCGATAGGCGAGCGGGTCCTGCGGCCGCAGCTCCCAGAGGGGGGCCGGGGCGCACACGTGCAGCTCCGCCGACGTATCCGAACCGGCGGCGGCGAACACGGTCACGGCGTGTCCACGCCGCACCAGCTCCTCCGTCAGGGTGTGCACCACCCGTTCGGTGCCGCCATAGCGCCGGGGGGGCACGGAGACGAAGGGCGGGGCGACCTGGGCAATGCGCATGGTTCAAGACACCTCCAGCCTTGGCTTGAACCGCCCCGGAGCGATTGCCAATTGTAAATTCTACAACGTCGATGTCTGTAAATCGACGTCGAGCGCTTGTCATTCGATGTCGATCAACAGCCCCCGGTCGCGATGCAGCACTCGCACCTGGGCCCGGGTGCCCCGGCGCCGGACCTCCAGGTCGGCGCGCAGGCCCCCCACCCGGAGCCCTCGCAGCTCCACCTGCGCCAGCCAGGAGGGCAGGGCCGGGCGCACCGCCAGGCGCCGGCGGATCCCGTCCGGGCGCAGTCCCAAGCAGCAGGTCAGCATGTAGGGCAAGGAGCCGGCAGCCCAGGCCTGAGGGCTACAGGCGGCGGGGTAGGGGACGGGCCGGCGGGCCGAGCCACGCCGGTGGCCGCCGAACACCTCGGGCAGGCGGGAGCTGGGGAAGGCGGCGGCGGCATCGCGGACCGCCTCGAACACCCGCCATGCCTCGGACCAGAACCCATAGCGGCAGAGCCCGGCCACGATCAGGGAGTTGTCGTGGGGCCAGACCGCCCCCACCTGGTAGTCATCAGGGTCGTAGGCGGCCTCCCGGCTGGAGAGCGTGCGCACCCCCCAGCCGCTGAACATGTCGGGGGCCAGCAGCCGGCGCGCCACCCAGGCGGCGGGGCCGGGATCGAGGATCCCGCACCAGAGGGCGTGACCGGCGTTGGAGGCGATCGACTCCACCCGGCCGTCGGCGGCCATGGCCATGGCCAGGAACCGGCGCCGCGGCATCCAGAAGGTTCGGTGGAAGCGGCGGCGGAGCTCGGCTGCCTCCGCCTCCAGGTCCCGGGCGGCGGCCTCCTCACCTTCCAGCCGGTGGAGCCAGGCGGCGTCCAGCCGGGCCCGGTAGGCATAGGCCTGGACCTCGACCAGCGCGATGGGTGGGCGAGCCAGGCGGCCGTCGCGGTGGACGATGCTGTCGGCCGAGTCCTTCCAGCCCTGGTTGGACAAGCCCGGGCCGGGGCCGCCCTCGTAGTCGAGGAAGCCGTCACCGTCGTGGTCGCCCCCGCCCCGCACCCAGTCCAGGGCCAAGGCGGCACTGGGCCGAAGCCGTCGCCAGAGGGTGAGATCCCCCGTCCACCGCACGTACTCGGCCAGAAGCATGACGAAGAGCGGGGTGGCGTCCACGGTCCCGTAGTAGGGGCTGTGCGGCACCTCGCCCAGGTTGGCGTCCTCTGCCAGACGGAGCTCATGCAGGATCTTGCCCGGCTCCTCCCCCCGCCAGGCGTCCCGGCGCTCGCCCTGGTGGGCGGCCAGCAGCTCCAGGGTACCGGCGGCCAGGCGCTGGTCGAAGGCCAGCGTCTGCTGCACCGTGATCAGGCTGTCGCGGCCGAACAGAGCCACGAACCAGGGCAGGCCGGCGGCGATGAAAGTGGTGCCCCGCTGCGGAGTGGCGAGCAGGGCCAGGTCGGCCAGCGAGCGCTCCAGCGCCGCCTGCAGGGCCCGATCGTCGCAACGGACCTCGAGCCGTTCGGTGTCCGCGGTGGTCGGAGTCGGCGGGCTCGCCTCCAGCCCGTCCGCGCCCTGGTCGCGGAGGGCGATCCGGACCTCGATCGACCGGCACTCGCCCGGCTCCAGCCGGAAGTGGTAGCGGGCGCTGGGGCCGTCGGTCTCGGTCGGCGCCGGGTCGAAGCTGAGCCAGGTGCGGCGCTCGCGTCCGTCGGCGCCCTGGTAGGCGAGCTCCAGGGTGGAGCCGCGCCAGGCCGGGGCCAGCAGCCGTCCCCGCCGCCCGACAGGGGAGCCCCGGACCGCGAACAGGCTGCCGAAATCGGCCCCGTACTCCAGCTCGACTCGGGCCTGCCGGACGCGGGAGCCGGAGTTGGCCACCTCGATCCGCTCCAGCGGCTCCCGTTCCAGGCGGCGCTCGCGACGGAGCCGGAGCCCCCGCCAGCCAGCCTCGGAGACCGAGCGGTCACCGTCGCAGCTGGCAGCAAGGAGGCGGGGCCGCCGCCCCCCCACCCGGAGGACCGCCCGGGAAAGGAAGCGGGTGTCGTGGAAGTACAGCCCGTGGCCGAGGGTGCGCTCGCCCTCCACGTCTCCCAGCCGGTCGGAAACCGCGAACACGCTCCCGCCCTTGGTCAGTAGAGCGTCGGTCAGATCGGTGGGACCCCGGGCCCGCTTCATAGCCGCCATAGTGTGTCAGCACATGGCAGCGCTCGATGCTCCCCAGCACCGGTTCCGCCTCTTGCGCCACGGACCCTCGACCCTCATCGCCGACCTGGGCGACGTCCTGGCGGCCAAGGAGGGCGGGCTCTTCTGCCTCTGCTCCCCCAATGGCGATATCGACGGCAGCCGCGGCCAGGGTCTCTACTTCCACGACATGCGCTACCTGGACCGGGCCACCCTGCGGCTCGAGGACAGGCCGCCGGCGGTGCTGTTGGCCTCGGCCGACCGCCACGACCGGATCGTCTGCGAGCTCACCAACCCCGAGCTCCGGCTGGGCGACGGGATCCTGCCCAAGGAGACGCTGGGCATCCGCCGCGAGCGGCGCCTGGGGAGGGGCATGGTCGAGACCGTGGCCGTGCAGAACTTCGGCTCCCGACCCTGCCGGCTCCGGCTCGAGCTCGAGTACGGCGCCGACTTCGAGGACATGTTCGTGATCCGCGGCCACGAGCCGGGGCCGCGCGGCCGCCGCTATCGGCCCCAGTGGGAGAGCGGCCTCCTCCTCCTCCGATACGACGGCCGCGACGGGCGCCGGCGCTCGCTGGCGCTGGCCTTCGATCCTGCCCCTGCGCGCCGTCACGGCAGCGCGGTGCTCTACGAGCTCGACCTGGGAACGGGTGAGACGGCCACCATCCAGATCACGGCCACCCTCGAGGATCGCGGTCCCAGACCCCTGGAGTCCGCCCCGCCTCCGATCGGTCGCCACCATCTGGCCGGGGCGGCCAGGATCGAAACCGACAACCCGCTGCTGAATCGGATCCTCGAGCGCAGCTTCGACGACCTGCGCATGCTCCTGACCAGGGAGCGAGGCGAGTGCTACTTCGCGGCCGGCGTGCCCTGGTTCGTGGCCCTGTTCGGCCGCGACAGCCTGGTCACCGCGCTCCAGACCCTGGCCTTCGATGCCTCGATCGCGGCCGACACCCTCGATTTGCTGGCCCGCTACCAGGGCACGCGGGTCGACCCGGAGCGAGACGAAGAGCCGGGCAAGATCCCACACGAGCTGCGAGTCGGCGAGCTGGCCAACCTGGGCCTGATCCCCCACACTCCCTACTACGGCACCGTCGATGCGACCCCGCTGTTCGTCGCCCTGGCGGGTGAGCACTTCCGCTGGACCGGTGATCCGAACCTGTTCCGACGACTGCGAAGCCACGTGGAGCGGGCCCTGGAGTGGATCGACCGCTGGGGCGACTCCGATGGCGACGGCTTCGTCGACTACCACTGTCAGGCCCGGATGGGGCTGGTCAACCAGGGCTGGAAGGATTCCGGCAACAGCATCGTCCATCCCGACGGCAGCCAGGCTCGGCCTCCGGTGGCGCTGGTGGAGGTCCAGGGCTACGTCTACCGGGCCTGGCTGGAGGCAGCTCGGCTCTTCGAGCTGGAAGGAGAGCGGGAGCGGGCAGCGGATCTGTCCCAGCGGGCGAGCCGGCTCCGGGAGCGCTTCGCGCGCGCCTACTGGATGCCGCGCCGGCGCTACCTGGCGCTGGCCCTGGACGCCACCGGCCAGGTCCAGACCGTCACCTCCAACCCGGGTCAGGCGCTGTGGTCGGGGATCGTGGAGCCGGAACAGGCGCGGGCGGTGGCGCTGGCGCTGGTTGGTCCCCGTCTCTGCAGCGGGTGGGGGGTGCGAACGCTGGCCGAGGGCGAGCGGCCCTACAACCCGATCGACTACCAGGTGGGTGCGGTCTGGCCCCACGACAACTCCCTGATCGTGGCCGGGCTGTGCAGGTACGGCTTCTACGCCCAGGCGGTGCGGATCTTCGAGGGCCTCTTCGAGGCCGCCTCCCGCTTCCCCAACTACCGCTTGCCGGAGCTTTTCTGCGGCTTCTCCCGGGCTCGTTACCCGGTCCCGGTCCGCTACCCGGTGGCCTGCAATCCTCAGGCCTGGGCCGCCGCCAGCCTGCCCTTCGCGCTGATCAGCCTGCTGGGGCTAGAGCCGGATGCCCCCTCCCGGTGCCTCAGGTTGCGGCCAGCGCTGCCGACCTGGCTGGGCGAGATCAGGCTGCGCGACCTGGTGGTGGGTCCGGCCCGGACCAGCCTGCGCCTGCACCGTACGGGCGATGGCTTCGAATTGACGGTGCTTGACCAGGACGGGGACCTGGAGGTGCGGATCGAGCCGGCCGTCTGAGCCAGGCACGGGTCGGGGCTTTTCTCTCGGCCAGGCGGGGGCGATACTTGTCTGTTACCCCGATGGAGGAGTCGGAGGGATTCGTTCGGACCCTCGCTCGCCGCCGGTGGCCGCGCCTCGGCGGCTACGCCTTCCTCGCCCCGGCGCTGGTCCTGCTGGTGGCCTTCCTGCTGGGTCCGGCGGTCTGGGTGTTCGGGCTCTCGCTCTTCAACTGGAACCTGATCTCGGCCAGCCCCGTCTTCATCGGGCTGGAGAACTTCCGGGTGCTCATCACCCAGGATCCGCTCTGGTGGCAGGCCGTCCGCCAGACCTTCTACTACACCTTCGTTTCGGTGCCGGCGAGCATGGGGCTGGGCCTCCTCCTCGCGGTTCTGCTCTCGCGCCCGCTACGGGGCCGCAGCCTTCTGCGAGGCGCGATCTTCGTTCCCTACGTGACGCCCCTGGTGGCGACCATCATCGTCTGGCAGTGGATCTTCAACGCCGACTACGGGCTCCTCAACAGCCTGCTCGGCGCCCTCCATCTGCCCCGGCCGGGCTGGCTGGCCAGCTCCACCTGGGTGATGCCGGCCATCATCATCTACACGGTCTGGCAGCAGACCGGGCTCAACCTGGTCGTCTATCTGGCCGGCCTGACCAACATCCCCGCCGAGCTCCAGGAGGCGGCGCGGGTGGATGGGGCCGGCGCCTGGGCGACCTTCCGGAGGGTGACCTGGCCCCTGCTCGGACCCACCACCTACTTCCTGCTCCTGGTCAATCTGATCTGGAGCTTCAAGGTCTTCACCCCGATCTACGTCTTCACCACCAACAGCGGCGGGCCCGGCAACGCTGCCGTCACCATCGGTTACTACCTCTATGAGGAAGCGTTCCGCTTCTTCCACGCCGGGTACGCGGCCGCGATCTCGGTCGCTCTCTTCTTGCTGATCCTGCTGCTCACCGGCCTGCAGATGCGCTTCTTCGCCCGGAGGGTGTTCTACGCATGACCGTGTCCCGGATGCGCGTCGCCGCTGGCCTCGGCCGCTATCTCTTGCTGGCGTTGTTCGCCGCCCTCTTCTGCTTCCCCTTCTACTGGATGCTGGTGGTCTCGCTGAGCAAGCCCAGCGACGTCTTCACGTTCACCCCCCACCTCTGGCCGGAGTGGCAATTCCGCAACTACCTTCAGGTCTGGCAATCGGCCGATTGGCTGCGACTCCTGGCCAACACGCTGCTCACGACCGGCGGCCGGGTGGCCCTGGTGCTGCTCACATCGGTGCTGGGCGGCTATGCGTTTGCGGCCATGCGCTTCTGGGGTAAGTCGGTGGTCTTCGCCCTGGTCCTGGCGGTCTACATGGTCCCGACCGAGGTGACCCTCGTCCCCAACTTCATCACGCTCTCGCACCTGGGCTGGCTGGACACCTATCAGGTCCAGTTCGTGCCGCTGGGGGCGAGCGTGTTCGGGATCTTCCTGATGCGGCAGTACTTCATGAGCCTGCCCCCGGATCTGTGGGAAGCGGCCCAGCTGGACGGCTGCTCCCACCTCCGCTACCTGGCGCTGGTGGCCGCGCCGCTGGCTCGCCCGGCCCTGGTCACGGTCGGACTGCTCCAGTTCATCGAGGGCTGGAACGCGTTCCTGTGGCCCCTGATCATGACCTCGACCGAGAAGATCCAGCCGCTGCAGGTGGCGCTGGCGGCGTTCAGCTTCGTCGACTCGACCCAGCCCGTGCTGCTGGCGGCAGGGGCCTTCATGACCACCGCGCCCATCCTGATCGTCTTCTTCTTCGCTCAGCGGCAGCTGGTGGGTGGCATCGCCACCACCGGGCTTCGGGGATGAGCGCATTCCGACCAGAGGAGGTGTCGTGTTGAGAGGCAGATGGACGGTGAGCCTGGCGGCGGTGCTGGTGCTGACCGCCTGCGGGGGCGGCGTGACCACCCAGCAGGCCACGGCCTCGCAGCTGGGGCCGCTCCGGCACCACGTGACCGTGACCTTCTGGGAGGCGATGGCAGGCGGCTCCCAGAAGCCGACCCTGGAGCAGATCACCAACGCCTTCAACCAGAGCCAGCCCTACGTCACCGTGCAGCTCCAGGTCTACCCCGACTACTCCACCCTGCTCCAGAAGCTGGAGGCGGCGATCGCGGCCGGCAACCCGCCGGACATGGCCCAGTGCTACGAGAACTGGGCCTCTACCTTCAAGCAGGCCGGCGTGCTGGCCAACCTCACCCCGTACATCGACGCCAAGGACGGCCTCAGCGCCTCCCAGCTGGCCGACTACTGGCCGACGATGCTCGCGGACGCCAAGCTCGGCGGCAAGTTCTACATGTTCCCCTTCAACAAGTCCGACTCCGTCCTCTTCTACAACCCGGTCATGTTCAGGTCGGCCGGCATCTCCCACCCGCCCACCACCTGGCAGGAGTTCGAGCAGGACGCCCAGAAGCTGACCGACCCGGCCAGGGACCAGTGGGGTACCGACTTCAGCCTCCAGCTCGGCTACGAGAACCTCTGGGAGGGAATGGTCACCGAGTTCGGTGGCAGCCTGCTCAACCAGAGCCAGACCAAGGCCACCTTCCAGGGATCGGCCGGGCAGCAAGCAATCGATGTCTGGGCGCAGATGGTCAAGAACGGATACGCACACACGGTCGAGGGCTACCAGGACGAGGACGACTACGGCTCCGGCCACATGGGCATGATGGTCAGCACCATCGCCGGCTACTCCTACGACGTGGCGTCGGTGGGTGGCCGCTTCCCGCTCAAGACAGCGCCGGTGCCGGCGGGACCCAAGGGCCTGGCGGTGGAGATGTTCGGGACCAACGCTTGCGTCTTCAACAAGGCCTCGCAGGATGTCCAGCACGGAGCCTTCCTCTACATCAAGTACTTCACCAACCCCCAGAACACGATGCTGTGGTCGGAGAAGACTGGCTACATGCCGGTGCGCCAGTCCGCCTACCGTGAGATGGAGAAGACCTTCTACCCGCAGAACCCCAACCTGAAGGTGGCGGTGGCGGAGATGCCGCACACGATGTTCGCTCCCTCGGTGCCAAGCTGGGAGGAGGCCCAGAACGATCTGCTCACCACCCTGTACGGCATCGTCCAGGGCAAGCAGCCGGCGGGCCCAGCACTCCAGGCCGCAGCCCAGAAGGTGGACACCCTACTGACCACGGGATGACCCCTGGGGAGGGGCGGCACGCCCCTCCCCTACTATCAGCTCAGTGACCGTCGCCGAGCCGTTCCCCTGGCCCAGGGCCGAGCTGCACAGCCATCTGGACGGGTCCCTGCGCCCGGCCACGGCCGAAGAGCTGGCCCGGGCCGAGGGACACCGTCTCCCCCTGCAGCTGGTGGCGCCACCCGACTGCCCCTCCCAGGCTGCCTTCCTCACCTACTTCGACGACCCCCTGGACCTGCTCCAGACCGAGGCTGCCCTGGAGCGGGCCGCCCGCGAGCTGGGCGAGGACTCGGCCGCCGACGGGGTGGACTACCTGGAGGTGCGCTGGGCGCCGCTCTTGCACCGGCGCCGCGGCCTCTCCACCGCCAGCGTGATCGAGGCGGTCCTGCGCGGCCTAGCCGCGGCCCCGCTGGAGGCGTGGGCGATCGTCTGCGCCATGCGCCACCACCCGGTCGAGGACAATGTGGAGCTGGCTCGCCTGGCCGGCCGCTACGCCGGCCGGGGGGTCGTCGGCTTCGACCTCGCCGGGAACGAGGCGAGCTGGCCGGCGGCACCCCAGCGCCCCGCCTTTGAGGCCGCCCGCGCCGCCGACCTCCACCTCACCTGCCACGCAGGCGAGGCCGGACCGCCCGCCAACGTCGAGCAGGCCCTGGACCTGGGGGTGGAACGGATCGCGCACGGGGTGAGCGCCGCCCGCGACGCCGGGCTGGTGGCGCGCCTGCGATCAGAGGGGGTAGTGCTGGACCTCTGCCCCACCTCGAACTGGAAGTGCAAAGCGGTCCCTCGTCTCGAGGACCACCCGCTGCCGCGGCTGGTCCGGGCGGGCGTGCGCTGCACGATCAGCACCGACTCGCGCACCGCCGCGGCCACCACCCTGGGCCAAGAATACGCCATCGCCCACCGGGTGCTGGGGATGAACGAGGCGGAGCTCCGCCAGCTGGACCGGACGGCAAGGGAGGCCCGCTTCGGCCCCTGATCCGCGGCTCGAGGCGGAGGGGCGGCGCCTGGCCCGCCTGCTCTCCGGACGACGGCCGGGCGCGATGCCCGAGGGCCGGATCCCGGCTGCGGTCCTGGCCCCCCTCCACTGGGGGCCAGAGGGACTGGAGGTCTGGGCGATCCGCCGGCCGGATGGGCTCCGCTACCACGCGCGGGAGATCGCGTTCCCGGGCGGCAAGCCCGAGCCCCAGGACCGCGACCTGGAGCAGACCGCGCTCCGGGAAGCGGAGGAGGAGCTGGGGGTGGCGAGGCGGCGCCTGCGTATCCTGGGGCGGCTGCAGTCGGTGCCGACGGCCACCAGCCGTTTCATCCTGCATCCCTTCCTCGCCACGGTGGAGAGGGGCGACGAGCCGCGCATCAACCCCGCGGAGGTGGCGGAGCTGATCCGCACGCCCCTGCTCGCCTTCTTCGCCGGTCAGGTCGGATATCGGGCCGTGCAGTTGGGCGACGGCCGCCTGTCCCCCATCTTCGACTTCGGCTCCGCTTCCATGTACGGGGCCAGCGCCCACATCCTGCTCGAGGTCCTGCAATTGCATGCCGACTCCCACGGCCTTCGACTGCCCGAGCCGGGGCTGACCGATGTGATCCCCTGGCAATGAGGGCCGGATTCGACACGGGCGGCTCGAGGATCTCTGGGTTGCAGATCTCCGCACATGAGGCGGGTACTCCGCTCACTGCGAGGCCGGACAGGCACCGGTCTCGCCCGTGGACGAGGGTGGGTGGCCTGCCGACTCGCGACCCCCAAGCACGCAAAGAGGAGTGGGATGCCGCCATCGCAACCACTTCTTCCAGGTAGCCAGGTGGATACATTCCGGCGAACTCCCCGGCCAACTCGTCCAGGCCGGCAACCTCGACAGCCTCCCTTGAGGTCGGGGCGGGGCTCGGGATCCGAGTCAACTGGGCACGTGCCCATCCCTTCTCCCGCGGTAGGCGGCCGCGGGACCGGAATACCTTCAGCGCCCGGTGAACGTGCCCCGGCGCTGCGGCGGCCGGTCGGGCTCGGTCATCCTCGCCGGCAAGTTGCGCCGACACTCCCGCCCAGGATTCCGGCCCGTGGTCAAGGCGCCGTCGATAGGGGAGGCCGGGCCGATCGACAGCGGATGCACACGGTGGAGCTGGAGGCAAGGGTGCTCAGGCGGGCCAGGATGATCGCGGTCCCCGCCAACCGGGCACCCATGGCCGCCGCTCCGCAAGGGTGGCAACCAGACTTGCCGGGACGGCCAGCGCAGTCAGGGCGCAGTAGTCGGCGGCGTTCCGATGAAGAGCATGACGACGACTATCTTCTCGTGCACGAATCCGTGCCAGACCCCATCTGGAGGCACAGCCAGGCCACTGCGTGCCAGAATCGCTCTGGGGCGCACTCCGAACCAGTGCTTCCCTTGCGGATGGGCTTCTGGTGATCCTCCCCGAATCCGTCCTGGTCGTCACCCTCGTCGCCCTGGTGCTGGGCTGGGTGGGCGAAAGACTGCTTGGCGGTCCCCACTCTCGGCTGCGAAGCGTCGTCTCCGGCGCGATCGGGCTCTTCCTGGGCACGGCGCTGGCCTGGCTGCTCACCGCCAGCAAGGAGAGGCACTGGCCGCCGCCCCTGGCGGCAGCGATCGGCACTGTCCTGATGACGATGGTGACCCTTGCGGTCTGGGAGTTCCTCTTCCCGGCCGGGACGATGACCCGACTCCGCCTCCCCCATCCCGTCCGCGCGCTGCGACGTCGGCTGGCACGAACCCGCCGCTACGCCCAGGTGGTGCTGATCGCCGCCCGCCATGGGCTCGGCCCCCATCTGAGCCGGCAGGGGTGGGGGGCGTCCACCGGCATCCGACTCCGCCCCGCCCTGGAGGAAGCGGGCGGCGTCTTCGTCAAGCTCGGGCAGTTCCTGTCCACCCGACCCGATCTCCTGCCGCCGCTGGTGATCGCCGAGCTTGCCCAGCTCCAGGATGGTGTGGCCCCGGCCCCTCTCGACCAGATCCGGCAGCTGCTGACCCGGGAGCTGGGCCGGCCCCCCGAGGAGGTGTTCGCCGATTTCGATCCCACTCCGATCGCCGCCGCCTCCATCGGCCAGGCCCATCGGGCCCGGCTTCGGTCCGGCGAGGAGGTGGTGGTCAAGGTCCAGCGACCCGGGATCGAGGCCCTGATCGACCGTGACCTGGACATCCTGCTCCGGCTGGCCAGGACCGCCGAGGCCCGCTCTTCGCTGGCCCGCGAGTACCACGTCCTGGATCTCGCCGGTGGCTTCGCCGCCTCCCTCGCCGACGAGCTCGACTTCCGAGTCGAGGCCCAGAACATTGCTGCGGTCGAGGCGGCGATGGGCACCGACAGCGGGGTGGTCGTCCCCGCCGTCCACCGGGAGCTGAGCACCGGTCGGGTCTTGACCCTGCAGCGGCTGGACGGCGTCAGCGGACGGGAGGCAGGCGCCGCCGCCGAGCGGCTTGGCCTGGACCGGGCCGCGCTCGCCCGGCAGTTGCTCCGCAGCTTCGTCCGCCAGATCATGGGCGATGGCGTCTTCCATGCCGATCCCCATCCAGGCAACGTGCTGCTCCTGGACGACGGCCGGCTTGCCCTGCTCGACTTCGGCTCGGTAGGCCGCCTCAACCCGCTCCAGATCCAGGCCCTTCGCTCCATGATGCTGGCCGTCCAGCTCCGCGATCCCGGCCTGCTCCGTGACGCCGTCGGCGAGCTCGCTCAGTCCGTCGGCGATGCCGACGAGGAGCTGCTGGAGCGAGCCCTGGCCGACTTCATGGCCCAGCGCCTGGCCGCCGGCAGCCGGCCCGGCGCCGAGATGTTCCGGGACCTGTTCAGGCTGCTCTTCGAGTTCCGCATCACCTTCTCGCCCGCGGTGGCTGCCGTGTTCCGGTGCCTGGTCACGCTGGAGGGCACCCTCACCACCCTGGCGCCGGGGTTCCTCATCGTGGACGAGATGCGCGAGCTGGGCATGGGATGGCTGATCGGCCGCATCTCCCCCACCGACCTCCGGCGCACTGCTCAGGACGAGCTGCTGGCGGCCCTGCCGGCGCTCCGGCGCCTGCCCAGACGGCTAGAGCGGGTCGGGGCCGCGCTCGAGCACGGGCGGCTGGGAGCCAACGTGCGCCTGGCCCTGGACGCGCGCCAGGAACGTCTCCTGGTGGGCCTGGTCCAGGTAGCCATCCTGGCCTTCGTGAGCGCCGCCCTGGGCGTTATCTCGGCGCTGCTGCTGGCCCGTGCCACGCCAGGACCACTGGTGTTCGGCTCGGCCCACCTGTACGACGTGCTCGGCTTCGCCGGCCTCTCGGCGAGCGCCGTCCTGATCCTCCGGGTCCTATTCGGCATCGCCCGCCCCGGACGGAGCTGACCCCGCATCCCTCCTCGAGGGCGCGGCCCCGAAAAAGGAAGGGGGAAACGCCCTTCCAATCGCAGGTTGGGTAGCTTGGCTCCACGCCGCCCGCAGGAGCGGTTCCGCACCCGGCCAGCGCTCACGCGCCAAGCCGGCGTAGACAACCCACTTCAAACAGGCGGCTTATCCCCAGCGCTGAAGCCGGGGCTTGCGCCGCCGAGCATTTTGGTCACAAGAGGCTCGCCTGGTCGGCGGTCCCGAACAGGCGATCGCCGAAGTCCCCCAGCCCGGGCACGATGAAGGCACGGTCGTTCAGCCCCCGATCCAGTGCAGCTGTGTAGACGGTGACCTGAGGATGGTGGGCCTCGACTCTGCGCACCCCCTCGGGAGCGGCGACCACGCAGACCATGCGGGTTCCCTCTCCGCCCGCCTCCCGGATCAGGTCCAGCGCCTGCACGGCGGACCCTCCGGTGGCCAGCATCGGGTCCAGCAAGAGGGGGACCTTGCCCCGCAGCGGCGGCAGCTTGCGGTAGTAGATGCGGGCCACCGCGGTTTCCTCGTCCCGCTCCAGCCCGATGTAGCCCACGCTGACCCGGGGCAGCAGCTCCAGGACCGGGCCCAGCAACCCGAGGCCGGCCCGGAGCACCGGGATCGCCACCACCTCCCGCTCCACAAAGGCGGCCTCGGCCTCCTGGAGGGGTGTCTCCACCCGGGCCGGGCGCAGGGTCAGATCGGCAGTTGCCTCGTAGAGCAGCAGCGTGATCGCCTTGCTGGCCAGCACCCGGAACTCGTCCGGCTTGGTCCGCCGATCTCGGAGCCGGCCCAGGCAGTCCTGGACGATTGGGTGGCGGCTAACCTGCAGCGGCATCGCCCCCCGCTCGCTCGGCCGCCACCAACCGGCGGACGGCGTCGACGGCGACCTCAACCAGGCGGTCCAGATGGCGGGGATCGGGATGAGGGATCTCCTCGGCACCAACCTCGTCGACGCACAGCAACACCGTTCCCGCCCGCAGCCCCCGGAGCGAGGCCACCACCATCAGGGTGGCCGACTCCATGTCGTTGGCCAGCACCCCCGCTCGCGACCACATCTCCGCCTCGGCGCGGAGCGCCGCCCCACGGGGGAGGCGGTCGGGGGCAAGGTCGGCGTAGAGCGCGTCCACGCTCCGGACCAAGCCCACGTGGTGGGGGACACCCGCGGCCACTGCGGCCTCCCGCACGGCGGCCACCACCTGGTGGTGAGCGATGGCCGGGTACTCGGGGGGGACGTAGGCATCGGGAGTTCCCTCGCTCCGCACCGCCCCGGTGGCCACCACCAGATCCCCGAGCCGGACCCGGGGCTGGGCTCCGCCGCACGTCCCGACCCGGAGGAAAGTGTGTGCGCCCAGCCGGGATAGCTCCTCGACCGCGATCGCCAGCGACGGCCCGCCGATGCCGCTGGAGCAGGTCGTGACCCGGATCCCATCCAAGGAGCCGGTGAAGCTCCGGTATTCCCGCGACCAGGCCACCTCCCGGGCACCCTCCAGGGCACGGGCGATGAGCGGGGTGCGGAAGGGGTCCCCGGGGATCAGGACGTAGGCGCCCACCTCACCGGGCGCGAGCCCGACGTGGTACGCCCGTTGCTCCGCCACCGGCGCCACAGTGTAGACGCCGGCTCAGCTGCTGGGGATGGTCAGATCGTCGTCCCGGTTCGCCCGGCCGAAGTGTTCCTCCAGGAAGCGCTCGTTGGCCAACAGGCGATCCACGTTCTGGCGCTGGACGTCGTCCGCGATCTCGTCCAGCTTGCCGTCGAGCAGGTCGAGCTGGTCGCGGAGCACCTGCAGGCCAGTGCGGCCGTCCGGGGCCACCGCCCGATCGTCGTACTCGCGAGGCAGGGCCAAGTAGGCGTCGAGGGTGGAGGGGAGGTACTCCGCCTTGGTCCGCTCGACCACGTACAGGTTCTTCGACCCCATCGGGAAGCGATCCTTCTGCTGGAGGAGCAGGTCCGCCTTGTGCCGGATCTGCTCGATCTTGAGGCGGACCCCCAGCGGCAGTCGCTCCATCGGGTCGGAGGCAGCGCGAGCAGGCCCCGGCTCGGGCGCCGGAGCCGGTCGGGCCTGCACGGGCTGGGGCCAGATATCGGTCCACTCGTCGATCCCCAGCCGCCGAAGCCGGCGCCGCATCCGGTGGTGGCGATGCCAGCCACCCCGGCCGAAGACCGCGACCGCGACCCAGATCGCGAACGCCCAGACGAACCAGGGCACCCCCACCAGCGCCAGCGCCAGGGCCAGCGCCGCGAGCACGATCAGTGCAAGCAGGATCACCATTGGCTTCTTCGCCCCTTTTCCAATCTTCCTATCCTGCCATACGTTTCTAGAAAGGCGATCCGCGAGATCTTCATCCCGATCCATCACCATCGTCAACGCCCGGCGCGGGGGGCGTGTTCGCTTGCAGGCGCAGCTCGCCGGCGCCGAAGTGCTCCTCCAGAAACCGGCCGTTGGCCAGTAGGCGCTCGGTGTCGCGCTCGTAGACCGCTTGAGCCACCTCCCCCATCTTGGCATCCAGCAGCGCCAGCTGCTCCCGGAGCACGTCGAGCGGGGTCCGCTCCTCGTCCACTCGATGGCCGGTGGCGTAGAAGGGGGGCAGAGCCAGATAGGCGTCGAGCGTAGTGGGCAGATAGGCGACGGCAGTTCGTTGGATCACAAAGCGGTCCCGGGATCCGGCCGGGAGCTGGTCCAGATGGGGGAGCAGCTCCAAGATCCGCTGCCGGATCCGGGCCACCGTGGCCTGGACATCGGGGGGGGTGCGGCCATGGGTGCGCTCGTAGGCTCCGTCCAGCGCGCGGCGGATCACCTGGGGTCGGTACTCGACTTCCTGCAGGCGGGGCGGGCGGCGCCTGGGGCCGATGACGGCGCCCACCAGATAGCCGCCGATCACGGCCACGGGCCAGAGCGCGGGCGGGATCCCGAACGCGTGCAGCACCAGGGCCACCACCCCCAGGGCCAGGCCGAGGAGGTTGCGCCAGCTCAGCAGGTAGCGGCCCAGGCGGCGCACCGCCGCTCTCAGCGCCGCTCGCCGGGAGGCGGCAGGCTGAGCTCGTTGGTCATGCTGGCGGCCCGGGACTGGCCGATCTCGGCCGTGCGGGCCCGGTCGATGTAGCCCTGGGCCCGCTGGACCTCGCGCTCAAGTGCCGCCACCGTCTGCTTCATCCCGTCCAGGGCGCGGACCTTGAAGGTGTCGATCATGTCCATCGTCTGGTACACGTTGTTGAACGCCGTCTGTAGCTTCTGCACGTCGATGGTGGCGCTGGCAGCCTGGGTGTAGACCTGCTCGGTCTGGTCCCGGAGCATCTGGGAGGTGGACTCGATCAGGTTGCCGGTGGTGGTGTTGAGTGCCGAGATCTGGTCCAGGACCAGCTTCTGGTTGGTCAGGGCCTGGGCCACGATCACGGCCGTGCGGAGAGCGGAGAGGGTGGTGGTGGTCGCCCGGTCCACTCCCTTGATCAGTTCCAGGTTGTTCTTGCGGACCATGTCCAGGGCCAGGTAGCCCTGCATGCTCACCGCCAGTTGGGTCAGGATGTCCTGGCGCTTCTGCCGGACGTAGAAGAGCACGTTCTCCTGGATCGCCTTGGCCTTCTCGGGATCCGAGAGCTGGAGCATCTGGACCTTCTGCTCCAGCGCCTTGTCGAGCTGCTCGGCCATGTAGGCGTACTGCTCCAGCCGGCCCTTCATCTGCCAGAGGTTGATCTTCTCCTGGTCGACGGCGGCGTTGTCCCGCTCCAGCTCCTCCTGACCGTGGTAGAGGGACTGGATGATGGCGTTCAGGTTCGACTGCGAGGACTGGTACTTGTGGAAGTAGTCCCGCATCCGGTTCTTGAAGGGCAGCTTGCTCAGCAGCCCCCTGCCCCCGACCAGGCCCTGGGTACGAGGGTCCAGGTCTTCGATCTGGCGCCGGAGCTGGACCAGCGACTTGGAGACCTGGGAGTTCTGGCTCAGCCCGCCCCGCTGGAGAGCTGCGACCGGCTTCTCCAGGAAGCGGTTGGAGACCTCGGCAGCGCGCCGAATCTCCTGGCTGCCCAGGTTGGTGACCGAGTCGACCTTGCGCTGGAAGTCGGGCGAGTGCACGTCCAGCGCCACCAGCGAGTCGACGAAGCTGTCGACCGCCTGCTCGATCTGCCGGGCCGTCCGCTCGTCCACCGGAGACATCGACTTCGACGCCTGCTCGATGCTCACGGGCGCCACTGGCGGGGGCGGGGCCAGCTCGAGGGCGTCGGCCTCTGCCGCCTCAGGTGTGCTCTTCTCGACGGCCTCTGCCGCCGGTCCGGGGGACGTGCTGTCCGTCATGTCGGCGCTCCTGCTCGATTCGTTCCGCGCCTGCGGATCCAACCATCACCTTCAATCTGATTACAACGCGCCACCGGGGCCGGATGCTCCCCACCGCCGATCCGGCGGCGCACGTGGGGACGGGGGGACGGCGGCGCGGGGCCGATCCGCCAGGC
>CADDZO010000026.1 GCA_902812395.1 bacterium | reverse complement strand
GAGGCGGGGCTGGCGGCGGCCTCTGGGATGGCAGCGATCGCGGTCGCGCTGGCCGCCCTGGTCCCCCGGCCGGCGCCGGTAGTGGTGACGGCGGAGGCCTATGGCACCACCCTGGCCCTGCTGCGCGAGGATCTGGTCCCTCTCGGCTACCAGGTCAGGTTGGTGGATCCGCTGGATGCCGACGCGGTGGAGCGGGCGCTCCACGGCGCGGGGGTACTGGTCCTGGAGACCATCACCAACCCGCTCTGCCGGGTGCCAGACCTGGAGCTGCTCTGCGGGCTGGCCCGGGAGCACGGGGTCCCCTGCCTGGTGGACAACACCTTCGCCTCGCCGGCGCTGTGCCGGCCGCTGGAGTTGGGGGCAACGGCGGTCGTGCACAGCGCGACCAAGTACCTGGGCGGGCATTCAGACCTCTGTGCCGGCGTGCTGGTCGGGGATCGGGAGCTGGTGACGCGAGCCCGAGCCCGCCTGGTCCGCAGTGGCGCGGTCGTGGGACCGTTCGACGCCTGGCTGGCGCTGCGGGGCCTCCGCACCCTGCACCTGCGGATGCGACGTCACAGCGAGACTGCACTCTGCGCCGCCCGGCGGCTGGCCTCGCTGTCCCAGGTGACCAGGGTCCACCACCCCTTGCTGGCATCGGCCGAGGTGGCCGGGCGTATCCTCCCCCGGGGAACCGGAGGGATGTTCGCCTTCGACCTCGCCGGCGGGCGGCCGGCGGTGCAGCGCATGCTGGAGCGGTTCCGGCTGGTTCGGTTTGCAGCCAGCCTGGGCGGGGTCGAGACCACCGTCTCCCATCCCGAGATCACCTCCCACCGCGGCCTCGATCCGGAGGAGCGGCTGGCGCGCGGCATCACCCCTGGCACGGTGCGGGTCTCCGCCGGTCTGGAGGATCCGGAGGATGTGGCCGAGGACTTCGCCCAGGCGGTCGCCTGAGGCAGAGGTGAGCGTCTATACCCTGCTGCAGCTCTTCGAGGTGGGGTTGTTCGCCTGTGTGCTGGGATATGGCATCCTCGACCATCGGCCCAGCCTGGCCCTCCTCGGAGGCGGGCTGCTGGTGGGGAAAGCGGTGCTGAACATCCTGGCACCGGAGGGGGGGACGGTGTTCCGACGCTCGGTAGCCGGCTATCTGCTGGGGGCGATCTACGTCGCGGTCGGGGTCTGGCTCATCCACGTCCTGTCCTGAGGTGGAAGAGCGGCCGGGAGGAGTCCGTTTACAGCTAACGTCACGTGGGGATACGGACCGTGGACCGATCGGTCCTGAGCCTGATCGGGAATACCCCGTTGGTGAAGATCCGGCTCCTGGAGGACCGCTTCCCCGAGCTCCAGGTCTACGCCAAGGCAGAGTGGTTCAACCCCGGCGGGTCGGTCAAGGACCGGGCGGCGCTGTCGATGATCGAGGATGCCGAGCGGCGTGGGGCGCTGGATCGGGGTCGCATCATCATCGACTCCACCTCCGGCAACACCGGCGTCGCCTATGCCCTGATCGGCGCCGCCCGAGGCTACCGGGTACGGCTGGTCATGCCTGCCAACGTCTCCGCCGAGCGCAAGGCTCTGGTCGAGGCCTTCGGCGCCGAGGCGGTGTTCACCGATCCGCTGGAGGGGTCGGACGGGGCGATCCGCACGGTGCGGGAGATGGTTGCGGCCGATCCCGATCGCTACTTCTACCCGGACCAGTACAGCAACCCGGCCAACCCCCGAGCCCACTACCTGGGGACAGGACGCGAGATCCTGGAACAGACCGGAGGCCGGGTCACCCACTTCGTGGCCGGGCTGGGGACCACCGGGACCTTCTGCGGCACCGCCCGCCGGTTGAAGGAGCACGATCCCTCCATTCGCTGCGTCGCGGTCCAGCCCGAGGAGGCGTTCCATGGGCTGGAGGGCTTGAAGCACCTGCCCAGCTCGATCGTGCCCCGGATCTGGGACCCCTCTCTGGCCGACGAGATCATGTGGGCACCGACCGAGGCCGCCTACGACCTGGCCCGGCGCCTGGCCCGAACCGAGGGGCTGCTGGTCGGCCACTCCTGCGGAGCGGCCCTCTGGGCAATCGAGCAGCTGGCTCCGCGCATCGGCCGCGGGCTGGTGGTCACGATCTTCCCGGACAGCGGCGACCGCTACCTGTCGAGCGGCCTCTATCGGCCTCGAGGGGCGAGGTGAAGATCACCCGAGCGGCGATGGCCGCGGTCGAGGCCCATGCCGCCGAGGGCTACCCGATGGAGGTTTGCGGAATGCTGGTGGCGGAGCGGGGATCGGAGGCGGTCAGCCAGGCGCTGCGGGTGCGCAACCTGGTCCAGGACCGGCACGATCGCTACGAGATGGATCCCCGAGACCAGATCCGCCTCCAGCGCGAGTGCGACCGGGATGGCCTGGAGATCGTCGGCTACTACCACAGCCACCCGGACCATCCTGCTCAGGCCTCGGAGACCGACGCCCGCCGTTCCTGGGCCGGTCCGGTCTACCTGATCGTCAGCTGCGCGTCAGGCCGGGTGGTTGATGCCAATGCCTTCGTCGCCGAGCGCGACGGGGGACCGATGCGAGAGGAGCCGCTGGAGATCGTCTCAGGCTGATCGAGGCTGGTCAGCAGGTCCGGGAACTGCTCCTCGCGGTGCCGTACCGACGGGATCGGGAGGTGGATGGGGCGGGTCACCCTCCCTGCGGGGCTCGCTGCACCGCTTGTCATCGAGGAGGACCGTTTCCCGCTCAGCCTCGAAGTCGCGGTCGACGCTGACCGGCCTCCTGCGACACAGCCGCCGAGGCGGGTGACTCCGAATCTAGATGGCACCGCGGAGCCGCCGGGCGAGATCACGGTAAGCGGAGGTGAAGCAAGGGCTGCTGAAGCAAGAGCCCTGAGAACAACGGTCAACTGCAAGGTCTTCGGGGGCACGCGAGCTGTAGCGCGCGGTGATCAGCCGGGTGCCAGCGTAGCGATTCCCAAGGCTGTCGAGCGATGCAGTTTCCGAATAGGCGGCAAGGCCGGTTTCGCCCGCTTCACGGCCCAGCGGCCGGTCGCCAACCGTGGTGATCGAGTTGAGCCACGACTCAGGTCTCGTGCTCACAGGTTGACCGCCAGAACGGCGACCGCCGCACTCATGGCCAGGTTCACCAGGTTCGCGACCAGGGAGGCACGCTGGAGCCGCTCACGCCTCCGTGCCAGCGCCTCGGCTGCCGAGGGGCCGGCGTCGCGCTCACGTTCCGCGAGCCGACTCAGCTGACGACCGAAGAGGAAGCCATGGCTGGTGGAGAGCCCGATCACCGCTGCCAGCAGCGCCAGCTCGCTCCACAGGAGCGCGGCGCGGCTGGTCCCCGGCAACCCGCCCAGGATGCCGTCGGCGAGGAGACAGCCGAGCAGCAGCAGGAGGTTGGGCGTGGCCATCCGACTGAACTGACGTCCGATTCGGGAGCGGACCAGCACACGCTCCGATGCTGGCCAGTCCATCGCCTTGAGCGCGGGCGAGACGACGAGCGTGGTGAAGGTGAGGCTCCCGAGCCAGATCCCGGCCAGGACCACGTGCGCCGTGTGCAGTACAGCCACAGCTCATGTCTCCGGGCGCGGGGCGCCCCCACCGGGCAGCGTCTGCTCTTCAATCTCCATGGTGACCCCAGTATATTTACGGCGTGCCCCATGAAAACAGCCGGGGAGAGGGGCGGGATCGAAGTCTGCTGGCGCATCGAGCGCTGTCGGAGGTGAGTCGGGTGCGCCTCCTGGAAGAGCTCCGGAGCGCAGGGCAGGCGCTCGATGCCAGCGAGCTGGCCCGGCGGCTTGGGCTCCACCACAACACCGTTCGGGCCCATCTGGAGGTGCTCCAGGAGGCCGGGCTGGTAAGAGGCATGAGTGAGCGCCGGGGTGCTCCGGGACGCCCTCGCATCGTGTACCGCCCGGTGCTGGAGGTGGGGGAGGCGAGAGTGGACGAGGAGCGAGCTGGCTACCGGCTGCTGGCCAACATTCTGGCCAGCTACATGGCAGCCTCCTCGCCCGATCCGGGCCCGGCCGCAGTCGAGGCCGGACAGGCCTGGGGTCGTTACCTGGTCCAGCGACCGGCGCCGTTCCAGCATCTCAGCACCGAGGAGTCGATGGCTCGCCTCTCCCGGCTGCTCACTGAGCTCGGGTTCGCTCCGGAGGCGGTGGTGGAGGGCGGTCAGCGCCGGATCCTCCTCCACCGCTGCCCCTTCCGCGAGCTGGCGCTGGACCACCCGGAGATCACCTGCGCCGTGCACCTGGGACTGATCCGGGGGGCACTGGCGGAGTTGGGGGCGCCGCTGGAGGCGGTGGGGCTGGATGCGTTCGTCGAGCCCTCGCTCTGCGTCGCCCACCTGGCACAGGGTGAGGCGGCGCCGGCTGGCACCCGCGGCTGAGGCGACCTCACCCGGCAGGGAACGGGGCGTGGACCGTCGGTCGGTTGAGCTGGACCGTCGCCATGCCGGCCGGCGTTCGGCCCACCCCCCCTCATGGTCCTAAGCATGGGCGGCGGCGGCCCGACATCGCGCAGTCCGGCAGCGCCGGCGGAGGACCGAACCTATCTCGGCTTCATGGCAGCGAGCCTGGGCGTGGCGCTCGGCGCAGGTCTGGTGCTGGCGGTGTTGCTGGCAGTGGCGACGTCCCCGGAGTTGAACCAGGCACGGCTGATTCAGGCCCACGGCTGGGCGCAGCTGCAGGGGTGGCTGGGCATCTTCGTCGCCGGGATGGGGTTGCGCCTGGTCCCCCGCCTCTGTGGGCGGCGGCCACTGCCTCGTCCCCTCAGCCTCACCGCGCTGATCCTCCTCACCGCGGGGGTGGTTGGACGCGTGGTCGCACAGACCGTGGACCGGGCGGCCTGGTTGTTCCTCGCTGCAGCGATTCTGGCTGCGGCCGGGATGGTGTTGATCTCGGCCGCACTCCTGGCCACGCTGGCGCAGAGCCGCCGGCACGGACAGGGGTGGCGCTGGCCGGCATGGGCTGCGGCCGGCTGGTGGGCGCTGTGGGCGGGACTGACCGTGACGGCCGGTATCGAAGGCGCCGGGAACGACGGCCTGGTGCCGGCCGGTCTGGACGAGCCCTCTACCTGGGTCGTCCTGCTCGGCCCCCTCATGAATTCGGTCTGGGCGGTCCAGGCGCGCAGCGTCCCGGTCTTTTTCGGCCGCCGCCGGCCCCGGCGGCTGCTGGTCCCGACTGTGGTCTTCAACCTGGGAGCGGTGTTGGTCCTGCTCTCCGTGTCCGGCGAGACTGCGCTCGCCCGGGTCGGGCTGGGGCTGGCCGGGGCGGCAACGATCTGGCTCATCGCGCTCGTCGGAGCCGTCTGGGGCCAGGCTCACCGGTTGACGCCGGCCTCCCGACCGACGGCTCGGTTCGTGCTGACGGCCAATCGCTGGGGCCTGCTGGCCGGAGCCTGCCTCCTCCTGGCCGCAATCCTCCCTCCGGGACTGGCCGCCTGGAGCCAGCGCCTCGACACCGGCTCGCTCCACCTCCTCGGGCTGGGGTTGGCGACCGTGCTGATCGTCGGCATGTCGCGGCTGGTGACACCGGTGTTCGCGATCCAGCGCTCGGTCGCGCGCCAGGAGCGGGCGCCGGCCGTCATCCTGGCCCTGCTGGTGGCTGCGACCGGGGCTCGATGGGCGGTGGCTCTGCTCGATGGGACCGTGCCGGCAGCGTTGATCGCGGGTCTGCTCGGGATTGCAGGCGTGCTGGCCTGGCTGGGGCTGGCCCTCTTCGCCGCCAGCCTGGCAGTCGCGTGGCGGGACCTCGACCGGCAGAAGGTGGTGCTCGTCCGTGCCGCGCACCGTCGTCCCTGACACCTGGCGGCCGTCGAACCCTCGGGCCAGCCTGCTAGGATGTTTTTCCAGTGACAAACATGGGAATAGGCCGAGCAGCTGGGCGCAGCCACGCCACTACCGCGCTGCCGCTTCCCTATCTGGCGGCGGCGCTGGGAGCATTCCTGGTGGCTGCAGCCATCCTCCCCCTGCTGGCCCGCTGGCTGGTCGTCACCAACGACGATCCCCACGTGTTCGCCCTGGCCCATCTCGTCGTCCTGGGCTGGATCACGATGGCGATGATGGGGGCGCTCCACCAGCTCTTCCCGGTGGCGCTCGAGGCTCGGATCCGAAGCCCTCGCATCGGCCGCTGGAACTTCTGGCTCTACGTCATCGCCCTGAGCGGCTTCATCCCCAGTTTCTTCTTTTCCTGGACGACGGGCATGGCGACATTCGGGTGTCTGACCGTGCTCTCCATCCTGATCTTCGCTGCCAACCTGGCGGCCAGCTATCGGTCGGTCCGGCTCTGGCATCCGATGGCCTTCTATGTGGCAGCCGGCCTGGCCTGGCTGGCGCTCACGGTGGGTCTGGGGGGCCTCTACGCCCTCGACTGGCATTTCGGCTGGTTCCAGATCACGGATGCCATGCTTGCCGCGCACGTTCAGCTGGGGCTGGCTGGGTGGCTGAGTCTGACTCTGATGGGGGTCTCGTACAAGCTCGAGGCCATGTTCTCTCTCGCCCACGGGCATGGCGAGCGGCTGGCTCTGGTCAATCTGGGGCTCTGGAACTCAGGCCTGGTAGGCCTCGCCGCCAGCCTATGGCTCGGCTCTGGAGGCGTGCTGGTGTTGGTCTTCGCCATCTGGCTGGGCTTGTCCGCAGGCGTGTTCGTGCTGGACATGGCGCTGCTGCTTCGCCGCCGTCGGCGCCGCCGCTTCTCGCTCTCCCAATGGCACACCTTCGTCTCCTTCGCCTCGCTTCTCGCCGCGGCGGCCCTGGGCGGCATGCTCGTCGGCGGCCCTTCGGTCTATCGCTCCTGGGTGGTGGCCTACGGCTACATCGCCTTCTTCGGCTGGTTCGGCTTCTCGATCGTAGGCAAGTACTACAAGATCGTCCCTTTCCTCACCTGGCTGCGGCGGTTCGCGACCGTGGCCGGCTCGGCGCCCACGCCCCTGCTCCGAGAGATGGTGGACCAGCGGATCGGCTGGGCCTCCTTCGCCACCCTGCTGGCGGGCTACCTGGGGGTGGCAGCGGGGCTGCTGTGCGCGTCGGCGCCGGCGGTGGAGGGCGCAGGAGCGTTCTTCTTCATCGGTGCCCTGCTGTTCGCCTCCAACGTGGCGAGGCTGTTGCGGCCGCGGCAGTCGGACCCCGCGCCGGCGGATGGCGTTGCCGCCGAAGGGTTTGGCCGGGTCTCCGGCCCATCCCTCCGAGTGACTCAGAGGAGGTTCGGTGTATGAGCGAAGCCCGGCTGCAGATCCCCGACCAGGAGATCGCACAGCAGGTGTGGGAGCAACTCATGCACGTCTACGACCCCGAAATTGGGGTCGACTTGGTGAATCTGGGGCTGATCTATGCGCTGGAGGTGAAGGAGGGCCAGGTCCGGGTCGAGATGTCGCTGACCACGCCCGGCTGTCCCATGAGCGACACCATGCCGGAGGCGGTCGAGCGGGCGATCTCGATGCTCCCGGGCGTCCGCAGCGTGCGCGCCGATCTGGTCTGGGAGCCGCGCTGGGACCCCGAGATGATGAGCGAGCAAGCTAAACGGGAGCTGGGCTTTTTCTGAACCGAGCTGTGGAGGCAGATGAATGGCGAGGCTGGACGTGCGGCCGTTGATGGCGGAGGGGAAGGACCCGTTCTCGGACATCATGGAGGTGGTCCAGGGGTTGAGACCGGGCGAAGAGTTCGAGCTGGTGGCGCCGCTTGAACCGTCGCCCCTGTACAACGCCCTCGCGGCCCGCGGCTTCGAGCACGAGACCGAGGCGCTGGGCGGAGGCGACTACCGGGTACGGTTCTATCGATCGACGGTGGGAGGGTGAGGGCGGTGGGTCCAACGCCGCCGCTGGTCGGTGCTGCCTCCGAACTCGCCCGCTCCCGCAAGGGTGGCTTTGGCGCGCGCGTGCTGCTCGACGACGGACGCATGCGGGTGGTCCTGGTTGTCCTGGAGGAGGGACAGGAGATCCCGCTCCACTCCCCCGAGCTCGATCTGGCAGTAGCGGTACTGGCCGGAACCGGACGGCTCTGGGCGGGCGACCGTGAGCACTGGGTGATGGCTGGTGACGTCGCCGTCATCCCGGCCGGCGCCACCCGCGGGCTGCGCAGCGAGACCGGGCGGCTGGTGGCCCTCAACGTGGTCAGCCCGCCGCCTGCTCCGGCCGACCACGAACGGAGTGGGGGACGAGCCTGGCCGGCACCGAAGCCCGCTCCCGACCTGGCTGCGACGATCAGGGGCGAGCATCGCGGTCTCCACGCTCGGGTGGGCGAGATCCACACTCTCGCCGAGCTTGTCCGTACGCTCGCCCCCGAACCGGCCCGCGAACAGCTGATGGCGCTGACCACGTTTTTGCGCAACGAGCTGCTGGGCCATGCCGCCGAGGAGGAGCGCAGCATCTACCCGGCGGTCGAGCGGCTGCTGCAGGCAGTCGGCGGTGCGACCGAGACGATGAAGATCGACCACCGGCGCCTCGCCGAGCTCACCTCCGAGCTGGAGCAGATAGCCCAAAGCTCCCTCGATGAGGAGTGGCGAACGCCCTTGCGGCAGCGTCTGCACAGCCTGGCAGCGCTGCTCGAGGTCCACCTGCGCAAGGAGGAGGAGGTGTACCTGCCTCTGCTCCAGCGACTGGCGCCCGAGGAGCAGAGCTGGCTGCATCGCCACCTGGCCGGGCAGGAGCCGTGAGATGGCTCCGCGATCTCTCGGGGTCCTGCCGTGCTGCCCGACGGCAACGCCCGGCCGACGGCGTCCCCGGCGACGGCGCGGCAAGGCCATGCTGTTGTCCGAGCCGGATGACCGCATCGATCCGACGTCAGCACCGATCCCGGCGGACGAGTCACTCCTGGGGCGAGCCGCCTCGGGCCTGGGCGTCCGTGTCGCGAGGTCGATGCCCATTTGCGAGGAGATGAGATGGACATCGAGACCACCAGCGAACTCAGGTTCAGCAGCGAGCTCGAATGGCTTGTCGAGGAGCAGGCGGGCAGAGTTCGGGCCCGAGGCCAGAGCCTTGAGTTCTCGGTCCCTCGATCGATGGGCGGCCGGGGGGTGGGGACCGACCCCGAGGGGTTGCTGACGAGCGCCGTCGGCGCCTGCTACACGGCGACCCTGGCTTCGCTGCTGACTCAGGCCGGATTGCCCTGCCGGACGCTACAGGTACGCGCCGAGGCCGCGGTCCTGGACCATCGTGGCCCCCGGGCCCGCATCGCCTCGATCGAGGTGATCCCGACCATCCGCGGGGCCGACGTCAGCCTTGTCGACGACTACCAGGCGCAGGCCGAGCGCGCACGTCGCCATTGCTTCATCGGCCGCCATCTGCGCTCGGACCTCGACTATCGTGTCGGAAGGGTGACGCTGGACCCCGACGACGGCGGCGAGGACGGTGTCCTGGACGTTCGCAGCCTGCCCCCACCTCGACGGCACCAGACGATCTTCGCCCTGCTCGACCGGCTCCCGATCGGCGAGACGCTGACCCTGGTCAACGACCACGATCCGCTGCCCCTCCGCTACCAGCTGGAGGCCACCCGGGGCCGGGATGCTTACGGATGGGAGTACCTGGAGGCGGGGCCCGAGGTCTGGCAGGTGCGGATCCAGAGGCGCCAATGAGCCAGGAACAGATCCGCGGGCTGAGTCGACTCCTGGAGCGGGCGTTGCGACGTCTGGGCGAGGCCGGAGAACCTGAAGAGGCCTGCCGGATAGCGGCCGACGGGTGGGCCCTGCTGGAGGGCCAATGGCCCCGGGAAGCACGCCGGTTCGATGGGACCCTGCACTATCTGGCCTGCGTCCTGCCTGTTCGGAAGGATCGAGGAGGGGGCGGCCAGGCAGTCGGGGATGGCGGCCACGACCATGGCGGTCGGGGGGCGCGCCCGCTGCTGGAGAACCCGGATGGGTGCGGGGAGGCCAACGGCCACGATGGTCGTGATGCCTCTCAAGGCCGCGGGGGCGGCGGCACGAGGTCAGCGGACGCGACCGCAGCCTCGGCCATCGTCGGAGAAACTGCCCCGGTGGCGGTGAGGCGGGGCCTGGCGCCGGTCCGCAACCGGCACCGGCCTGCGAGCTGACGACGGAGAAGCGAGCTGTGCGCAGGAGGTGGACGCCGTGCCCGACCTGAAGGCACCGATCCTGGAGACCCATCGCTTCTTCCGCGGCGGCGCCCTTTCAGCCGAGGGCTGGAGTCAGGTGGTCGCCAAGGACCGTAGCTGGGAGTCCTTCTATCGAGATCGTTGGCAGCACGACAAGGTTGTCCGCTCTACCCATGGGGTTAACTGCACCGGCTCCTGCTCCTGGAACGTCTACGTGAAGGACGGGATCATCACCTGGGAGTCGCAGGCGGTCGACTACCCCTCCACTGGCCCCGACATGCCCGAGTACGAGCCCCGCGGCTGTCCGCGTGGCGCCTCCTTCAGCTGGTACACGTACTCCCCCCTCCGGCTCAAGTACCCGTACGTGCGGGGCAGCCTGCTGGAGATGTGGCGCCAGGCCCGGGCCCGGCAGCAGGACCCGGTCCTGGCCTGGCGGGAGATTGTGGACGATCCCGAGCGCTCCCGTCGCTACAAATTGCAGCGAGGCAAGGGCGGCTTCGTCCGGGCCACCTGGGACGAGGCCCTCGAGCTGGTGGCCGCTGCCCACGTCGACACGATCGAGCGCTATGGCCCTGACCGGGTGGTCGGCTTCTCCCCGATCCCGGCCATGTCCCAGGTCTCCTACACCGCCGGTACCCGCTTCCTCTCCTTGATCGGGGGCGTGATCCTCAGCTTCTACGACTGGTATGCGGACCTCCCCCCGGCCTCCCCCCAGGTCTTCGGGGACCAGACCGACGTTCCCGAATCTGGGGACTGGTGGAACGCCGACTACCTCATCATCTGGGGCACCAACCTGCCCATCACGCGCACCCCCGACGCCCATTTCATGGCCGAGGCTCGCTACCGGGGGCAGAAGGTCGTCGTCGTCTCCCCCGACTACTCCGACCACACCAAGTTCGCCGACCACTGGCTTCCGGCACAGCCCGGCACCGACGCCGCCCTGGCGATGGCCATGGGCCACGTGATCCTGAAGGAGTTCTACGTGGATCGGCAGGTGCCCTACTTCGAGGACTACGCCCGCACCTACACCGACCTGCCGTTGCTGGTCACGCTGGAGGAGCGTGAGGACGGTGTCGTCCCAGGCCGATTCCTGCGCGCCTCCGACCTGCCGGAGGACCGCGACCAGGAGTTGGCCGAGTGGAAGCCGGCGGTGTGGGACGAGGCCTCCGAGCGGCCCGCCATCCCGGACGGCTCGGTCGGTCACCGCTATCAGCAGGAGCCGGGCCGCTGGAACCTCCGCCTGGGCGGCCTGCGGCCGGCGTTGACCATGATGGGACGCGCCACCGGACAGCGGGAGGTGCTGCTCCCCCGCTTCGACCGGGGCGGCGAGGGAGGCGGGCTGGTCCGCCGCGGGATCCCGGTCAGGGAGGTGGGCGGGCACCTGGTCACCACCGTCTTCGACCTCGTCCTGGCCCAGCACGGGGTGGCCCGAGAGGGCCTACCCGGGCAGTGGCCCCGCGACTACGACGATCCCGAGCCCTGCACCCCGGCCTGGCAGGCGGAGATCACTTCGGTCGAGGCCGGGCTTGCCGCTCGGATCGCGCGCGAGTTCGCCCGCAACGCCGAGCTGACCCGGGGGCGTTCGATGATCTGCATGGGTGCCGGCACCAACCACTGGTTCCACTCCGACCTCATCTACCGCAGCTTCCTCACGCTGCTCCTTCTCTGCGGCTGCGAGGGCGTCAACGGCGGAGGGTGGGCGCACTACGTGGGTCAAGAGAAGGTTCGCCCCCTAGCCGGCTGGCAGGCGATGGCCTTCGCTCTCGACTGGGTCCGACCGCCGCGGCACCAGTCGGCGACGCCTTACCTGTACACGGTCACCGGCCAGTGGCGCTACGAGGCCTTCGGCCCCGAGCAGCTGGCCTGGGCAGGCGCGCGGGGCCTCTTTCGGGGCCGCCACTTGATGGACTGCTACGCCAAGGCAGCCCGCATGGGGTGGTTGCCCGCCTACCCATCCTTCGACCGGAACCCGCTCCTGCTCGCCGACGAGGCCGACCACGCTGGGCTCCCGGTGGCAGACTACCTGGTCCGCGAGCTCCGGGAGCGTCGGCTGCGCTTCGCGATCGAGGACCCCAGCGCCCCTCGGAACTGGCCTCGGGTGCTCACGGTCTGGCGCTCCAACCTGCTCGGCTCATCGGGCAAGGGCCACGAGTACTTCCTCAAGCACCTGCTCGGGACCTTGGATCCGGCGGTCCGGGCGGAGGAGTCCCCGCCCGAGCTGCGGCCGCAGGAGGTGGTCTGGCGCGATGAGACGCCGATCGGCAAGCTGGACCTGCTCTGCACGCTGGACTTCCGGATGACCTCCAACGCGCTGTTCAGCGACGTCGTCCTCCCGGCCGCCACCTGGTACGAGAAGTACGACCTCTCGACCACGGATCTGCACCCCTTCGTCCACACCTTCAACCAGGCCATCCCACCGCCCTGGGAGGCGAAGTCGGACTGGGACATCTTCAATTTGATCGCCGAGCGCTTCAGCCGGCTGGCAGCTGGCCACCTTGGGGTGCGGCGCGACGTGGTGGCGGCGCCGCTCCTGCATGACTCCCCGGACGAGATCGCCCAGCCGCTGGGCGAGGTCCGGGACTGGGCGGCGGGCGAATGCGAGCCGGTGCCGGGCCGGACCATGCCCCGGCTCGTGGTGGTCGAACGTGACTATGGGGCGGTGGCGGCGAAGATGCGCTCGGTGGGGCCGCTGCTGGAGGAGCTGGGCACCCAGATCAAGGGGGCGCGCTGGAAGCCAACCGAGGAAGTCCGGTACCTCGCTCGCAAGCACGGCGTCGTGCGCGACGGTCCCTGCACCGGCCGCCCCCGCATCGATCGCGCCGAGCAGGTGGGGGAGGCAATCCTGGCCCTGTCCGGCACCTGCAATGGGCGGCTGGCGGTCGAGGGCTTCCGTTCTCTGGAGGAGCGCTGCGGACTGCCGCTGGTCGACCTGGCCGGGGCTCGGGCGGGGGATAGGGTCAGCTTCTTCGATGCCCAGGTGCAGCCACGGACGGTGATCACCTCGCCCGAGTGGTCCGGGATCGAAGCTGAGGAACGCCGCTATGCACCCTTCACCATCAACGTGGAACGCAAGAAGCCCTGGCACACGCTCTCCGGGCGCCAGCACTTCTACCTGGATCACGAGTGGATGCGGGAGCTGGGCGAGATGCTGCCGGTGTACCGGCCACCGCTGGACTACCGTCACCACTTCGGGGATCAGGGGTCGGGCCTGCCCGGGGCGGTCGAGGTCACGGTCCGCTATCTGACGCCGCACTCCAAGTGGTCGATCCACTCCGAGTACCAGGACAACATCCACATGCTGACCCTCTTCCGGGGCGGGCCAGTGCTCTGGCTCTCGCAGGAGGACGCGGCTGCGATCGGCGTGCGAGACAACGACTGGATCGAGGCCTGCAACCGCAACGGCATCATCTCCTGCCGGGCAGTTGTCACCCACCGGGTGCCGAAGGGGGTCTGCATCGTGTACCACGCCAAGGACCGGCACTTGAACGTCCCCCGAACCGAGCAGGCCGGCAACCGCGGTGGCACCGACAACTCGCTTACCCGTGTGATCTGGAAACCGACCCACCTTATCGGTGGCTACGCCCAGCTCAGCTTTGGCTTCAACTACCACGGGCCCACCGGCTCGCAACGGGATGAGATCACGGTCGTCCGCAAACGACGCCAGGAGGTGGTGTTCTGATGAAGGTCCGGGCCCAGGTGGGCATGGTCATGAATCTCGACAAGTGCATCGGCTGCCACACCTGCAGCGTCACCTGTAAGCAGGTCTGGACGAACCGGCCGGGCACGGAGTACGTCTGGTTCAACAACGTCGAGACGAAGCCGGGGCTCGGTTATCCACGGCGCTGGGAGGACAACGAGCATTGGCGAGGAGGCTGGGAGCTGGACCGCAAGGGCCGGCTCCGGCTCCGGGCCGGTGGCCAGGTGCGGAAGCTCATCAGCATCTTCTGGAACCCGGACCTGCCCACGATCGACGACTACTACGAGCCCTGGACCTACGACTACGAAACCCTGACCGAGGCCCCACTCTCGGAGCGCGACCCGGTGGCCCGCCCGCACTCCCAACTGACCGGGAAGGAGATGAGCGTCAGTTGGGGCCCGAACTGGGACGACGACCTGGCCGGCGCGCCCCAGACCGCACCCCAGGACCCGCTGCTGCGGGGGATCGAGGAGCACGTGAAGCTGGCCTACGAGCAGGCCTTCATGTTCTATCTGCCCCGCATCTGCGAGCACTGCCTGAACCCGTCCTGCGTCGCCTCCTGTCCATCTGGTGCGATGTACAAGCGGGAGGAGGACGGCATCGTGCTGGTCGACCAGGAAAAGTGTCGGGCCTGGCGCTTCTGCATCAGCGGGTGTCCCTACAAGAAGGTCTACTTCAACCACCATACCGGCAAGGCGGAGAAGTGCACGCTCTGCTACCCGCGGATCGAGGCCGGCCTGCCCACCATCTGCTCGGAGACCTGCGTCGGCCGGATCCGCTACCTGGGCTTGGTTCTCTACGACGTCGATCGGGTCCATGAAGCAGCCTCGGTGCGGGATCCGAAGGACCTGCTCCAGGCCCAGCTCTCACTGTTCCTGGACCCGGCAGACGAGGCGGTGCAGCGGCAGGCTCGTCGCGACGGGATCCCCGACGATTGGCTCGAGTTCGCCCGCCGCTCTCCCGTCCATACCCTGGCGGTCCGGTTCCAGGTGGCCCTGCCGCTCCACCCCGAGTACCGGACTCTACCCATGGTCTGGTACGTGCCTCCGCTGTCGCCGGTGGTCAACGCGCTCGAGACCGACGGCTACGAGGCGGACCCCGACCAGGTCTTCCCGGCGATCGAGGCAATGCGGATCCCGATCGCTTACCTGGCCAACCTCCTCGCCGCCGGGGATGAAGGGGTGGTTCGAAGGGTGCTGGCACGGCTGGCGGCAATGCGAGCCTTCATGCGAAAGCAGCAGGTGCTCGGGGTCCGCGAGGAGGAGCTCGCCGCCCGGGTGGGGATGCAGCCAGCTGATCTGGAGGACATGTATCGGCTGCTCGCCATCGCCAAGTACGAGGACCGGTACGTGATCCCGCAGGCTCACACGGAGGTCGCCCAACGGCTGGCCGAGCTGCCCGGCACCTGCGGGCTCGACTTCGCGGGCGGCCCTGGCAACTGCGGGGCACTACCGCGGCCGGCGCAGGGGTTGAACGAGAACTTCATGCTCAAGCGGCACCCTGCGGACCGTTTCCCCTCGCGCCGCCTCCCGGTCCTCAACCCGAACTCGACCCGACCCGACCGGTCGGCTCCGCAGGGGAGCGCCGGATGAGCAGCTCGCCCCCTCAGCGTCAGGTCGCATACAAGCTGCTGTCGCTGCTCCTCCAGTATCCGGACCAGCAGCTCTTGGACGCACGCAATCAGTTGGGGGAGGTGTTGGCTGGCCTCCAGCGGGGAGCACTGCGCGACCGCCTGCTGCGCTTCTGGGCCTGGTTCTCGGGGACGTCCGCGCTCGAGTTGCAGGAGCACTACGTCGCCACCTTCGACCTGAGCCGGCGCACCAGCCTCTACCTCACCTTCTATTCCGAGGGCGACACCCGCCGGCGCGGTCAGGCCTTGGTCCGGCTGAAACAGCTGTACCGCTTGGCCCGGCTTCCCCTCGAGGGCCCGGAGCTGCCCGACTATCTGCCCGTGCTGCTGGAGTTCTGCGCACTCACGCCGCCTGGCCTCGGGGAGCGAGTGCTGGCCGAGCACCGCCCGGGCCTGGAGCTGCTCCGGCTCGCCCTCACCGAGCAGAAGAGCCCCTATCGGCACCTCGTCGATGCAGTCTGCTCGCTCTTACCCAGGCCCACCCTAGCCCAGCTGGAGCTGGTGGGACGCCTCGTGAGAGAGGGACCCCCAGCCGAGCGGGTGGGTCTGGAGCCCTTCGCCCCGCCCGAGGTGATGCCCTCGATCCAGGAGGCGGCACGATGACGATCTGGGACACATTCCTGTGGGTGGTCCTGCCGTACGCCGCCCTGGTGCTGTTCCTGGGCGGGCACGTCTGGCGGTACCGCCGCGACAAGTTCGGGTGGACCAGCCGCTCGACCCAGATCCTGGAGAGTCGCTGGCTGGCCTGGGGCTCCAACCTCTTCCACTACGGCGCCCTGGGCGCCATCGCCGGCCACGTGATCGGGATCCTGATCCCCAACTGGCTCACGTCGGCGATCGGCATCTCCGAGTTCGCCTACCACTTCATCTCGGCCATCCCGGGGTCGATCGCGGGGCTGGTCTGCACCGCCGGCCTGATTATCCTCATCGCCCGACGCAGCGCCTTCAGCCGCATCCGCCGGCTCACCACCGCTATCGACATCGCGGTCTACGTCCTGCTGGCGGCTCTGGTCGGTCTGGGCACCTACGCCACCGTGTTCGTCAACGCCTTCGGTGCCGGGTACGACTACCGCTCCACAGTGGCGATCTGGTTCCGGGGGCTGTTCTGGCTCCACCCCCAGCCACAGCTCATGGCCACGGCTCCACTCGTCTATCAGCTCCACACCGCGATCCCCTGGGCCCTCTACGCGCTCTGGCCGTTCTCGCGCCTGGTGCATGTGTGGAGCCTTCCCCTTCAGTACCTGGGCCGGCCCTACGTCCTCTACCGGAGCCGACTGGCGGTGGCGCGCCGATGAGCCTCGAGCCCTCCCCGGCCCAGGGCCTGGTCCTCGAGCTGGTGCGGGCCAGCGCCGGATCGGTGCCCTGCCCTGGGTGCGGGCAGCCGCTGCGCGATTGCCGCCTGGAGCTGCGGCAGGTCGAGCTGGACCGGATCGCGGTCGAGATGACCTGCCCACGCTGCCAGCACACGGGCGTCATCACCGTGCGCCCGCAGACACAAGGAGGTACCGCAACGGTGCGGTGAGCGAACCACCCGTCTCTTCTGCACGGGATCCGTGGGACGACGTGGTCGAGGGGAGCTTCCCGGCAAGCGACCCGCCACCGGGGCCCGGGATCCTTGGTGGCCTACCGACACCCGAGCCCGGGGAAGGCGACCAGACGGCACTTCGTCCATGAGCCGGCCGATCCTCACCGGCGAGTTGACCTGGTATCGAGGGCTCGGTCAGTGGCTCTCGGAATACGTCCGGGGACTTCATCCCGGCGCCTTCGCCTTCGTAATGGCCACCGGCATCCTCTCCACCGCGACGCTGGAGATGGGGCCGGCGGTGCTCTCGGCAGTGCTGCTGGTCATGGCGGTCGTGGGGTACGTCGTCCTCTGCTTGCTCACCGCCTGGCGCCTGGTCCGCTTCTGGCCCCGGCTGGTCGAGGACGCCAGCGCCCCAGATCGTGCCTTTGCCCTGTTCACGTTCGTGGCGGCGAGCAACGTGCTCGCATCGCGCCTCCTCGCCCTGGGACAGCTGGTGCCGACCGAGATCCTGGGCTTGGTGGGGGCGGCAGCGTGGTTGACGTTGACCTATGCCATCCCGGCCCGGCTGGTGACCCGCCCCGAGGGAATCGAGTTCGGCGAGGCGAACGGGACCTGGCTGATCTGGGTGGTGGGGACGCAGTCGGTGGCTATCGTGAGCGCCAGCCTGGTGCAAAGGCTCCCGTGGGCGAAGGCCGGACTGGCGTTCGCAGCGACATCGCTCTGGGGCCTGGGCGTGGTGCTCTATCTACTCCTGATCACCATCATCTTGGCCCGTCTTCTCTTCCAGGAGCTGCGGCCGGAGGCGCTGATACCCCCCTACTGGATCACGATGGGAGCCACCGCAATCACGGTCTTCGCAGCCTCCCGGCTGCTGGCAGTGCGCTCGCTGTTGCCGGTTGCGCCAGATTTCGTCCGCGACACCGCTGTGTTGCTGTGGGCCTTCGGCAGCTGGTGGATCCCGCTCCTGGTACTCCTCGGCGTGTGGCGACACGTGCTCTGCCGGGTGCCGCTCCGCTACGAGCCGACGCTCTGGAGCATGATCTTCCCGCTCGGCATGTACGCCGCCGCCAGCTGGTCATTCGGTCTGGCTGCAGGCCTGGGGGCGCTGGGGGCTATTGCCCGGGGCGAGATCTGGGTCGCGCTCTGCGCCTGGCTCTTAGCGCTGGCCGGTATGGTCGCCGGCTGGCTGGGTTGGGCAGGTGGAGAGCGGGGGCCGGATCTCTCCCCTGGACGGTGAGGTTGTTGGACATGGAACTGCATCTGGAGGCTGAGGTCCGTCGCCCGTACGAGGCTCTGGCCGAGGTTCTGCGGGATGGCCCAGAGCGATGGCTGCCCCAGGCCGAGCGAACCGGCGAAGCCCTCGTCTTTGAGGTCGGGGTCGGCTCCGGGCGTCGGAGCGTGCGGCGTCGGGTGGCGGTGACGCTGAGCAACGTCATGCCCTTCGGCTACGGGGTGGCGGTGAGAATCGCGTGGCGCGCTGCCCACCGCCCCGACCTCTACCCGACGCTAGAGGGTGTGTTACGTCTGGAGCGCACCGAGCATGCGGGCCGATCCCGGCTCCGCTTCGACGCGACCTACCAGCCGCCTGCGGGAAGGGTGGGCATGGCGCTTGACCAGGCGCTGATGCATCGTGTCGCCGAGGCCTCGCTCCGCGACTTCCTTGGTCGGTGCACAGAGCGGCTGGAAGAAGCGGAAGAAGCGTCAGGCGCGCCCGCAGTGACGGGCGGACGGACCGACGCGGAGGGTGGCCAAGCTGTGTCGCCGGCCGAGCGATGACGGGTTCGGGTTAGAAGCCCGCTCGTGACCACGATGCCACATGCGTGCGGGTCGCAACCGGCGCCGAATCCGCCGCCGGTTGCTTCGTGCGAGCCGAGCGTGAGGACCCGAGCGGCGATGCCCACCTCAATGCTCCTCGGCTGTCACTCCCGGCTGGGTTGGTGAGACGGAGACAGGCGAGCGTGTGGTTGAACTTCTGGGAGCCGAACTCGGAGGCGTTGTCGGCCATTGCTGCTTCCAGCCGTTGCGGGTCAGTGAGCATGAGCCAGCCGACCCGCAGCCACCGGTTGCCCGGCCAGCTCCCTGACCTCCTTCAGGTCGCACACTGAGCCGTGGGCCACCCTGGCGACCTCCTCAACGCCGACCAGCACGGCCGCGGCCGAGCCGCCGGCTGCCGCCGCCTGCATCGTCGGGCGGGAGCAGGCCCCCCCATCCGCTGGCTGCGCTCACCTACTTCCACCTAGTACATCGCCTGGCCGAAATGCGCCGAGCCCGCCACTTATGGGGCCCGGCCCCTACCGGCCATGGCTGGGAGGACGACGCCACCGCTCCCATCGGCAAGTGGTTGCTTCGGTGCCGGCCTGCCGACGGAGCGGCACTCAACGGCTCATCTCTTGAGAAACGATGCACACCTTGCTGGCCACCCGCTCCTTCAAGTTCACTCTCACACAAGCTCAGACGACAGCAGTTGCCAGCCCCCAGATTCGAGTGCCACTGCTGCTGACGGCGCTTCGCATCCCCGCGGGATATATCGGGGTGCGGTGCACTGTATAAGCTGGTGGGCAACAACCCGCCGGCCCGAGTGGCAGGCAGGCCTTCGGGCCCCAGGCACCTCCCCGGGGACGAGACCCCCGGATTCCGGCAGGGCAGGTGCGACCGCGCCCAGGCTCCTGATCTCGCCCAACAGGAGGGGCGCCACTGCCTTGAGCAAGGCCGGAGCGCGATCTGACACTTCCGTGAGCGTTGGCTGGAGCTGAGGTGCGCGCATTCCGGTCCTGGTCGGATGCGCTGGAATGCGCAGCCCAGTTGGCTGCAGCAAGGGGTTCAGGAGCTGCTGCCGAGCAGCTGGTCTCGCTCAGTGAGAGCCGTGCGTGGGCCCCACCAGGTTCCGGGCCGTCCGCAGACCCGCTGACTGGCAACGGAGGCAAGATTGGAAGTCAACGATGGCAGGTGCGTTTCGCCGGCAGCACCCTCTTCATCTTGGTGACGCGGTCCGCCTCTTCGCCCGCGCCACTAGGGCTGCGGTGCTGCCGGTGATCGCGGCCCCGGTGCTGATCGGCGCCGCGCTTGCCTGGCAGGAGCGGCAGGAATTTGAGGTCGGCTTCCTAGCCCTGGCGTTGGCCGGGGCCCTGGCCTCCCATCTGGGCGCCAACGTGCTCAACGACATCTTCGACTACCGGAGCGGTGCCGATGCCGCAGCGGCGCGCATGCTGGCCGGGCGGGGAGAGGCGATGCCCACCGGGTCCCCGAGCCTACTCAGCGGCCAGCTGGGTCTGCATGGCCACGTCCGTCTGGCCTTGGCCCTGTTCGCGGTGGCACTGGCCTGCGGCCTGGCGCTTACACCGTGGCGTCCCTGGACGCTGGGCTTCGGCGCGGCCGGCTTCCTGTTTGCCCTTGCTTACGTCGCCCCGCCGGTGCGGCTCGCCTACGTCGGCCGTGGCGCTGGCGAGCTGGACATCCTGGTCTCGTTCGGCGTACTACCGCTGGTAGGGTCCTATTACGTCCAGACCGGCACGGTCGTCTGGTCGGTTGTATTGGTGTCGATCCCTGTCGGCCTGTACACGACCGCGGTGCTCTATTTCCATCACTTCCTGCACTGGCGGGCGGACCGAGAGGTCGGGAAGATGTCGCCGGTGGCCTGGCTGGGCGAAATCCGAGGGCGCCAAGTGGGCTGGGGGCTGCTGGCCACGTGCGCGGTGGCGCTCGTGGCGGCCTGCGCCGTGGCCGCTCTGCCCTGGTACGCGGTTGCCGCGGTGGGGACACTGGCGTTGCCAGCGGTGGCCCTTCGCCAGGCTGATGGCTCCCTGGCCGGGTACGGTCGGCTGATGGCGGCGACGATCAACGGCGACCTGCTTGCCGCATTGCTGGTCCTGGTCGCGATCGTGGTCCGTGCAGCGTCCGGAGTTGGATAGATCCTGGCTGGAGGTTTGAGATGGCAGAGGTCGGGGAGGCGACAGGCTCGCGGCTGGTCTATGCGGACTACGGCTCCATCATCACTGGGGACGAGCCAAGCTGGCGCTATGCCTCCTTTCCGCTTCCCGACGGCTCGGTATGGCATTGCCGGGAGCCGGAGACGGTGGTCGTGGTAGAGGGCCAGCGACTGCGGGCGGGGGTGGTCCCGTTCACCCAACGCCACGACCGGATCCAGATCCTGGACAACGCCAAGAACATGTGGTTCTCGACCCGGCTGTTCCGTCCCCCCGACCGGGGGACGATCACGGTCGAGTGGGAGATGAGCGCTCGGGGCATCGAGACCCGGCCTGGCGACCTCTACGACGGGTTCGTGTCGGTCAACCTACTCGACTTCGCCCATGGCCTGGCGCTGGACGTCTTCTGCTCCGATGACCGGATCGCCACCGTGTACGCCCGGCTTCCTTTCCCCGGCACCGGCCCCTTCGAGGACCCGAATCCGGAGCGTCCCAAGTACTTCTGCCACTTCCACGAGCTCGACCTCCCCACCACTTCGGGTCAGCTGCACCGCTGCCGCATCGCCTACACCAAGGCCGCGGATGAGGTCGTCTTCTGGGTGGACGGTCACGAGGTCTCCCGCTACCGAGAGGTGCCGGCCAGGATCGACGCCTTCCTGATCGCACTCGGGCTGATGACGGAGAAGCCGATCGAGCGCGGCACCAGCGTCTCCGCGCACGGCCAGGGGGTGGTGGGGGAGTGGGGGCCCTTCACCGTCACCGGGGACGCCGATTCTTCCGACGAACACGCGAAGCTGGACCCGGGCGACGTGCCAGCGCGCGGATGACGACTTCAGTGGTCACCGGCCGGATCACTCGGGGCGGTAGGTCACGACCCGGCCCCAGGTGGCAGCCGTCCCCCAGATACCCGAGCGTAGGCACTCCAGCTGCACGATCTGGCTGTGGTCGATGAACAGGTTTACCTCAGGGCCATGGCTCTTCACGTACCAGGCGAAGACGTCTGGATCGGCCGCTTCGAACATCACCTTCTCTGTGCCCAGCGCGGAGATGATGCTGGCGACCACGTCGGTGCGCCAGCTGCGAACGTTCTCGGTGATGCCTTCGGACTCGATCATCACCAGATAGGCGCCGGCCTCCAGGCAGCGGCGTGCGATCTCGATCGCCCGGCCGGGATCGCTGGTGCCCTCCGCCTCCAGCTCCTCGACCGGCGTGGCCCCGCCGGCTCCGAACTGGATCCCCACCTCGGGCTTGGCCAACAAGCCGGCGGCCTGGACCCGCTCCACCAGGCGGACGACGTCGTCCACGGGGATGCTGATGAAGCCGCTGGAGATCTCGACGATGTCGAATCCGACCCGGCGGCACTCCTCCAGGTAGCGATCGACTGCTTCCTCGCCCTGGGTCAGGACGTGTTCGATGAAGCCGCCGGTCGAGACCTTGACCTCGTGGGCATGGCAGACGTCGATGATGCCGCGCAGTGCGCCCTCGGGCATCAGGGTGAACGAGCCACCAGCGAACTTGAGACTGTCGACGTACTGGCCCCATTCCTCGAGCAAGTCCTCGAGGTAACGGCGACCGGTCGGGGCGTAGTACGGCCCGCGAATCTCGGTCAGGCCACGAGAGCGAGGCTTGGGCTGGCGTCGGTTGCGGCGCAAGAAGGCGAACGGACGGCTGCTCTCGGCAATCGCGGTCATGGTCATCGTCCTCCTTTCAGCCCCACCGGCACCGCGGCCAGGAGCGCGCAAAGCTGGCCCGCCCGAATGTCCTCCAGACGAACCACCGCCTCCACGATGCGGTCGGCCAGCTCGGCACCGGCCACCGGCACCGCCAGGTGGCGGAACTTCTCTTCGACGTCGGCCCAGCTGGCCGGGCGGGTGACGAACCCGCGATAGTCCTCCTTCTCGGCCTGCAGGACCTGGCCGTCCCGCAGGGTGATGCGGACCCGGCAGGCGTGGTGGGCTGGGAAGCGAGCACTGAGCTCGGGGTCGGGCCGGACGTGGATCCGCCGGAGCAGGTTCTGGACATCATCGGCGGCGATGCGCTCGGGCGCGTACTGGGGTGGCAGGACGTCGCCGTCGAGCAGCATGGCGGCGGTCATGTAGGGGAGGGAATGGTCCGCCTCCTCCTTGGTGCGGACCACCGTCTTGTCACCTTCCTCGCCACCACCGATGATGTCATAGGCGACCTGGAAGACGTCCAGGTCCACTCGCTCCACCCTGGCCGCATCCAGGTTGTGAGCGGCGCGCAGCTCCTGCACCGCCTCCAGCACTGCCTGGGAGTGGAACTCGGCGTTGAAGCGCTTGATGCTGGTCCGGAGCACCGCGTCGAGTCCCTCCTTCTCCCACTCCACCCGGAACGGCCCCGCGATCGCGTCCATGAAGCCCTTGTTGCCTTCGAACACCTCGGCCGGCCCGGTGATCCCGTGCCGGGCCAGAAAAGCGGCATGGACGGCAGCGAAGCCGGCGTTGGGTGCAGCCAGGCCTTTCCAGTTGGAGAGAGCCCCCGTGCGGGTGACACGCAGCGCATTGAAGGCGGTGCCGGCGATGGCCAGCGCGTTGGCAGTGGCCTCGGCATCCAGTCCCAGGCCACGGGCTACCCCGGCGGCGGACCCGTAGACGCCCTGGGTGACGTGGTCGAAGCCTCGCGCTCGCACCGGTGCCACTTCCGAGAGCCGGCACTGGACCTGGTAGGCGATCGCCAGAGCCAGGAGCAGGTCCAGCCCACTGCCATCGGCATGCTCCACTGCCGCCAACACCGGGCCCAGGTTGTCGCTCGGATGACAGGTCTCGCCCTCGGCCATGAAGGAGTCGTTGAAATCCAGGTAGCGCACAGCAGCTGCGTTGTGCAACGCGGCCCGGTCGGGCGACGTGCGACCACCCCCAAACAGAGAGGCGGTGGGTCTCCCGCCAAGCTCCTCGACCTCAGCGCGCACGGCCCGAACCACGCTGTGGTCCAGGGCCGCGAGCGCGCAGCCCAGGGCATCCAGGATACGGATCTTCAGCGCCTCCCGGACGGCCGGCCCGAGCTGCTCGTGGCGAGTGGCAGTGACGAACGCGGCCAGCCGCTGGACCTCGGTTCGGCCCGATTCGATAGCCGTGCCCATTACCGTAGATCTCTTGATATCAAGAGATTACCGGATGGGAATTCTCGATGTCAAGATGGTTTCGGTGGAGGACTCCGTGGACCGCCTGATGGCGGCATGGCATCGAGAGCTACCAGACCTTGACCTGGGCCCGCTGGCGGTGCTGAGCCGGATCGCCCGCATCGCCCGCCACTTGGAGCTGGCCCGACGGGAGGCGTTCGCAGCCCTGGGCGAGGGAAGCGGGGGGCTGGCCCTGTGGCAGTTCGACGTGCTAGCCGCCCTGCGTCGGGCCGGTCCCCCCTATGAGCTCACCCCCGGTGAGCTGGTGGCGGAAACCCTGGTGTCCTCCGGCACCATGACCCACCGTATCGATCAGATGGAGGCCGCCGGGCTGGTGGCCAGAGGCGACCACCCACGCGACGGACGCCTGGTGCGCGTACGCTTGACCGACCACGGGCGGCGCACCGTGGATGCTGCATTGGTGGGCCTGCTCCGCTGTGAGCGGTCGCTGCTCTCCGGGCTCAGCCCGCAGCAGTGCTCTCGGCTGGCGGCGCTCCTGAAGTCCCTTCTGGTGTCGTTCGAGGGCCGGTCGTCGGCTCGAGACCCATCCTGACGAGTGGGGGGGCCCGAGTCCATCGGGCCGGAGGGGACCCATCGAGACGCGTCTCGATGGGGAGCCCCGGAGGTGGGCCAGCTGGTGGAGGTGATCCTGAAGAGTCGGCCCCACCCCGAACACGGCTACCGCGCCTGCCTGGGCCTGATGCGGCTGGGCAGGCAGTACGGGAACGAGCGCCTTCGAGGGGCCTGCGCCCGCGCCTTGGCCATCGGCTGGCCCAGGCGGCCATCCGCCAGGG